>JBBRSH010000006.1:0-77854 GCA_038245555.1 Pyrinomonadales bacterium | reverse complement strand
GCGATCTTGGTCAACTCGCCAAGCGTGTCCAGTTCGGCAAACTGGGCCTCGTCGTTGGCGTCCGCGATCGAGCCAGGCCGCAACCCATCTCCTAGCGAGAACGCAACATCATACATCCGCATGATCTCGCAGATATCTCTAAACCTTGTGTACAAGAAACTTTCCTCGTGATGAGCAAGACACCATTTGGCCATGATCGAACCGCCGCGGCTGACAATTCCCGTTGTACGTTTCGCCGTCATCGGGATATACGGCAGACGAACGCCGGCGTGGATCGTAAAATAATCGACACCCTGTTCGGCTTGTTCGATCAAAGTGTCGCGGTAAATTTCCCACGTTAGATCCTCGGCCTTGCCGTTCACTTTTTCAAGAGCCTGATAGATCGGGACCGTGCCGATGGGCACCGGCGAGTTTCGCAATATCCATTCGCGCGTCGCGTGAATGTTCTTCCCCGTCGACAGGTCCATCACCGTGTCCGCTCCCCACAGCGTCGACCAACGCATCTTCTCAACTTCCTCTTCAATGCTCGACGCGATGGCGGAATTACCGATATTCGCGTTGATCTTGACGAGAAAATTGCGTCCGATAGCCATCGGTTCGCTCTCTGGATGGTTGATGTTGTTTGGAATGATCGCCCGCCCTCGAGCAACCTCACTGCGGACAAATTCCGGTGTGACGAATTCAGGTATTGCTGCTCCGAAAGAATCTCCCTTATGCTGATGGTTCAGCGACGAACGGTCGCTTCTTTCAGCGATCTCCAAATGATCGCGTGCGGCCTGCCGGTCTAGATTTTCGCGAATCGCCACATATTCCATCTCCGGAGTAATAACTCCCTTTCGTGCGTAGTGCATCTGCGTTACACACGCTCCGCTTTTTGCCCGCAGTGGGGCACGCCGAAGCCCTGGAAACTCTTCCAGAGTGCCGCGTTCATTGGCTTTCGCGATCTCTTCCGCTCCCTTGGTCAGATATCCATTATCTTGCGGCACGATCTCGCGGCCCTCATATTCCTCGACATCGCCGCGGCTGACGATCCAATCACGGCGAAGAGCAGGAAGGCCTTCGCGAACGTCGCATTTCGTTTCCGGATCGGTCCAAACGCCGCTTGTGTCATAGACGCGAACCGGCGGATTTTCCTGCAAAGTGCCGTCAAAATCCTTTGACGGTGACAACGCGATCTCACGAAACGGTACTCGCAAATTGAAGTTGTGTGTTGGCTTAGATGAGCCCTTACTTACGTGCGGGCTACTGACACCGTTGGTCTCGACGTAAGTTTTACGCGAAGCCGGCAATTTCACCTCATCGCTGCTCTTTTCTGCTGACTGCTGACTGCTGACAGCTAATTGCTTATCCATAGTTTTTCTTCCTCCGGCGGCATTATCCGCGTCAGGTTTTTAGGGTAATGTCCACCTTATGGACAACTCTCAGCACGGTTGCTCCCCTGAAAACTTGCTGTTTTTGATTTTAGCTAAACATAACCAGTTTCCCTAGGGAATCAAGTTCCCTGAAGGGGAAAAATACAATAGCGTGGGGTGCAGCGAGGTCCGACGAGCGAAACCCTACGATAAGTCGAGCGAGAGATTACGGACCCTGTAAGGGTCAAATAACTAACACCGTAGCGTGACCCTTACAGATCAGAGATCATGTTCTGCAGATCCAACCGGGCGTTTCACACCCGGCTATTGCATTTGTCACTTTCAGCGACATTCTTACTTAGCCAGGACCCAGGTCGTCATACATCTGAGATTTTCGACGTTGGTCGTCTTGATAGGTTCGAGAAATGTGCCGTCAATATTTGCAGCAGACTCTTTTAACATTTGTTCATCTACAATAAATCGCTCGCTACCATCAGGCATCATGTAGCGGTCGTTTGAGGTCGGCACCAGCAGTTCCCTGATCCCTATCGATGACGCGAGCCGGGCAAAAAATATTCCGCCAGGTTTGAGCTTGCTCCACATTTCGGCAACCATCCGGCCAAAATGATCGCGGCCTTCCGCAAAATGCAGCACAGCGTTGCAGATCACCCAGTCAAAGCTCTCGTCGGGAAATGGGATCGACTCAAGCGTTGATCTTTGAAAATTCTCCGGCGGCAGCTCGGGTGCGACGCTCTTCGCGAGGTTTCGGACCCTTGCAACGGACCCATCGTCCCTATCGACCCCAAAAACATCGAAGCCGTTTCGGAGAAACCACACAATGTTCCTCCCGCCACCACAGCCCGCGTCGAGTATCTTCATCCCAGGCGCAAATCTACCCTTTTGGATCTGGTCAAAAAGGTATATGTCGATGTCCCCAAACGTCTCGCGAATATTGATCATTATTTTTTGGCTGAACATGCCGCTCGATCCGTGTGTGCGCGCCTATCGATCACGAAAGCGACGTGTGTCCGTAGCCCAAGTGTGAACGCGGGCGTCCGATCTTGCCCTGAAGTCGCGCAGTGACAAGGCAGATCCGCCCTCGATCACTCCCGGGCTACCGACACGATCCGCGGGCTTCCAATCTTTAATACACAAAAGCGTTCGGCGTTGGTATGTCTTCGGCTATCCCAAACGGAACCGCGGTAAACCCGGATGTCGATTGCTGCATGTACCAGGTGCCGGCAGAAGGACGGTAAACCGCGATGTCTGCCTTGCCGTCGCCGTCATAGTCACCCGGTGCGGGCAGATCGCCACTTATGCCGAATCCCGCACCGTAGAACGAGAGGTCCTCGCTCCTGAGCACATACGACGTCCCGTTCGAAGGCCGCCAGACCGCGACGTCCGTCTTACCGTCGCCCGTATAGTCGGCCGGAACGATCTTGTCGCCCGCCGCACCGAATTGGACCGCAAAGAATGAATTGTTAGAACTGTTGAGGCGATACCAATACCCGCTCGACGGCCTGTACACGGCAATATCCGCCTTCCCGTCGCCGTCAAAATCCCCAACCGCCGGTCTGTCCTCGGCAATGCCAAACTGTACCGCCGAAAAACCAGCCGTCGACTGCTGCAAATACCACGTCCCATTCGAAGGCCTAAAAACCGCCTGATCCGCCTTCCCATCACCGTCGAAGTCGGCTGGTGCGGGGATATCCCCACTCGTGCCAAACCCAGCCCCATAAAAAGTATTGTCCTCACTCCGCATTACGAACCAAGTCCCAACCGACGGCCTGAACACTGCGATGTCGGTTTTCCCGTCACCGGTAAAATCCGCCGGCGTCAAAAGATCCCCGGCAGCCCCAAACTGAAATGCGGCAAACCCTGATTGAGATCGGTTCAAATACCAGGTGTTGACCGACGGTCGGAACACCGAAACATCCGACTTCCCGTCGCCGTCAAAGTCGAATCGCTCCTTGGGAAGCGGCGTCGGGGTTGGCGTAGGCGTAGGCGTCGGAGTTGGGGTCGGAGTCGGTGTGGGCGTGGCGCATGGGTTAAATGGCGAGCTGCTGTTGCGCGGGTTCGGTGCACCGATCGCAAAGTCGTTTGCATTATCGTTGGTATCGGTACAGCCGTTATTATTTCGCAATGCGGCCGCAGTGACGCTTAAAGCTCCTGCCGGGCCGCTACCCTCATAGCAGTTGGTGGCGCCAAATCCGACGAAATCGAGCAGACCTTGCGCGGCTAGCGGGCAGGCGGCAAATACGCTGTTGTTTGCCGTCTCGCCTGTCAGAGCAAGCTTTCCTGAAAAGCTAAAGAATGAGCTGGGCGAACTGGATTGAACGTCCAGATCCGGTTGTGGGAGCGCGGCACCGCTGGCTCCGCCGCTGCCCATTTGCACCAATAAGTGCTGGCCGGGCTGTATTACGATGCCCTGCGAACCGGATTTGCCAAAACTGCGGTCGACGGGACCGATCCCAAGGCCCATCGCGATCGCATACGCATGGGTAATTATCGGAGACGAATTCCGATTAAAGATCTCGACGTAGCTGTTGTGATACGTTGCACCGGCCGTCCCTCCGCCGCCATATATCTGGCTGATCACGAGATCTCCGGGGGATGCCGGTACGGGAGTAGACCCCGGAGTTGGCGTAGGTGTGGGCGTGGGTGTTGGGGTCGGCGTTGGTGTGGGCGTCGGGGTCGGCGTCGGCGTCGGCGAGGGCGTCACATCAGGTGCGTCCGCGATTAGTGCCACAAAAACATCCTGCGCCCCTCGAAAGCTTCCCTGGAGTGGTGCCTGCAAGGGGAAGTTGGCCTCTGCGGCCCCGGTAATGCATGCATTTCCCGATGAGTCTACAGCCACTGCGTTGGCTCCGTCCGATCCTCGTCCTCCTAAATATGTCGAATAGGTTAGCGTCTGGCCTGTAGGATTGAACTTTGTGATATATGCGTCCTGTAAGCCGTTATGTGTCGGCTGGATAGCGGCCGCAGTCGGGAAATCACTTGAATCCGTTACACCGGTCACGTAAGCGCTTCCGGATAAATCAACGGCTATGCCATATGCTCTATCGTTACCGCCGCCGCCTAGATAGGTTGAATAGGTTAGGGCGGAACCACCAGCATTTATCTTTGTTACAAAAGCTTCGTCGTTCGTTCCTTTGGTCGCTTGCAAGGCGTTGACCGTGGGAAAATTCGTTGAAAGCGTGTATCCGGTGATGAATGCATTGCCTGCGGAATCTAGAGCAATTGCGGAACCTAGCTCATTTCCGTCACCGCCAAGATACGTCGAGTAAGTTAGGCCGGACCCGGCAGCATTTATTTTTGTGGCAAAAATATCACGTGGCCCGCCCCCGTAAACCGGCTGGATCGGAGCTACCAGGGGCAACCCCTCGCTTGTGTCTCCCGTAACATAAGCGTTTCCCGAATTATCGACCGCGATACCGAACGCTCGCACATCGGCCGAGCCGCCGAGATACGTGGAATATGCCATTGCCGAACCAGCCGCGTTAATCTTGGTAATGAACCCATCAAGCCCTCCGGCCCCGCTGCCATGCGTGGTTTGGAAGGCGCCGGCTGTTACAGGGAAGTCTCTTGACTGCGTGGTCCCTGCAACATATGCCGCCCCGTCTGACCCAACGGCTATGCAAAAAGCATTATCGGGCTGGCTCCCGCCCAGTTGGGTAGAATACATAAGCGCCGAGCCATTTGAGTTTATCTTTGTCACGAAGGCGTTTGGGCTGCAATTGCCGCAGCTTTGGATCGGGGACACCGTCGGAAAATTGAAAGAGCCCGTCTGTCCGGTAATGTAGGCGTTGCCGGAAGAATCAACAGCGATGCCAGTTGCGTTCTCATCAGATGAGCCGCCAATGTATGTCGAAAAAAGTATCACCGAACCGGAAGAATTGATCTTTGTGATGAAAACGTCCGCATCACCATTAGGAGTCGGAAAAAGGCCGTTGTTTATGGGGAAATTGCTTGATTTCGTATATCCAGTAATGTAGATATCGCCGAAGGAATCGAATGCAACGCCCGTTCCAGATTCGAATGAGTTGCCGCCAAGATATGTAGAATAGACAAGAACTGGGTCGATGACGAGCGGCTTGTCTGGATCATATTCTCTGATCTCAAAGCCGACACGGCTAGCACGGTCGACCGCGAACCATCCCTCGACTTCCGTACGTTCTCCGTTCGCTTCCTGGTAGACGATCGGCTTGTGCTGTCGGACGGTCTGCCCCCCCACATTGACGAGCAGGTCACCCGTTTCCGGCTCTACATACACGGAATCGGCGCCGGCAAAATTCAGTGAGATCTGACGGTAGTCCGCTCCCGGTTCGACGCGAAAGTCATACTCGAGCTGGCGTTGATTGCCGTAATACTCGACGGCAACGCCCTTGTAGACCTCGCTATAGCGGACGCGGGAGTATGTTGAAACATCTGTATGCCACTTGGTGGGATCGTTTCCGATAAAGTAGTTGGCCTTTCCCGCAAGTTCATTCACTCCGGCGACCTGGGCGGCTGGGTTCGCACCGGCAAGCTTTAATCGAAGCACCGACTGAGACTTGGAAGTGTTAGCGTCAACGTTTTTGCCGCCGATATCGAGTCTCGCCGTTTCTGAGCTGACGTCTAGGGCGACCGATCGCTTATCAGCGTGCTCATTTCTTAAGAGAGCGAAAACCGCTTCGTCCGGCTTTAGAAAGAGAGCATAGCCGACACCCCGCGAGATAAAGTTCACTGAGCGGTCGGTTTGCCCCTTATTTGCTTCGAAGCCCATCTCAACACGCCCGTAGGCCGAAACGAAATCTGCCCGGGATGGACCGTCTAACTGGCCAGAAGCCTCATTGGCGCCTTTCGTCTGGTATTCGGCACGGTTTTCGCCAAGCCAAATGTTAAAAAAGACTGGCGAAACCAGGATCGCAATCAATATCACGATTCGCTTAGGCGATTTGAGAAATATCACGAAGCGGGCCGCGGCCCTTATTGAAGACATTTTGCACTCCGAACGAAACTAGCCAGCCGTCCTTACACAATGGTCATGGTAAAGAGTCTTTTCAACGAGGTCAACGATTTATTATTCAGCCTGTCGGAACAAAGGATTACGCCTAGCGTGTTATTTAGGTAATTTTGCTCCTCGGCAATAAATAATAAGTGTCTAGGCACCAAGCGGTCAACGAATTATTTTTTTTCAGTTGGAGCACTCGCTCAAGTTCGAGGGATATTAACTGTGGCCAATAACGCCGATTCGTCGGCATTCTGGCATTGGCACAACGTGCTATACTTAATACAGTTTTTGAGATGCTTGAGCATCTTGGGATGCTATTTGATATCCGGTCTGTGTGAATTTTGAGTTTTAACCAAGAATCGATCGCATCCCCGAATATTCTTCAACGGATTATTCCGGTTCTAAAATTCAACCCGGGCACTATCCCCAAAACTGTCCCAAGGCTGATCTATAATGGGAAAAATTCGCAATATGTCGCAATAATTATGAAATATTGTTAATTCTTCATACTTTTGCCGTTGCTGGTTTACGGGGCGAACGGAGGTTGGGAGGCGTTTCGCCACGCTAAACATCTGTATTTTAAGTATTTATGGTCATCTGACCTAAACGCTTCAAAGGGTCAGCGGGACAAAAAGCGTTTGGGACACGTGGGACAGGGAGCTAGTCTTGAGTCTGAGGCCGTGGTCAGAAAATCGACCGTATTCGAACTGCGGGAGAACGGTGGGACAAGCGGGACAGGGAAGGCGAATGATGAATTCAGAATGATGAACGATGAACAAAAAGCCGAAAACCAGTGCTGAAGTGTGGAGCAGCAGCGAACGGAAAATCTGATGTAATATGAAAGATCTGGAAGAGCGCTACATAACAATTGACGGCGGACGCCTGTACACGATTGCTCAAACGGTCGCCGACGCGTCTGAGAAGCCGACCGTTGTGTTTTTGCACGAGGCATTGGGTTCGACGGCCCAATGGAAAGATTTTCCGGAGGTTCTATGCGGGAAATTGGGCATCAATCTTTTCTCGTACGACCGGCTCGGTCACGGCCTGTCCGGTACATCGGATCGAAAAAAAGACGTTACGTTTATGCATTACGAGGCCTGGACGGTGCTACCGGATGTCCTGGAGCAGTTTCAGATCCGCGACCCGATCCTTTGGGGGCATAGCGACGGTGGTTCGATCGCGCTATTGCATGCATCACGATTTCCGACAAAGGCCCTTGTTTCTGAGGCTGCCCATGTGTTTGTCGAGACTGAGACACTCGACGGCATCAAGGCAGCTGGGCCTCGGAAACAGTTTCTGACCGGGCGTCTGGGCCGCTATCATGGTGACAAAACGGAAGATCTGTGGAACAGTTGGGTCGATACCTGGCTGGACGAGTCGTTCCTGGAGTGGAACATTGAGGCTGAGCTAGCCAATATCAATTGCCCGGCCTTGATCATCCAGGGCGAAGACGATGAGTACGGGACAAAGGAACAGGTCATCCGAATCGCTAGGGGAATTGGCAAAAATGCTGAGGTCTTGATGATTCCGCACTGTAACCATACGCCGCATCGGGACGCCAAAGAAATTGTGTTGACGGCTGCCGTCGATTTCTTAAACAAATATGTCTAATTCGCTAAGTTATCTAAGCGGTACCAGCTCGAAACCATTGCTCGGTTTCACGATCGGCGACATGTTTGACCAGACTGCCGCTTGTTTTCCAGATAACGACGCTTTGATCGTGCGGCATCAAAATGTCCGTTTCAATTATCGGGAACTTAAGGCTGCCGTGGATGACTGTGCCAAAGCGTTTTTAGCGTTGGGCGTCAACAAAGGCGACCGTGTCGGTATGTGGGCTCCAAACCGGTTTGAATGGACGGTCACGCAGTTCGCCACGGCTAAGATCGGTGCCATCCTGGTCAACATCAACCCAAGTTATTTTGTGCACGAGTTGGAATATGCTCTAAATCAATCGGGCTGCCAAACCCTTGTAATGGCCGACCAATTCAGAAGCTCAAATTTCGCCGACATGCTCTACGAACTCGCGCCAGAGCTGTCCGGTATTGAAAAAAGGTCCGTAAACGCCGCAAAGGTCCCGCTCCTGCATACGATCATTCGCCTCGCCGAAGACGAGAAACAAGGCATGTTGACCTGGAACACCTTTTTGGAACTAGCCAAAGACATTTCCGATGATGCCTTGGCCGATCGGCAAAACAGCCTGTCGGCCGACGAACCGATTAATATCCAATACACCAGTGGCACGACCGGCTTTCCGAAAGGTGCGACTCTCAGCCACCACAATATCCTCAACAATGGGTATTTTGGCGCTGAGTTGATGAATTTTACGGAAAACGACCGATTAGTGATTCCGGTTCCTTTATACCATTGCTTCGGAATGGTGATGGGCAATCTTTGCTGCATGACACACGGGGCGGCCATGATCTATGCGAGCGAAGGGTTCGAACCGGCCGCGACGCTGGCCGCCGTTCAGCGTGAACGGGCCACCGCTCTGTACGGCGTCCCGACGATGTTCATCGCCGAACTCAGCTTGCCTGATTTTGAGCAATACGACCTGACCAGCTTGCGAACGGGTATCATGGCCGGTTCGCCGTGTCCGATCGAGGTAATGAAAAAAGTCCAAAGCCAGATGCATATTCCTGAAATGCAGATCGGCTACGGGATGACCGAAACGAGTCCCATCAGCACCCAAACACGTATCGGAACGCCGCTCGAGAAACAAGTGAGTACCGTTGGCCAGATCCATCCGCATGTAGAAATTAAGATCATTGATCCCGACTCGGCCCTGACCGTCCCGCGGGGAACACCGGGGGAATTTTGCGCTCGCGGATATAACGTGATGCTGGGGTATTGGAACAACCCCGAGGCCACGCACAACGCGATTGACGCGGCCCGATGGATGCACAGCGGCGACCTGGCGACGATGGACGACGAAGGTTATATCCGGATCGTCGGACGCATCAAGGATATGATCATCCGCGGCGGCGAGAATGTTTATCCGCGAGAGATCGAGGAATTTCTATACACGCATCCATCGATCAGTGACGTCCAGGTCATCGGCGTGCCTGATCCTAAATTTGGCGAACAAGTGATGGCGTGGGTCCGTGTGAAAGAGAGCGAAACCCTGACCGTCGACGACGTTAAAGCATTTTGCAAAGGGCAGATCGCTCATTTCAAGATTCCGCACTACGTTCGATTTACCGATAGCTTTCCGATGACAGTCACCGGAAAAATACGCAAAGTCGAAATGCGCGAAATCAGCATCCGGGAATTGGGATTGGATGCAAACGGGCAAGACTGAATTTTTATCGGCTCAACTCGTCAAGAGCCATTCCCAGACGGTCGAGGCCCTCGCGCAGCATTTCCGTATCGCACGTTATGCCGATTCGAAAATGGTCATTCGCATAGAAAAAACTGCCCGGCACGACGCTCGTTTCATATTTATCGCGAAGGAGGTTATATAGAGCTTCATTTTTACCGTTCAAAAGCCTTGGAAAGGCCGTCGTACCATATTTCGTCCGGACCGCCTCGATATCGTTGCGGGAATCAAGAAAACCCCTGAGTATCGGCCGATTCGTGCCTAATAGCGTTTTTGCCCGGTCTCGGAAAACACCGAGATTCCTTAAAGCGATAATGCTTAAACGTTCGGCAACGTGCACATTGGTGGCACCGAAGAGGTCATTTAGCCGATGCATTTTCTCAGCCAACGCTTTGTCGGCCAGGATCCAGCCGCAGCGAAGGCCCGACAACCCGTAGGTTTTGGTGAGGCTATTTGTAACGACTATGTTGTCTGCCAGATGGAACGACGGTCGTGGTGCCTCCTCAAACATCGTGTCGAGATAAACTTCGTCGACAAGCAGTCTGGCTCCAACACGTTTGGCGGCACTCGCGATCTGCTTGATAGTTGATTCGTCCGCGTAGATGCTCGACGGGTTATGCAGGTTAGTCAGAATAACGAGTTTGGTTTTGCCAGTTATGATCTTTGACATTTCTTCGACGTCCGCGGCGTAGCCGTTTTCATGGCGACGATCGAAGAAAATAACATTAGCACCGAGATATTCAGCGGCAGAAACGATCAGTTCGTAAGCGGGCCGCTCGATCAGGACGTCGTCGCCCGGCTCGATGATCGCCGCCATCGCAAGGTGGTTTGCCATCGATGTTCCAAACGACAGGACGACATTTTCGCTCGCGACACCGCATTTTTCAGCGACAGCCTCGATCAGCGGTTCGTATCCGTAAACGCCGTAAGTCAGCTCAAGCTCTTCTTTTTCGAACGGCAGGTCACACAGAAGAACGTTCGGCATTCCGCTTGTGGCCAGATTGAATTTTGCGGACGATCGCAGCTTTGCCCAATTCATATAGGGCGATTGCATCGCCCTCACTTTTTTGGTTTCCATAGAAAGTAGACAGGGACCGCGACAGCCATTATGCCGAGTCCGATAAGACTGTTTTCGGGATATTTGTAAAGCGTATTCGCGACCACAAAGAAACATGCCGCAATAAAGAAAATGGTCGTGTAGGGATGGAACGGTATCTTGAACTTCGTCTCCGTGCTGTCCCGGCGGCGAAAAATAAATACACAGGTTGCCGCAAGACCGAAAAAGATAAAGTCGACGGATACCACGTAATTGAGGATCTGTTCGTACTTGCCCGAGGCGGCGATGATCATCGCACATACGCCCTGCAAAACGATCGCAACCACCGGAACGAGCGTTTTTGGATTGACCCACGCGACCTTTTTGAAGAAAAGGCCGTCGTCAGCCATCGCAAAATAGACCCGCGGGGCGGTCAGCACACTCTGGCTCAAAAAACCGAGCGTGGATATCGCGATGCCGACGGCGATGATCTTTGCTCCCGTCTTGCCGAGTGCGATCCGCATAACTTCCGACGCCGGCGTTTTTGTCTGCATGAGGCCGTCGACACCGAGCACGTAGATACAAACAAGATTCACGCTCAAATACAGCACGACGACACCGACGACACCCATCAGCAGCCCTCGCGGCAGATCACGCTGCGGCTCCCGGAGTTCACCGGCAACAAAGCACGCCGTTTGCCAGCCCCCATACGCGAACATTACGGGTATCAGGGCTGCACCCATTGCCGTGATCAGATCGAGCGAAACTGGTCGGTCGAGAAGTACCGCCGAAGGTGCACCGGACGGTGCTGCTAGAGCAAATCCGCACACGACAAGCACGACGATTGCCGCGATCTTCAGCGTCATGAGGATGTTCTGGACCGTGCTGCCCACCCGGACGCCGAAACAGTTGATGACCGTCAGGGTACCGAGAGCAATAAGCGCAACAATCCAGTCATTGAGGCCGATCCCTGTCAGCTCAATAAAATATCGGGCAAAAGTGACGGCCACCGCCGCCATCCCGCCCGTCTGAATCACCAGCAGCAGCGACCATCCGTAAACAAACGCCAGCGAAGGATGATAAGCATCGCGAAAATAAGCATATTGACCGCCGGTCTGCGGACGCCGTTCGGCAAGCTCGGCATAAACGAAGGCACCTGCAATGGCCACAAGTCCGCCGAATGCCCATGCTCCGAGTACCAGAAATGGAGTGTGCACCTGCTGGGCGACAACATACGGGTTCATAAAGATCCCCGAGCCGATAATGCCGCCCATCACGATCATCGTCGCGTCGAACAGGCCGAGCCGCCGTGCAAGGTGTGGTTGGGCCGGTACAACAACAGCAGCATCGTTATTATCTGTAGCCATCGTCTTTCTCGCGTTTCACAGCCCCCTTTTTGGGGCCTTGCCGGTATTAATTGTGATCAGGTTGCAGAACGAATTGTAGACTATCGAGCCAATTGGTGAAAGCCCGATTGCAGACTTGCCCGCGACTGCGCGGGAGCCTAATAAATGCGAATGATGGATTTCTTTTACAACTTTTGTCCGAAAAGGTTATACTAATGCTTAAGCATGGTTGGTCATTGATAAATAATGCTTAACACTTCATATGCGAAAATTAATATTAGGAATCATAGCTGTTATTTGTCTGGACGTCGCTTTTATTGTATATCCGGGGATTCGCGAGCCAGCCAAAGTCGCGTATCCGGCGGTAAATTATGGGCCCCGTAATGTCGCGGAGCTTTCTGATCAGCGCTTCAGTGATGAGCTCGCGGTCGTTTCGAATGAAGAATCACCCGACGAACCCGACGAATTGTCCGCCGTCGAACGCAAAGTTGTGGCTGCCCGTGCCTCACGAAATGCTGGCAATAATGGGCGGTACTCCATGCGGGTTCGCAATGATCGTCGTTCGTTGAACCAGCAGGCCCTCTTCAAACCGGTAGTGATCACGGTCGGTCAAACAAATTCAACCTCAAAGGCGGCATCGTTCGACCGGCCACTCGATTTGCCGGAGCGTTTGAAAAAGGACGGGCCTGAGCTCAGGTCAGACGACAGGTCACTTGTATCTACGTTGATGCCCATCGTCAAAAAGCCTTACGAATGGATAAAATTCATTGGGTCAAAGCTTAAGTAACCTATACCCAGCTTAAGAATCTCTTTCATTTAGATAAGCAGATCACAAAGATCGATGGTAAAAAAAGAGCGGCAGCGATGTCGTTCTTTTTTTCTTTATGGCGTCGGCTTTCGTCACCCGTATCGGGTACACTCGGAACGAGATCTGGTTGAGAGGGAACTGACTTTGAAGGTTGAAGAGCTCGGATATGAAAAAACACCGCTTGGCGATCTAACGCTTCGCCGACGCCTGGAATCCCGCTTGGATGACCGCGAGGTTTTTGAGGTCAAACTCGGCGACGAATACCTGATGTCGAGCCTCTTTACCGAAGCCGAGCAACAGCTCGCAACACTCGGCCTCTCGCCGCTCGAAGGTGAACTGGATGTTGTGATCGGTGGCCTGGGGCTCGGCTATACCGCCGCCGAAACGTTGAAAAATAAGAAGTTACACAGGTTACTGGTCATCGATCTGTTCCAACCGGTGATCGATTGGCATCAGGTCGGTCTGGTACCGCTCGGCGAAATCCTTTCGAACGACCCAAGATGTGAGCTGCGTCAAGGGGATTTTTTCGCACTCGCCCGGACGGGATTTGATGTCGCTGCACCGGGGCGAAGATTCGACGCGGTACTACTGGACATCGACCATTCGCCTGAACATTTTCTCGACAAGAATAACGAGTCTTTTTATACTGCGGAGGGACTCGCACGAGTCAGCCGCCAGCTAAAACCCGGCGGCATTTTCGCACTGTGGTCCAACGATCCGGCGACCTCTGACTTCACCGCCCATCTCAGAAAAGTATTCAACTCGGCAAAGGCACACAACATCGAGTTCCCAAATCCCTACACGGGCTCCATTTCAGTCAATTCTGTCTACGTCGCGCAAACGCTGTCGTGATTGCACGTGCCCAACGAGCACGGCCGCCGATTCTGTCCGATCATGATTTCGCGCTATCATCTTGGCTGATGTCGCTCCATATTATTCGCAGTCAAAGAGTCGTGCTACCGTCCGGAGTTCAACCGGCGGCTGTCCATTTTGAGAATGGGAAGATCGTGTCCGTTGGCGAATGGTCAACCATCTCCGGTGGAGCGAATATTGTCGATGCGGGCGACTTGGTTGTCATGCCGGGGCTTGTCGACAGCCACGTTCATGTCAACGAGCCGGGCCGCACGGCCTGGGAAGGATACGAAACCGCTACGATAGCGGCCGCGGCGGGCGGCGTCACGACGATCGTCGATATGCCGCTAAACTCGATCCCCGCGACAACGACAGCGGAGGCATTCGACATAAAACTCGCGGCGGCTAGGGGCCAGTGCTCGGTCGACGTGGCGTTTTGGGGCGGGGTTGTTCCGGGAAATGTGAATGAACTAGAGCCGCTCGTCGACCGAGGTGTGCGAGGGTTTAAGTGCTTTCTGATCCATTCCGGAGTTGATGAATTTCCGCATGTGACCGAAGCAGATCTGCGGATCGCGATGCCAGAGATTGCTCGCCTCGGCACAGTGCTGCTTGTGCACGCTGAGCTTGATGGGCCGATCGAAGATGCCGCGTCGTCCATCGCACACGATGATCCCCGAGCTTACAACACATTCCTTCGCTCGCGTCCGCGCGAAGCCGAGGACGCCGCGATCGCGTTGATGGTCAGACTTTGCCGCGAAACGGGCGCCCGAGTCCACATCGTCCACCATTCATCGTCCGATTCGCTTGGCCTGCTTCGTGCGGCCCGGGGCCAGGGTCTGCCGATTACGGTCGAGACGTGTCCGCATTATCTGACTTTTGCGGCCGAAGATATCGGCGATGGGGACACGCATTTCAAATGCTGCCCACCGGTACGTGAACGCGAAAACCGAGAGAAACTCTGGGAAGCTGTCGCCGACGGCACGATCGACATGATCGTTTCCGATCATTCGCCGTGTACACCGGAACTCAAGAAGTTGGGTTCCGGCGACTTCATGGACGCCTGGGGAGGGATCTCGGCCCTGCAGTTCAGCCTTCCCGTCATGTGGACAAATTTCCGGGAACGCGGCTTTGGACTCACTCACCTCACCCGCTTGATGTCCGAGGCCCCGGCAAAACTCGCGGGACTTGACGACAGAAAAGGTAAACTCGCTGCGGGTTTCGACGCTGACATCGTTGTTTTCAACCCGGACGCCGAGTTCAAGGTAACGCCCGAGATCATCGAACACCGACATAAACTCACGCCGTATACAGGAATGGAGTTGTGCGGCGTTATCGAAGAAATGTATGTTGGAGGTCAAAGTATTATTAAAGACGGTCGATCGTTAGGCGTAAAGACCGGAAATTTAGTGATTACGTGAAAAGCAATGAGGTAATAAGCAAGCGGCTGTTGAATTAAGAATGCTGAAGACTGTGGTCATAATCATGTCGTTGACCGTGTTTGTCACTTTCGGTAATACCGCATGTGATTATCGGGAAAATACGGTCTCTGCAAATTCATCCGGGACTCCGACTCCAGCCGTAATAAAGGCTGATACGGAAAGGAAACGTACGGTCGGACCGAAAGAGACCCTTCTATCGGAGACTGAAAATGCGTACAACCCCATTCCTAATTCGGACGGTTCTCTTATCGCCTATGTACGCACTGGTTGGTGGCGAGAAGGAGGGTCCGGCGGGTTTGGCAGATCGAATTTGGTGTCTGAGGTTTGGGTCATGGATCTGGATGGTAATATCCAGACTAAGAAAGCTCTTTCGGATCAATTTCTCGAAGGGTGGGCATCTGACGGCAAGAGCGTACATTGCTTTCGTGACGGCGAGTATTCGACGGTATCACTTGACGGAGCGGTCGTTTCCAAAGGGCGGTTGCCGAATGTGCAGGAGCCAACACAAACGTTAGAACGGGTATCTTTTCTTCCAAATACTGATTCTGTTTTCTGGTTAAAAGATTCGTATAAGAACGTTATCAAAACACAAACTTCGCCCGGAGGATATTCGATTTCGAGTGACTTTGATAGGGCAACAATCGAAAGTTTAGATCGAGAAATTGCTACATATAATAAGCAACTCGATTTCAACGCACTCTTGATACCGTCGCCCGACGGTAGGTATATTGCCGTCGCGCCGACCGATCGTTACCCCGGACTACATTTGTTGGTTTTCGACCGACAGAAGACTTCCTGGTCGAATCTTGGTGAAATGATCGTTCATCCCGATGAAGGTTGGGATTATTCAAAGCCATCGTGGAATCCGTGGTTTGCTGATAGTTCTCAGCTTGTCTTCGCCACAAAAACCGGAATTGTGATCAGTTCGCCGGACGGCAAATCGAAACATGTAATTGTTCGTCCCAAACAAGCTTTTGGTCTTCCAGTACCATCGCCGGACGGAAAGAACGTTGCCTATTTGACCTTTGAACCGACGCCGATGAAGGTTCGTGCCGATTTGAAGTTTTGGGGCCGCTCCACAATTTGGGTGACTTCGTTAGCCTCCAATTCAGAACCACACGCCTTGACGCAAAAGAATGTTGACACTACGTTATGTCTTCGGTGGGTAAACAATAATCAATTGGTTTTCGATCGTATAGCCGATAAGGAATTTAATGAAGATACCGGTCGCCATGGCGTTACGGCGCGCCTTTGGAAGGTCGAGTTTTAGGATTTGTTATTGTAGCCATTATGAGTTTTACCGAGCTAATTGACCTCGCCTCCGAAAACCTTGGCGGAGCCGTGCTTTTTGCCAACGACGATTTTTTTGCGCCGAAGGAAAACTTACTCAAGGCCGCCGCTCCGATCTGGATCGAGGGAAAATACACCGATCTGGGAAAATGGATGGACGGGTGGGAATCGCGGCGGCGGCGTTCGCCCCGGCTCGACGAGACGTTCGACTGGTGCATCATTCGCCTGGGGATGCCCGGCGAGATCAAGGGCGTTGTGATCGACACCGCATTTTTTAGGGGAAATTACCCGTCGCATTGCTCGCTTGAGGCTTGCGCGGTCGATGGGCAGCCGGATATTGATCAGTTACGGGGTACCGAAACGCGGTGGGTCTCGATCTTGCCGGAGTCGGCGCTATCGGGCGATTCGCAGAATAAGTTTCCGATAGATCACGCGGGCCGCTTCACGCACTTGCGGTTCAAGATCTACCCCGACGGAGGGGTTGCGCGTCTGCGTGTGCACGGAAATGTGCTGCCCGACTGGGATGCACTAAAAAGGCGAAACAGCGAGATCGATCTCGCGGCTGCGGAAAATGGCGGCGATGTTCCGCTCGCGAGCGATATGTTCTTTGGCCATCGGCACAACTTGATAATGCCCGGCCTGGCTAGGGATATGAGCGACGGTTGGGAGTCGCAGCGGCGACGCGGCCCCGGACACGATTGGTGCATTGTCAAACTCGGAGCGCCTGGAACGCTCACCCGCGTCGAGGTAGATACGTCCCATTTCAAGGGAAACTATCCCGAGGGTTGTTCGATCGATGTCGGACGCGCCGACTCGAGTACGGCACTCGAATCGATCGCTTGGCAGGAGTTGCTCCCAAATAGAAAGCTGCTGCCTCACACGCGGCACACGTTTGTTCATGAACTCGCCGATCTCGGAGACGTGACACACGCCCGGCTAAACATTTACCCGGACGGCGGCGTCAGCCGCTTGCGGCTGTTTGGCAGGATCGCCGGATGAACGACGCTCTTGAAAGAATCAATCGGGCCCACGAAGCCGATGCCGAATCGATGTTTAGGGACTGCTGCGGGTCGGTAAAATGGGCGAGCCTGATGGCTGCTTGTCGTCCGTTTTCGTCTGAAAATGAGTTGATCGCGGCTGCCGCTTCGATCTGGAGCGACGTCGAGACATCGGATCGACTTGAGGCCTTTCGGGCTCATCCGATGATCGGCGGGACCAAAGCGGCTCCGGCACAGCAGGCACGATCCGCCCAATGGTCCTCGCGTGAACAGGCCGGAATGAGATCCGCGGACGAGCAGCTAAAAAACGACCTCGCGGCTGGGAACCGCGAGTATTTCGACAAGTTCGGATTCATTTTCATCGTCTGTGCTACCGGCAAAAGTGGAGCTGAAATGTTGGAAATTTGCCGGGCCCGGCTTGGCAATGACCGAGATAACGAGATCGCGATCGCGGCCGGCGAACAGGAAAAAATAACCGAGATCCGGCTAAGGAAGCTTTTATCGCAATGAGTGCTATAACGACACATATTCTTGATATTTCGATCGGCCGCCCGGCCGCAGGCGTCGTTGTGCGACTCGATCGTCAAACAGAAAGTGGCCACTGGGAAGAATTGGGCAGTCAGGCAACGGACAGCGACGGCCGAGCACGTGATCTGGTCTCGACTGACGAACCGTTGACGGCCGCGGTTCACCGTCTCACATTCGATGTCGGCCCCTATTTCCGCGACCGCGAAGTCGAGAGTTTTTACCGGAAGATCACGATCACCTTCGTCGTCAGCGATGTGTCGCAGCATTACCACGTTCCACTTTTGCTGAACCCTTTTGGATATTCAACGTATCGCGGGAGCTAAATCTATGTCAGTTCAACTGGTCCACAACAATTACGGCAAATCACGCGTTCGCCTGATGAAAGTATTTCGACGGGGCGATTGGCATGAGCTGCAAAATATCAACGTCAAGATCGCGTTCGAGGGTGATTTTGACGATGTCCACGTCGAAGGCGACAATAGCAACTGCCTGCCGACGGACACGATGAAAAACACGGTCTACGCGCTCGCCGCCCAGACCGCGGAGATCGAGGAGATCGAGAGTTTTGGGTTGCGGCTGGCGCGTTACTTCCTTGCGGAAAACAAAGAGGTCTCGCGCGTATCAATCGATATTATCGAACATAAATACACCCGCATTCCGGTGAACGCCCGGCCGCATCCGCACGCATTTACAAAAAGCGGCGGTGAGAAGCGAACGACCGCGATCAGGATGACCCGCGACGAAACATCGGTCGAGTCGGGGCTCGAGGATCTGACCGTCATCAAGACCACCCGCTCAGGCTTTGCCGGTTTTAAGAAGAACAAGCTAACGACGCTGCCCGAGGTTACCGACCGCATATTCTGTACGGCGGTCAAGGCAAACTGGATGTATATGCACCCGGAAGCGGCGACCGAGGAGCTGTGGAATGATGTCCGCCAGACGATACTCGACACCTTTGCCGAGCACGACAGTTTGTCCGTGCAGCACACGCTCCACGCAGTGGGCGAAGCCGTGCTCGATCAACACCCCGACGTGGTCGAGATCGCATTCTCATTACCAAATATCCACTGCATTCCGGTCGATGTCACACGGTTTGGCGAAAAAGAGAACCACGCGATCTTCTGGCCGACTGAGGAACCGCATGGGCTGATCGAGGGAAGAATGAGAAGAGAGGCCCTTTAACGACGGTACCTCCAGCTAAAGCTGGAGGCAGGTTAAACAGAGCTACAAGTATCACTCGCTATGACAATATCGCTATCACTTGAAACCATCGAGACCATCACCTCGCGACTCCGACCGTCACTTACTTCGTTCGCGAAACGCTTTCCGGGCGAAACGCCGCGACGCCAGCCGGTTCATACCGTTTACGGCGGGGCACACTTGTTCAAAGCCGATACGGCTGTCCGGCTTGGCCAGCTTGCGACGCGTTTCTTCGAAACGTTCGCGCCGGACGCGGCGACGTTTGGCTCAGCCCTCGATATTCCCGAAAGGATTCGCGATATCGTTTTTGAGCGTGTACGCGAAAAACTCGCACGCGAGGCGGTCGAGGATTTCCGGATCGATTTCGAAGATGGTTACGGCACACGCCCCGACGCTGAGGAGGACGGCCACGCAGTCACCGCCGCCGAAGAAGTATTGAAAGGTATCGATGCTGGAACTCTGCCGCCGTTTATTGGGATCCGGATCAAGACGTTTAGCGAAGATCTTCACTCGCGCAGCATGCGGACACTCGATCTATTCCTCACCACCTTGGGCGGAAAGCTCCCCGCAAACTTTGTCGTGACCCTGCCAAAGATCGTCACGCCCGAACAGGTCACAGCACTCGCCGATATATTTGACGAGATCGAACCAAAGCTCGGTCTCGCCGCAAACTCGCTGAAGATGGAGATGATGATCGAGACACCGCAATCGATCATCGCCGCAGATGGCCGTATTGCGATGCCACATTTGCTTGACGCGGCCCGCGGACGGTGCACGGCAGCACATTTCGGCGTTTACGATTACACGGCGAGCTGCGAGATCACCGCGGCGTACCAGGGCATGCTTCATCCCGCGTGCGATTTTGCGCGAAGTTTTATGCAGGTATCGCTCGGCGGAACCGGCGTTTGGCTCTCCGATGGTGCCACAAATGTCATGCCCGTCGCCCCACACCGCGGGGACGCCCTCACGCCCGAGCAGATAGCCGAAAACAACACGGCAGTTCACCGTTCCTGGAAACTCCACTACGACGAGTGCCGTCACTCACTCGCGAATGCGTTCTATCAGGGCTGGGACCTTCACCCCGGACAGCTTCCCACGCGGTACGCCGCGGTTTTCACCTTCTTTCTCGAGGGCCTCGACACCGCCAGCGAACGCCTCAGCAACTTTATCGAAAAAGCCGCCCGAGCAACGCTTGTCGGCGACATCTTCGACGACGCCGCCACCGGCCAGGGCCTGCTCAACTACTTCCTCCGGGCTATAAACTGCGGAGCCATAACCGCCGACGAAGCCACCCGCAGAACTAGCATTACGCTCGACGAGCTCCGCTCAGGTTCATTCGTTAAAATATTGGCGAACCGGAGGGGATGAGAACGCTTTGTTTCTAACGAGTATTGTCGTCAGTCAGATATATAAAGTCGGGAAAACCTGGTCATCGAAATTATTATCATCTTGGCCATTTTTAAGCGACGTTTTCGATGACGAATCGCGATGTATTGGGTTAAAGCCCTTGACCGTCCGTCAGCCACTCGGCCCGCGGTGGTGCCTCATCCTTGCTAACAAATGTCGGTGACATGACGTGTCCTCGTCCAACTCGACAAGCTAAAAGAGTTCCACCTGTTTTCGCCGGTAATATGGAGCGGGGAGTATTGAAGGACGCCTTAAGTATTAATTACAAGATGACGAATGGAATTCACGACTTACAACTCAAGACTCAGTCCCGTTTCTTTTGTCATCTCTGAAGGCAGCCATTGCTTCGGCCGCTCCTGCATGCATTATTTCAGGTTTGTGATATTTCCAGTATTTCTCAAACTCTTCCGGAGTCATCTGCGTATTCTCCTCGCGGGTTTTTTCCTTGAGGTAATTTTCAGCCCATGCACGAATATCCATATCTGTATTCAACGCCGTGCGGGCTCCGTGCATCATATTGTCGCGTTCCATAGTTTTTGGTCTCCAGCAATATCTTAGACTCTGCCGAAAATTTAGATTCTGTATGCTAGATTATTAGAAAGACTCAGGCCCTTACAAGCGGCTCGAACACATAACTTCCGGAGTTTCCAGTGAAAAAAATCCTTTTTGTCCCAATTCTTCTCCTCTCGATGCTCGGCGCCGGTTTCGGTCAAAAGGCCGCCCCTGTCTCGGCGGACCGTCCCGTCCGCACTCATGTAGCGGTCAAGATACCGTATGTCAGTAAGGTGCTCGCAAACGGGCTCGAGGTGATCGTTTATCCCGATTCGGGCGTACCGCTCGTGACGGTGGAGATCGCCGTCCGGAATGGTTCGTTTACCGAGCCGCCCGAATTGAACGGACTGTCACACCTTTATGAACATATGTTCTTCAAGCTCAATAAGGCGGTCGGCATATTTCGTTGTGACTATGCCAAGAGCATCAATCAGATGGACTATTTCATGGGTAAGAACTGTTCCGAGCAACTCAAGCTAAAGTCCCAGATCGGCGATGTCGCCTATCTCAACGAGCTTGATAAGAGCGGGTATGTCCGTAACGGCTCTACCCAGGAAGAGTACGTAAACTACTACTTCACCGCGACCAGTTCGAACGTCTCGACCATGATGCGGGCTATGCGTGACGCAATGCTATTTCCGACCTTTGACGAGGAAGAGTTTCGACAGGAGATCCAGGTCGTTCTCGGCGAGCTCGACCGTCAGCAGTCCGAACCGGGTTATTACCTTGAGCGGACAATGATGGATAAGCTCTTTTACAAGTACCCTTCGCGAAAGAGCCCTGGTGGAACCCGCGAAACGGTCGCGACCGCTACGACGGAGAAGATGCGGATCATTCAGTCGCGATATTACGTTCCGAATAACTCAGCACTGATCGTCAGCGGCGATGTTCTGCCGGAAAAGGTCTTTGCAATGGCAGAGGAACTGTTCGGAATATGGAAAAAGGGCGATGATCCGTTTGTAAAGTTTCCGCTCGTCGACCATCCGCCGCTCTCCAAAAGCGAAGGTATCTTTGTAAATCAGGATGTTGAAAGCGTGATAATGCAGCTTGGCTGGCAGGGCCCGTCGATCGGCAAAGACAATGCGTCGACATATGCGGCGGACGTCTTTTCATTCATCGTCTCTCAGCCCGATTCGCGTCTTCAGCGGGCCATTGTCGACAGCGGGCTTGCGGTCTCGGTTGACGTTCATTATTTCACCCAGCGAAATGTCGGTCCGATTAGGGTCACGTTCGTAACAACACCGGACAAGGCAAAGGCTGCAGCGGCAGCGGTTTACAATGAGATGTCGCATTTTAATGACCCAAATTATTTCACGGACGAGGAACTCGCGAATGCCAAGACGCTGGTCGAGGCACGCGACCTGTTTATGCGGGAAAAACTGAGCGATTATTCGCATACACTCGGATTCTGGTGGTCGTCGACGGGTACCGACTATTATCGCGGTTACTACACGAACTTGCGCGGCATCAACCGGAATGATATCAACAAATATATCTCGACCTATATAACCGGAAAACCGCATATCGGCCTTGCGATGTTGTCCCCCGCCGCGCAGAAGGCCTCGAACCTGACCGAAACTGATCTGATAGGAAAATAGATCTTCCCGAAAGAATTAATATGAAGTTTCTACTAGTTTTGCTTATCCTTTTGACCTCAGTCTTCGCGGGCTATTCGCAGACAACAACCTCGCCGACCGCCAACGTGACGGAGTTTGACGTTAATGGACTGAAGGTCATATTCAAGCGGCGGTCCAGTTCGCCGACCGTCTCCGCGGGACTGTTTGTCAAGGGAGGCGTGCGAAATCAATCTGCCCCAAACGCCGGGATCGAAAATCTTGCGCTCTCCGTCGCGACCGAGGCAAGCAAAAAGTACCCGCGGGAAACTCTTCGAAAGGAGCTGGCCCAAACCGGTACGGTGATCGGCGGAGGATCGGGCTTTGATTTTGGAGCCATGTCGATGACGACTACGTCAGAACACTTTGTCCGTTCGTGGGATGCGTTTACGGATGTCGTGTTGAATCCGACCTTTGCCGCCGATGACGTCGAGCGTATCAGGAGTGTCGCTCTGGCTGGCCTCCGAAACGCTAACGCAAGTCCCGATAGCGCTCTCGGTTCGCTTGAGGAAAAGGTCGTTTACGCCGGCCATCCGTATGCGAACAGTCCTTCTGGAACGGTCGAAACCGTCACAAAGTTTACACCGGTCGAATTGCGTGCGTATTATCAAAAGCTCTTGCAGACATCGCATTTGTTACTGATCGTTGTGGGCGACATTCAGGTAGATGATCTGAAAAAAGCCGTGACGGCATCATTTTCGGGGTTGCCAAAAGGGGATTATAAAGATTCTGCGCTACCGCAGCTGACGTTTTCCGCGCCGAGCCTTGAGATCACGCCCCGTCCGCTATCGACCAATTATATAAAGGGCATTTTCTCGGCACCGTCGCTTTCGAGCCCCGACTATTACGCGATGCGGGTCGCGATCGCTATATTGAAGGGCCGCGTCTATGAAGAGGTGCGGACCAAGCGCAATCTTTCGTACGCTCCGGATGCGGATATGGACAATCGGACAGCAAATTCCGGCGATATCTATGTCACGGCCGTCGATGCCAACCAAGCGGTCCGCGTAATGCTCAACGAGATAACGAAGATGCGAACCGCCGAGATCGAAAGTGACGAATTTACAAATGTTCCCGGCTATTTCCTGACAACCTATTACCTAGACCAGGAGACAAATTCCGCGCAAGTCGGGGAGTTAGCGAGATATGAGCTTGTCGGAGGTGGATGGCGGAACTCGGAAAAGTTTCTGGATGGCGTGCGAAAAGTAAAAGCGGCAGACGTCCTCGCGGTTGCGACGAAATACATGAAGAACATTCGCTTTGTGGTGATAGGTGACCAGAATGCGATCGACAGGACAATATTTTTAAAGAGTTAGAATATACGAGCATAATAAACGGCCTCGCGACAGCTAGTCGCGAGGCCGTTGCATGTTAATTAATTAGCCTTACTGCTAACCATCTTTCTTTTTCTCGACTTTTGACTCGGAAGGAGTCGGCCGGGGCTTGTCCGGTGGTTTCGAGTCGGCCTTCGGCGGTGGCTCCGACTTTGACGGAGCATCCGGCCGCTTTGTTGGCGTCGGCGTCTCATTCCGAGTTGGCTGGACACTTCTCGGCGGTGGCGACTCTCGGATGGGAACCTCGTACTTTGGCGTTTCCTGCCGAGGTGGCCTTATTTCGCGAGGCGTTTCCTGCCGAGGCGGCCTGATGTCACGAGGCGTCTCCCGCACATTGGTTTCTTGGATATCATCGCCGCCAGTTTTTCGCGTAGGTTTGCGAATGTCTTCGGAATTCGTGTTCGGAGTCACCCGAGGGGGACGATCGACCGCACCGGTTCTTACCGGCATACTGCTCGGCTGGGATTCGCTCTTTGGATCATTTCTTACATCTTTGTTCGTAACCGGCGGTCGCCCGCCAAAGACCCGGTTGGTTCGAAGTTGCTGGTCAAGCGGCTCATCGGTTGAGCGCGGCGTCGCCCCGGTTTTGAGCGTCGCAACCTCTGCGATTCGCGGCTTATCCGTAGCGACGTCCAACCGGCGAGGGCCCCTGGTCTCATTGAACGTCGGCAAAACGGGGGTCGCCTTACGATCGTCCGGCACCTGAGCGAGGACAGCCGGAGAGGTTGCGAGCGTCGTTTTCTGAATGTTCCTGGTCGAGCCGCCGAATTGATCGGCCGGAACACTTACGACAGCGGTCGTAGGGACCGATTCAAACGGCGATTTCTTTGGTCCCCGGATTTTGGTCAATGGTCCACCTGGTAAAATGGCTACCGCTGGTGTCGGTGTCGAGACGGGGCCGCGGCCAGGACTGTTGTTACCGGGCCCTCCATGGTGACCACCGTTCCAGCCGCCATGCGAGTGATAGTAACGATTGAAATTGAAATACCCGTAATCGTAGGGCAGAGGATACCAGCAGACGCTGCTATTAAATACCGAAACTATCACCAGGGCCGGAGACCACCAACTTCGGCTGTATCTATAGTAGCCGTAAGGTGACCAGTACCAATTCCCCGAATCGAATAGCCAACGGCCGTGATGGTAAGTCGCCCAACCCCAAGGTTCGTCATTTACCCAGGTCCAGCCGTATGGCGGCACCCATCGCCACTGGCCGTACCGATAAGGCGACCAGCTCGCGTACGGGCTCGTCGCTGTGCCGTAGGGGCGCCAAACATAACCGTATTTCTGGGTGTAGACCCACTCGCCAAAATCATTGAGATCGTCAGCTCCATAAATGTCGCTGTCGTAATACCTATCGTAGTACGCTTTTTGGAGTGATTTTGCTATTGTCGCGTCGCGGCCGATCGCCCAGGTGTCAAATTCATCTGTGACAAGCGAGGCATCACCCGGTTCCCATTCGCCGGCATTAGTCCCGCCGATGAATACGCGGGCGCTGCGGCCGTTTTTGAGGGTGAAGCCGGAAGCTTCCGAATATACGCGTGCCTCGCCGCTATCCGTAACACGGAGACGAATTTCCTGTGAGCCCGGCCCTCCGGCGTCTAACCTGTAAGACCCTGCCCGCTGTAATGCGATGGTCGTATTAGGACCATCCATTTCGAAATACGAGCGGTCCTTATCGAATTCCGTGATTCGGATATTCACGGTTCCCTGCGGAACACTTACCGCGATGCCCTCGTCAAAAAGCTTGACGATCTTTATGTAGCCGTTTTCGGCAAGCCGCAAGTGGCGGTAGTTATTAAACTGGATCTCCAGCCGGCTGTCAGCCGACGTTGTGATCTCGTCGCCCTCTACGATCGGCAGGTTCAGAGACGCACGTTCCCACGTGTCGCTGTCGGCACGTTTGATCTTCACGTCACCTCTAACAAAACTGATTCGCGCGACACGATCAGTTACGTCGGGGATCTCATCGTCGTCTTCGAAGTGGCCGAACCCTGCGGCCGGAAGATTGATAGTCCGGGCTGGATTTGCAACGACGATCGAAGCAGCGAAAAGGATGAGGGCGAGCAGCGTCGCCATTAGAAATATCCTGTTGAAATGCATTTAGTTCCCTCCACAATTTGCTTTTTCTAGCGGGGAAAGAGAAGTTGAGGCGGGAGTTCTTCAACCAATGCAGATTCGTCAAGCAATAAGCGTACCGAATACTCGGTCTTCAGCTGGTAGAGGCCGCAGCGGGCATTTTTCGCTCGACCGAAGAATCGCAGGCAACCAAAAGGTGCAACCTCGGTTATCAGCCAGACGAAATAGTGCAAAAGGCTGTCTTGCGAACTCTCGTGTTGCATTTCAAAGATGGGCAATAATAAACTCACAGGTGACTTCTGAAAAAAGGGAAATATGAATAACATTAGGAAGATCTTTGGATTAGTTGCCGTAGTGTTGGTTTTTGCAGCCGTCGCCTTTGGGCAGAAGGCCGCCCCGGCGAAGGCGGATCCTGCTAAGGGCGTCCACGATGCATTTGACAGGCTCATCGAAGGTATCAAACAAGTGGACGCCGATAAGGTCATGAGCCTTTATGAAAAGAGCTCCCGATTGCTGATCTTTAATAATAACGGTTCGGCCACGATCGGCTGGGACAGCGTAAAGACCAACGTCGATCGAACATACGCGAAACTGACCAATGTGAATATCGAGATCACTGGGTTACGCATAGAAATGCTTGGCCGCACTGCGGCCTATGTAAGTTGCAAATGGAAACAATCCCAGGAGAACGATCATAAGCTCGAAAGCGCCTCCGGCCGAATGACTCTGATCTTCAAGTTGGTAGGCAAGGATTGGAAGATATCCCATCGGCACACATCTCCCGATAATCCAGGGCCGACCCGACCGGTGTTCCCGTCCGAAAAAATCGAACAATAGGCATTTCCAGTTTCCAGTTCGCATTATCACAAAAGCCGCCAGACCCCTGTCTGACGGCTTTACTATCTTTTTAGGTCAATTGGTATCAGGAGCTTGGTCCCGGGTACCTGGGCCCGAGTCGTTCCACATCTCCTTCAGCGAGTGAATTGACCAATTCATAGTGAAAATAATCGAATTTAGACGATACCGGCGTCTGTACTCGTTTATCGTACATTTCCCGCGAACGATCGATTGCCTCGCGTAGGCGTTCGTAAAGGTCGTTGTTTTCGCGCCCTTCCTGTACCTTCTTTTCGTTGTATAGCTTGATCTCGGAGACCAGAAGTCGGGCGAAGCGCCGTGCGTCGTTATGCAGGCGTCGTTCGTCTTCGGCTACCTCGATCGGCAGATCGACATGGCGGTCACTCAGCCGAGTCCCGGCCGGTTTTGCAACGATTCGTTCAACTACTGGTGCCGCTGCTGCAGGCATGCCGGCTGGCTGAAACTGATCGGCGGTCCCGCCAAAGGGTGAGTTCTCAAAACTCGGCGACTCGGCGACCGGTGCCGGCGTGTCAAATACCATTGCCGGCTCGTTAACGGGAACCGCCTGAACTACTGGTTCCGCGGCAGCTGGTAAATCGAACGCGCGGAGCTGGGCGGAAAGATCGCCGTCGTCCATTGGCGGCGGGACAGTATCTGGGATGGTACCAAAGTCAGCGGTCGGTATCGGCGTCTCGAATTCAGCTGCCGGAGGCGACATGCTCTCGAAATCCGTAATCAACGGTGAACTTTCGAATTCCGCAAATGGAGTCGATGATGGCGGTTCGATCGGCGCCTCGGCGATGGCCGGAGTGAATTCGGCTCCCTCATCAAAGTTTTGCTTGAACTCAAAACCACTTGTCGCGGGTTCCGTTAGCGAGTCCGCGAACGGCTGATCCGGGGTGAAGTTCTGATCTGCCCTAAACGGTGGATCCGCCGTAAATGATTGGTCGGTCGGAGACGGCTGATCGGACGTAAACGATCGATCTTGCGTGAACGATTGATCCTGCGTAAAGGTGTTCCCGAAATTTGGCTCCGGAAAGGGTGTCGAGAAAACCTGTGGTGCCGGTGGTTCCGCGACCGTTTCGTAAAACGGGTCCGCGGCCGGCGGTGTGGCCGCCGCTGTCTCTTCCTCAAAATGTGTTTCCGCGAAATCAGCCCTTTCAGGCTGTTTGCCTTCCGGTTCGACGGTCTTGGCCGAGGCGAGCAGTTCGACGGTCAGACCGGCGACCTTGACAAGCATTTCCAGAGCGTCCGTACTAACGGAAACGCCTTCGTGCCCATAATCTGCGTAGAGGACCGCAACTCCGCGTCCGCGGGCGATCAGCGGTATAGCGTACATTCGGTCCGGCTTTCCAAATCGCAGGGGATCGAGAAAAACGTGATCCTCGGCGTATGTCCCGAACGAACCGTCGACCGACGCAAGTTTTTTCGCTGCCGCACCGAGTATCGAATCCGCATCGATCGGAAAGTGGATCTCTCGGACGACGTTCTCGCCGTCACCGGCTTCCTTGCCAAAGAGTTTCCAGCCTATAAAATGAGCATTCTTGACGATAAAGAAGACGCCCCGGGGTGTGTACTTGGCGGCGTGGATTATCAGTGCCTTGAGGATCGCCGACTGCGAATCCTTGCTGCTGATATCAAAAATGGCTTCCCTTAGATCCGACAGGTTGGCTCTCGGCTCCGACGCCTTTTCAAGCTCTTCGGCCTCAGCGATCGCGGTGGCAGTGATCTTTGCACCCTCATCGCGAGCCAATCTCAGGTGCTCGATAACGGATTCTTTAAATCCGCCGTCGAACTCCGGCACGTTTTCGAAGCGCGCAGTGAAACCCTGAAACGCAGCATCCAGTTGGGCACGATGCTTTTCCATTTCGGCTTCGATCTTGATTTGAAATTCGGATACATCCGCGCGCGTTTGTACCAGGAGTCCGTTAACATAACTCTCGAATTCGCCTTTGAGACTTTTTTCGAGTTCTTCACTATTCACTGCGTGTTTCCTCCATTAGAAAAAACGTAACAATTACGATGTGCTAAAAAAATTGGTGGATTTGTGTAGAAATTGATAAATACTGGACGGGACGACGATCGGCACAAATCGCCACCACTCAAATTATCCACAATTCGAAGAGGTGAAGTCAAGAAATTCTTTTGTATTTCCACTCGCACATCTAATACCAAACCAGTCGGCACCAAAATGTCGCAAACTGGCGAGCGTCGTCGAAGGCCTTCAGCGTACAATGAGGCGGAATGAGTTAAGTAACCTAAAGACAACGACTTCCGCCGGATCGAAGACTTTCCACTTCAAAACCGATCCAACATTTGTCCAAAATCAAAGTCCGGCGTCGGTCGTCCGGACAGTAACCGCAACCGCGACCTCCCTAAAACTGGTACCGACGGGTATGAGGTCGATCGTAGATTCGCTTTCTTATAAACATCTCTATTGACTGATAGACGTTTTCGCGTAACCGATGGGTTTGGGGGAAAGAAAATTGATTTCGAACCACGCATTTGCTCGCGAGAAAAATTCGCGGAGGTGGTAATACCATTCTGAATCATAAACACGTCGGTTTGCAGAAATGCCGACACTTTCGATGCCGAGGTTATTGCATAAATAAAGGGCACGCGGTTGGTGATAGTCCTGGGTTACGAGGATGGCCCTTTTCACGCCAAATATCGCGTTGGCACGGTAACAGGTATCATACGTTTTCTTGCCGTCGTTATCCAGATAGATGTCGCTTTCGGGAATGCCCATCTGCAACGCCAGCTTTCTCATTGCTGCCGGCTCATCGTAGTTCGCACCTGTCTTGTCGCCGCTCATCAGTAGTTTTTGAACGCGGCCCGCCTTGTAAAGTTCGACACCCGTGATCACGCGGTCATAAAGCGAGTTGGAGGGCGAACCATCGTCCCATACTCGGGCGCCGAAAACGATTGCGATCCGCTTCGGATCTTCCGCAGGAATCTCTGTAATTGATATATGCAGCCTGCCGCCCGTAAACGTCCGAAGGTGACGGTTGATCAGATAGATCGCCGCAAGTCCGGCCACGCCGGTCAAAAGTAGTGTCAGCAAAATTCGCCGAAACCATTTCATAACTCGCGAATAACGATCTTGATACTACGCCGTTCCAGTTCTGCGACAAACTTGGTTGGATCGATCGCCTTTTCCTGCGGGGTTGCTCCGCGCGTAAGCACTTCGCCGCTGGCCATCATCTGGGCGATGATCGAGGCCGGAAAGGCGGTGGTGCGCATCATCGCACTCATGCCGGTGGCTTCATCGAGTTTGTCGACAATGTCATAACGCAGTTTTTTGGTTTCGCCGCCTGACCTGCCAACAAAATCCACCCGGACAAGAACGTAGTCCGGGCCGTCTGCGGGAAGATGCCTTTGGAGAAGGTCGCCGAAGACCTTTCGGGGCTTAACGTTTTGAAAATCAACGACCATTTCCTCACTGGAACAGAGACCAAGGTCGATCATTGTTTGGAATTTTTCGCAGTGGCCGGCGTAACGAATAGTCTTGTAATCGAGCTCGAGGATCTTGCCGAGAAATGTGTCGGGAAGTGTCGATGTGCCGCCAGAAGTCTGAAACGCCTCAAGCGGAGGAAACCCTTCGAATGAAAGGGACTCGATCTCGGTCATCGATTCGACCTCGGCTATCCTGCCATCACGGATTACACGGGCGACTTCGATATATTCGTTGATCAGGCCCTCAACCGAGAAAACGAGTTGGTAATTTAACGGCGGTTGCGGGTCCTGAGGCAGTCCGCCGACGCGAATATGAACTTCGTCCAAGCTTTCAAATTTCGCGGCACCGTGCATCGCCAGAATCGAGACCATGCCTGGTGCGAGGCCGCAATCCGGAATGATATTGATCCCGGCCGCACGTGCTTCCGCATCCAGCCCCAGTTGCTCGTCGACAACATAATTGTTTCCGCCCAGGTCGCAGAAATTTGCGCCTGTTTCGATAGCTGCCTTTGAGAGGGCGAGGTTGTACCAATAGTTGACGCACGAAATGACAGAGTCATGTCCACGCATAAGATCGGCCGAATCGGTGGAGTTGGAAGCGTCGATCTGCCGCGGAACTACACGGGAAGGATCTATCGCTGTCGCAACCGCTTCGGCCTTTGCGAGATCGAAATCCGCGACCGTTACCTGTTCGACATCAGGCGAATTCTTTATTAAATCAAAAACGGCGCCGTGTCCCATTCGACCGGCGCCAAGCACTAATACTTTCATAAATTTACTTTAGCAAATCTCGGTTGGCGGAGTTATGCACTGGCAGCCTCTTTCCGGATCCCAAACGTCGAGCTACTACCATTCATCCGGAGGTTCAGGTTTCTGTGAAGCTATTATTGCCTCTGCATGCTCCCAAATCTTCTTTTTCCAAACTCGGAGGCCGTCCGTCAATAGGAGTGCCACCTGCGGATGAGAAGCATTTCGCTCGAGTCGAATAACGGACGCCGTAACGGTCACCTCGTCGTCCGGATGTTCGGTTACCGTTAGCGTAACCTTGCCCCCTACCTGGGGCAGAAATCTAGGTAAATAAATGAGCGTACCCGTCATGCCAACATTCTCGGTCAACCCCTCTTGTATCACTTCCTTTCCGTTCTCGTCTTTCCAACGGACCCGTACCGGAAATGAGATCACAAACCGTGCGCCGACGCGTCTTTCCAGCATAGAATTTCCTCGTTTTTCGTGCCCGGATGTTGCCGGCCGATGAACCAAAATAAGGGCGAACCCCGCACGAACAGTCTAGCAAAAACAAAAAAAAATGACACGCGTAAGCGCCTTAGAATTCAGCAATTGCATATGTTATAAGGGGTTGCGGTCGTTCGAGAGGTGGACAGAGAGGGCTTACAATGCTAACCTCATATTATATTTCGATCGCGCTCGGTCGAAAATAGGCGAAATCCCTCGCCGAAACGAGTCTTCGTTTTTCTTCATTGATTTGCGATACGGCCGCTGACGGCCTCCGGTCTCGGACGCTGATATCGCGCTAAACGAAGGCGGAAATTTAGGAGAATATTAAATGAAAAACCTCGTTAGAGGAGGTTGGGTTCTGGTAATCGTTGGTCTAGCATTCGTTTTTATATTTGCTCAGATCGAAACCGAACCCGCCCTCGCCATAGCGAATAATTCGGAAGTTATACAAAACAATTATTCGGAAATTATTTTAGAAGAAGAAGTACAACAAACAGACGATAAGAAGTTGGTTAAGACGACCGCATCGGTCAATGCAATAGGCAAAGGTGCCAGCCGCGGGGCATTCTCCGCAACGGCATACTGCTTTTCAGGAAGGACAGCGATGGGCCATGGCGTCCGTCGAGGCTTGATAGCCGCCGACCCGAGAGTATTAAAGCTCGGATCACGCGTAACGATCAATGCCGGCCCGTGGAGCGGAACCTATCTGGTTTCGGACACAGGCGGTGCCATCAAAGGAAAACGGATCGATATTTGGGTCCCGAGCTGCTCTGAAGCTCGCCGATTTGGACGCAGAAGCGTTCAGATCTTTTCCACTGAATAAGCCAACCGACGATAATACATAATCAGACAGCCGCCCCGAGAGATCGGGGCGGTTTTTTTGGGTCCTGCGTTAGTCCTCAAACGGCCGGAACAGAGCCTAAAAGCGGTTCCTGGGTACTATTTCAGACTAATTGGTATAGTCCTTTTGCCCGTTTGTAAGAGTAGATAGGGCGATTTGGTAGAGGAGTTTCCCGGAATTGGTAGAGGTGTTTTTTCGCAATCTCGGGAAAGCTCATCTCCCCTATTGTCAAAGATCGTTTCGTCAATCCGGTCGAACCCGACAGTCGACGCTTTGAGGCACAAAAGAGTTTTTATATCTTTTGTCGCATGGTTGCAACAAAATGCTGTCTGTGCTAGGATATTCACAGACTTGAGGGAGGAGCATTTACAAATAGCAATGACGAGAAATTGGACCGAATTTGACGCCGGCCCGGCCCAGACGGCAAGGGACGAGATATATGTATCGATGAATCGTAGGGGCGAGATCATCCTGAACCGGCTGGCGGTCGAGCAATTGGGCCACCCGGAAGCCGTCGTTCTGCTATTTGACGAAGAAACGGACACGATCGGTTTAAAACCCTCGACGCGGCTGTTCGCGAACGCCTATCCATTAAAGCTCAAGGGCCAATGCGGCCACCGCGTGGTTCGCGGCTGGCCGTTCGTCAGCCGTTACAAGCTGCAGATCGATGGGACCGTCCGCTTTCGCACCGCCAACGTCGAGGACGGCGTCCTCATCCTCGAACTGCGAAGCCGCGCACCGGTCAACCGCGGAAGGTGGAAATCCACCGGCCGCCGGTAGTGTCTTAATTTCAAACTAAGACACTCGATCAAACGGCTATCGCTCCGAAAATCAGACGTTCGAAAGAGCACTCGCCGAAACGAGCGAAAATCGGTTTAAGAATCGCACGAATCCAATGCGGGCTACGAAGAAGCTATCTAATTTGCCGATAAGAGTGGTGTTATAATTCCCATTAGAAGCGAATAGAAATTGGAAAGCTATGGAAGGGCCCGACGGAAAGATCGAAAGCGATGACCGGAAGCAATGGCAATGGAAGCCTACTGCCAGGACCTGGGTTCTGATAGGAACGGCCGTGCTGGGCTTCGTACCTTTCATGTTGAGAGCATGCGGAGTCAAGCCTACGCGGACGCAATTGCCTCCCGTGAACATGGGCTTTAACTCAGCGAATGAAGCTCAGACCGCCGCCAATTCTGCAAAACAGTTGGCGAACCTGATGAAACTGGCCAATGAGCTTCGGCAAAACACGAACACCAGCCCAACAAATTCGAACGAGAAAAGAATACGGCCGCGCAAACCCTAGCTTTGCCTAAATTAGTTGTCACTGGCCTGCGAGTCGTAAAAGATTTAGGGTCATTGAGAGCGGGGTTAGACGTGCAATAATGCAATATTATTGCGTGATGTACTAACGTGGATATGACTGAGAATTGCAGTATTGCATGTCTGACACGCCTTTTCTATTTTTTGTGTGTTGATAACGGTTATTTTTCCCTAAAAGGAATTTACAAATATGCCAGACCGAAGTTCCCAACCCGGCGAACCCGGCAAGAATCCCCAAGACAAGCATATACGCTGGAACGAGTGGAGTCCCTTGCTGCTTTTGCTCATCTTGAGCACCGGATTGATTATCGGTGTAGTCGAGATGGCCGCGAACGTCACCAGTCTGAGCAGGGACGGAATGACCTTGTTGGCGAGTGTTGGTGTTAACGTTCTGATCTTTATCGCTATCACCGTTCAAGCCTACATTTATAAAGGGCAATGGGATGTCATGAATCAAACCGTCAGGCAAACCAACAGTATAATTCGAGCGGCTCAGCGGCAAGCGAGGTCTGCTGAAAGAGCCTTGAAAGGGTCTGAGGCCGCACACAGGATCGAGAATCGTCCATATGTGGGCGTTACCGGCGTTATTATGGTGAACCAAGCGGGAATACCCGATTCTGTCTTGGGCTCGAACCTGCTTCGTATTACGGCCATGGTAATGAACTGCGGGAAGACCCCAGCCCTCAACTACCAAACGCGCATTTATACAAAAGTGAGTTCTTTTACTGAAATACCAAGCGAGGAGGGGGAGTTTTGGCCGATTGGTCTCCCCGATAAAGGCATTCTTCTGCCCAACGTACAAAGCGGACTCCCCGCCGATTTGCCTCCGAATCACGAAACCCGCGTTGCGGTCCAGAACGATCCACAGTTGCGGCTGTATATTTGGGGGTGGCTGAAATATGACGATGTGTGGGGCGACCACCATCAGACCTACTTCGCTTTTGTGAACGGATTCCGAGAAAGCGGTGCCGATTGGTGGGCGTGCAACACTGGCAATCGGATGACCACGAACGAGGCCGACACCAGCAAACAAGACCCCGAAAAAGAATAGTGTCCAAAAGAAGACACTACCCGATTTGCCGTTTAATTGACATTAATTTTCAATAGGAAGATACTTGCGCTGAATCGAACCAGCTACTCTTTTTTCAGCTTGTTTGGAATCCCTCCAGACCTCCTGACTTACGCAGCCTGTTAATCCCGGGGAGAATTAAGATGACACGATCGAATTATTTGATGTTCGGTATTTTTGCAATGATCCTGGCTACCTCAGCAGTAACCGCCTTCGCCCAATCCACAGACCGCGATCACCCGACGCCGGTAGTTAAGAACGAAATATCCGGAGACCTCACTCCTAATAAGCTCGAAAACTACTATTCGTTGACGGCCGGTCCCGGCGAATTGACAATAACCGTCGACGTTCATGCGAGACCCGCTGATATCGGCGTGCTCAACTTCGAATTACTTGCGATAAAAAGCTCGACGCCGCTCTTATGCTGCGAATTTGCGCAAGGTGATGACGGAGGTACCGGGCAAGACATCAAATCTATCAAATTAGCGAAACGGCAGACGATCATCCTGCATTTAACAAACGGCCCGGTTGGCGGCGGGACCTATACGGTGCGCTTTACCGGCGCAACACACTAACGGGAAGGTCCGGCAGCTTACGACAGGAATGTCGAGCCGGCATCATTGCGGATCGATGCTTGATCCGTGTTCAAACTAGGGGAAAAGGGGGAGAGTATGCAACGCATTTTTAGATCGGTCTTCGGCCAAATATCAAACAATAAGTCTTTCGGTCCGGCAAGCCGGATCCTTCCATTCGTACTATTGTGCGGCGTCTTTGTCGTGGTTGGGTGCAGCAGTGTCGGTAAACTCATTTCTGGCGGCGGCTCCGGCGGCAACCAGGCCCCCGACAGCGCGAAACCGGCCGCCTCGCCCATAGAACGTCAATTGCCGCTCCAGCAGCCGCGTGTATTGACGTACGCCGATCTGCAATTCACCGCCACAAAAGCGGTAGTCTCCAACCGCGTGGATGATCTGCTGCCCATAGATAACTCCAAGCCCGAGATCGCCGACATTTCCTTTACGGTAGTCAATACCTTGAAAGACGCGGTCAGAATCGAGAATGGGTTGTGGCAATTGCGGCTCGGGGACGGTACGGTTTATAAACAAGTGTACTCCGATGCCTTTGGTCCCCGGGACACGAAGGATCGCAAAGCGAGTTTTCGTGTTGCGGCAAATTCTCAATTGGCGGGAGCCCAGATCTCACTTGACGAAAAGGATAAGGAGCCGGCCACCTTGATGCTTGACGGTGCCATAGCGCCATCGCCGTATCCGTTCAATATCGCGACAAGCGGTGTCGAGACAAAAACCAAGGAAGGAACGCTGACATACAATATTATCAAGGCCACCGTCGATCTCGACGCTTATGGCAAACGTGCCGGATCGGACAAGCGCTATCTTAATTTGACGGTGCGAGTTACTGACAAGGGCGCAGCCAGCGGCGGCGGGTATTTTCTCCCCGAATATTTCCGTTTGTTGACGGACGGCAACCCATCCCAGCCTGAAAATTCGAGCGAGTCAGCCCTCAATTCCGGCGGAACCCAGGACTACACGATGTCATACCTCATACCGAAAAATGTGAGCATGGTCGATCTTGAGGTCGGTAAACCCAGCATCGAGCCAACAGAAAAAATTCATATTGACCTTGAGAAAGTCAGTCAATAGTTTTTTCACCGATCGAGAAGCAAATTAGCGAAAGCGACACGGGCGGGGCCGCCGCCGAAAGCAATAGGATTCCGTGCTTTGCGCCGTTAAATTTCTTATCTCTTTCGCCTCAACCATGCGGAATACTGTGTATCTATTGAGCTTAGTCAGTTGCTTCTAGTTCCTCTTCCAGCAATTGGCGTTCGTAGAGATCGGCGTATTCTCCATCGAGGGCGAGGAGTTCGTCGTGGGTGCCGCGTTCAATAATTTGGCCGTCGTGGAGCACGCAAATGAGGTCTGCGTCGCGGATGGTCGAGACGCGATGAGACACGATGATCGTTGTTCGCCCCGATCGAACGTCCCGAAGGTTGTGAAGGATAGTTTCCTCGGTGTAGGTATCCACCGCCGAAAGGGAGTCGTCGAGTATTAGTATCCGCGGGTCCCGCATGATGGCACGGGCGATCGCCGTTCGCTGCTTCTGGCCGCCTGAAAGAGTGATGCCGCGTTCGCCGACAAGCTGCTCGTACTTTCCGGGAAATTCCTGAATATCATCGGCAAGCCCGGCGATCTGGGCTGCGGCCTCGACGGATATTTCACCGCGGAGACGCGGAGACGCGGAGGAAAAAGCACTAACAGCAGATGAACGTGGATAGACGCTGATCGAGGCGTCTTTTCTATTTGTCGCGGACCCAGTCGCTATCGCTCCTGGTTCTGACTCTGCGTCTCCGTGTCTCTGCGGTCCAAAATTCTCCACACCGAATGCAATATTCGCGGCTAGGGTATCGCTAAAAAGAAACGTCTCCTGCGGGACAAAGCCGATCGACCGCCGAAGTTGAGCGATCGGAAATTCGTTTAGCGGGACGCCATCGACGAGGACCGTGCCAACGGGAGCGTCCATCAATCGCGGGATCAGGCTGACGAGCGTCGATTTGCCGCTGCCGGTCTTTCCGACCAGGGCGACCGTCATTCCTTGCTCTACCACGAGATTGATGTCAGACAAGACGGGTTTGCCGTTGTAGGCGAACGTCAGGTCGCGAAACTCGACCTTTCCTTTGACCGGCTCCTGCTCGCGGACGTCCTGGGCGTCTTTGATCGCGGGTTCGGCGTCGAGGATCTCGTTGAACCGCTTGAGCGAGGCGGTGCCGCGTTGGTAGAGATTGACCACATAGCCAAGGGCGATCAGATACCATATCATTCGCTGGAGGTAGAGAATAAAGGCCGTAAAGTCACCCGCCGTGATCTCGCCGCGGACCGCCATGGGAACACCAACGGCTACAATGATCACAAAACCAAGACCGATAAAGAAAAAGAGCAGCGGCCGCATCGCCGCGGCAAATTTGACGAGATGCAGGTTCTTGCGTGCATATTCGCGATTGAGCTTTTGAAACTGTTCGATCTCAGCGTCTTCCTGGGCGTATGCCCGGACGACACGGACTCCGGTCAGGTTCTCCTGGGCACGAGCCGTGATGTCGGAGAAAAACTCCTGTATCTTTTCGAATCGCTTGTGGATCTGCTCACCGAGGTACTTTACTGTCAGCGAAACGAGCGGCATCGGGATCAGCAGCAGGAGGGTCAGCTTGACCGAGATATTGAGCATTATCGGTAAGCTTATGCATAGCGCAAATATCGCCTGAAAGCTGTAAAGGATCATCGGCCCGACGATCTGGCGGACTGCCGCGAGGTCGTTGGTCGCACGGGCCATCAGGTCACCGACGCGATTTGCATGAAAATACTCAAGCGGCTGGTTGACCAGCGTGGCATAAAAATCTTGCCGCATGTCGAACTCGATATGCCGCGAAGTATTGATAAGCAGTCGCCGCTGAAAAAATAAAAACACACCGCTCATCAGATTGATGCCGAGGATGACGAGCGGATAATAGATGATCTTGTCCCGGGTGATGCCCGCACCGAGGTCGTCAATCGCTTTGCCGACCATGTACGGAATAAACAACCCGAACGCCATCGAACAGAGGATGCACAATATTCCGCCCAAGACCGTCCACTTGTACGGCCTAAAATATCGTGCAAACTTCTTGAGTTGCTCCATAAGAAATTCACCACATAGAATCATAGAACACAAAGTTTTTGACCTATTGTGTTCTATGTTCCGATGTGGTTAAACCTTCGTGTAGGTCGATAGCCCCGTTGCGATGAGCTTACCGTACTCGTTGTGAACATCCGCGGATACAGTAAAAATACGTTTTCCGGCCCGAACGACCTTTGCCGTGCACGTAAAAACACCGGTTAGATGGGGCCGGAGATAGTGCACTGTCAAATCGATGGTCGCGGTCGCTTCGGTCATCGCAAGGCGCGTCCGCACGGCAAATGCCATCGCGGTGTCGATCAATGTCGCCGTGACGCCGCCATGGAGGACGCCGTTCGGCTGCCGCAGGTCGTCCCGCATCTCGATGCTCAGTACGGCCTCGTCGGGCCGGAGATCGACGAGCTTCATCCCGATGAGTTTTGAAAATGGCAGGCTGTGGAGAGCATTTGCGGCAAAGGCGCGTTGCTCCGCCGTGATCTCTGCGAGTTTTTCTGGTTTGGTCATACGGAAACTACTTTGGAGCGGTCAGAACTTTCTTCATTTCTTCGATCGAGACCAATTTGAAGTCTTTCGGCAGTTCAAAGATCGCGGTGTCGACATCGGTCCTGAAGCCCGTCAGTTTTACGGTCACATCGAATGTTCGCTCGCCTTCGATCTTAAAGATCTCTTTCATGACGGGCAGCCCGATCTTGGCGTCGACGGTGACGATCGATTCGACGGGTTTGCCGGGAGCACCTGTGACCTTGTATTTTGTCTGCCCGTCGATCGGGCCCATTGTCTCGTACACGGCTTTGTCGCGGCCGTTGATCAGGCCCATGGTGATCGCACTAACTGTGTCCGCTCGGTCGTCATATCCATGGCCCGTCTGATACTCGGCATACGTCTTCGTGGCCATCGACAGAACGTAGTCCTTTACGTTATGCAGTGCTGTTGTCTGGGTCGGATCACCGTAGGCGCTGTCGATCCGCCACAGGTCGCCTTTGCGCGAGATCAGGAACTTGTCCGTGCTGGCGGCATTGGTCTGCCAGACCTCGGTCTGATAGGTTTCAGGCTCGGCATTCTGATACGGCGGCTCGGTCCGCTGGGCATCCTGCGGCGGCACGGATGTATTCTGGGCCGGTTTCACGCCGCCGCAGCCGTGAAAAAAGAGCGTGGAAATCGCGAAGAAGATCAGAATTCTTGTAATATTTAACAATTGCATTTATGTCCTTAAATTCTAACATAACGAACCACGCGGACAACGGCGACCGGAATCTGCGGCGATGGCAAACGAGGTTCGTTCTCGGAGCTGCGGCAGTCGCACCGATCTCGCCGTTATTGTTTCTCCAAGGGGCGATCACCCGTTGGAAAGTCGGCGTGCTGCCCGACGCAGCCGGGCCAAAAACAGGGATTGCCGGAACGGGCGGCGACCCCGTAAAACTTTTTGTCATCGGCGAATCAACTGTTGCCGGACTTGGTGCTCGCACCCACGAACTGGCGCTCGCCGGGCAATTTGCACTCCAGCTAAGCCGCAAGATCGACCGCCCGGTGAAATGGGACGTGATAGGCAAGAATGGCGTCACGGCCCGCCGCACTATCGACGAACTCGTTCCCCAGATGCCGGCCGAACCGTTCGACTACATCCTGCTTGGCATCGGCGGCAACGACGTTATGAAGCTAAGCACTCCGAGAAAATGGCGGCATGACATGCTCGACCTGATAGGCACATTGCGTGAACGACACCCTGAGGCGGTCATCTTTATCTCGAACTGCCCGATGATCATCTACACGAACGCGATACCGCCGCCCGCAAAGCAGCTCCTCTGGGAACTGTCGCAAATGCACGATGCCAATATCCGCGAATTTACTGGGCCGATGGATCGCGTCTTCTACTATCCGCAGCCCGTCGACGTGAGGCTCGAGGGCTTTTTTGCCGATGGCATCCACCCTTCGGAACAGGGCTACGCCGACTGGTCGGCGGCGATGATGCGATATTTCAAAAACAATTACGAATGGTGAACGCCGACGCACTGCGGGAGTTGATCGATGGCCACCACGAGTGGCTGCTTGTCCGCGATGGCGGCCGATCGTTTCCGCTGATGCGAACTGAGATCGAATTTGTCAAAGAGAGCGGCGGCGAACTTATCGGCTTTCCCGACGAAATGGGTTTTCGTTCGTGGCGGCTTAACGGATTCGAACTCGATGGCTCGGAGATCGCGGTGGATGTCGCCGGTGCATTCGGCCGCCAACGCGAAACCCTGCGACTCGTACCGAGAACCACAGCCCGTGAACTCGCGTCCGAGGTCGAACTCGCCCGTCTAAACAAGGCGAACGAGATCGCCCGAATGATCGAGTCTGGCTTCGCTGGAACTAAGCTCGAACGCGTCGCCCTCAACAAGGAAAATGGCCGCATAGCCCAAATCGTTTTCGGCCGTGAAAAGAAGTATTTCGCCGCCATGGCCGACGTCACGGGCACGCTGACGCCCGAGGCCATGTTTACCGCCGCGATGCTCTGGTACGACAAGCTTGGCTTGCGTAAAAAGAAGCCGATCCTCGACATCTGGCTGATCGCCGAACGGCGACGGGCAAAAGACCTTCAAAAACTCCACGCCCTGTTGACCGACAGATGGCGAAGCATCCTTACCATCCACGAGATCTCTCGAAAGGCTGAACCGGCTTCCCTCCTCGAACTACCAAAACGAAAGATCCGCGATCTCTGGCGTGAAAAGGCGAAAAAGCTGGCATTGCCTCACGACGCCGAACCAAGTGAAACAGCCTCCGGAATAATACGTTTGGCGCCTGACGAGATGGACATCGTCTACTCAAAACAAGGCGAAACGATCCGATATCTTGGGCTGCCTCTAGCCCGAATACGCTCAATGTTCAGCCAGGAAAAAGCGTGGTTCGGCGTCGGGCGACACCGGCACGCCTTGACGGCAGAAAATGCCGATCAGCTTGGACTGCTCGTCGCCAACCTCGCTATACATCGCCGTCCCGACCCGCCGAACAAACGCCACGAGCTTTACCGCACGGCTCCGGAAGCGTGGCTCGAATCGATCCTGCGGCGCAATATCGTTGCACTCGACGCCAATCTCATCCTTGCCCCGATCTACAACCAATTTCGATCGTCCAGCGACAAGATCGATCTGCTCGCGCTTCGCAAAGACGGCCGGTTGGTTGTGATCGAGCTCAAAACTCAGCCCGACCGAGAAATGGTGTTTCAGGCCGCCGACTATTGGCGCAAGATCGAACTGCAGCGTCGCCGCGGCATTCTGGCCGAGGCGGACCTTTTCGGCGGCCGCGAGATACTCGATAAGCCGGCTCTGGTTTACCTCGCCGCACCGGCACTCAGCTTTCATTACGATTTTGAGTTTTTTGCCCGGGCCGTCGCACCTGAGATCGAGATCTGGCGGTTCGAACTGCATGAACATTGGCGTGCGACGATCAAAGTTCTCGGACGGCGAAATTACGCGGGATTTGAATCGGGATTTACAAACCTGTAGCCGACGCCGCGGACGGTTTGGACGATCTTAGGATCGTTCGGCTGATCCTCGAGATGCTTGCGGAGCCGGACGATAAAATTGTCTATCGCCCTCGTGTCAGTGTCTTCCTGCAGCTGCCAGACCTCTTCGAGAATGACCTTTCGCGAAACGGCCCGGCCCTCATGTCCGATCAGATAGCTGAGAAGTTTAGCCTCCATCAGCGTCAGGTGAATAAGCTCGTCGCCGTTGCGAAGTTCGAGATTTTCAAGGTCGATCGTCCGGCCGTTGACGGTAATGATGCTTGCGGCTTCCGCCGGTGCCATCTCCGTCCGAAACCACTGTCGACGCCGCAATAGCCCATTGAGCCGCGCGAGAAAGATTTCCAGGTCGAAGGGCTTTGCCAGGTAGTCGTCCGTCCCGGCCTCAAAACCCTGAAGCACATCCTCGGGACGGCCCCGTGCCGTCAGCATCAATATCGGCGTATAGTCCGAGCGACCCCGCATCGTCCTCGCGACCTCAAACCCATCCACCGACGGCAGCATCACGTCCAACACCACCGCATCAAACGCCGTTTCGCCGAGCCGCTGAAGCGCAACCTCGCCGTCCCCCGCAATCTCCGCCTCAAACCCCTCAGCCTCAAGGTTAAATCGCAACCCATCCGCCAAATGCTCCTCATCCTCGACAATTAAGATCTTCATCTCAAAGACCGCCTATTCTGCAATTTTCGATACGACATTGGTAACCTCAGGCGACCTTTCTTGACGGTCGGCCGCCTTTTTTTCCGTTTTCGCGGGACGATGCGGTTTTGGCCGCGGATTTACTTGAACCGCCCTTTCGCCCGATGTCTGCGAGATGTTCCGTGATCGATCTCATCCACTTCGGAGTGCCGAAAACACCCTTTAGCAGATCCTCGATATAGAATTGAACATCCAAACCGCGCCAATGAATTTGTGAACCTTTGCACACCAATTCGAAATCACTTAGAAGGTTCTCTTCGTCGGTACGAAGGCCCTGTATTAGACGAACCGGCACAAGCAAAGTTACCCCGTTCAGCATCTCAAAAACCATTCGCTTTGTTTTTTTGTCGTATTTGGCCGAAACCGCGCTCGGCAACCGTTCAAGTCTCTCCGCGCCGCGTTTAATCGCCTGCTTGTATTGACGCTCAAATTCGACCTCGGTCATTCCTATCTCGTTCTCATCCATAGATCTCTCTCCATTTGTCGATCAAAAACCTTTGATTTTGCGTCACGATCGACAGAGCCTTTCTTACCTGTTGCCGGTTAAGGCCGTTCACTTCCAAAACCACGATCTCTGTTTCAAATCGAATCACAGCTTCGTTGCCCTGATGCCAAACATGAACGTGCATTGGCTCGTGGTCCCGGGTGTAGATCAAGAAACTGAATCCGCCTTGGCGCAGCACAGTCGGCATATTTTATTATTACCCAATCGGCTTAGGTTTGTAAATATATTTATTGGCTCTGTGTTTTTCCCATTAGTCCTTTAAATTGGGACATGGGTCTTGCGACTCACATTCAGACAGTGGGCAGCCGGATAAAGAACGTGGTGCCTTTGCCGTCGCCGCGGCTTTGGGCGCGGACGCGGCCGCCGTGCTTTTCTACTATTGATTGGACGATGGCGAGGCCGAGGCCGGTGCCTTTGGCGGCGTCGGCTGATGGATTTGGGACGCGGTAAAACCGTTTGAAGACACGTTTGAGGTCAGAGCGCGGGATGCCGATGCCGTTGTCGTGGACGTAGAATTCCGCTGAGCGTTCGCCCTTGGCCCGTAGCTTGACCGAGATCTTTGGGGTCCCCGGCGAATATTTGATGGCGTTGTCGATAAGGTTGGTAATGACGGTCCGCAGCTCGTTGCGGTCCCCCATGACCTTTAGGCTCTCGGCGGGAGGGGTGTATTTGATCGCACCGTTCTCGAGGTGCCGCTGCGAGCGGATCGTCGTGATGACATCGCCGATCATTTTGCCGAGGTCGATCTCGGCGAGATTTAGCTGCCGCTGTTTCTCGCGTGTGCTGCTCGCCTGCAGGACCTGTTCGACGGTCCCGAGCAGACGCTCGTTGTCGGCAAGCATGATGTCATAAAATTCGTCACGCTTTTGTTTGTCGAGGTCGCGAACTTTGAGGGTTTCGAGATAGAGCTTGATCGACGCAATCGGCGTTTTGAGTTCGTGCGTGATGGCGTTCAGAAAAGCGTCGTGCTGCTCGTTGCGGCGGATCTCTCGGACCAGAAAGATCGTGTTGAGGATCAATCCGGTTATGATCAGGGCGAAAAAAATAACGCCGAATATTAGAAGCGCGACCTCACGAAGATTGAGCAGTATCCACGTGATGTTAAGCACGACGGCCAACGCCGACAGGCTGATGCCGAACACGAGAAAGAAGATTGCAGTTTTACGGCGGCGCATAAGTAAACAAGTTAAAAGTAAAAAGTAAAAGGGCAAAAGTAAACACATGGTTTACGTTTTGCCCTTTCGACTGCTCTCGACGCTGGCTCGCCAGCTTACTCTTTTACTTTTGACCTATGCCGCTTTGCGCATCTCTTTCGGCGTCTCGGACTCGGTCGCGATGTCATAAGCGTAGACGTTCTTGATCAGGCCGAATGTTTCGAGGATGCGGAGTTGATACCAATTGATATCAAATTCTTTCCAGGTGAGGCCGTGTTTGGCCGAACGCGGAAAGGCATGGTGGTTATTGTGCCAGCCTTCGCCGAAGGTGACGGCGGCAACTAATACGTTGTTTCGCGAATCATCGCGTGTCTCAAAACGGCGATAACCCCAGAGATGCGTCGCGGAATTAACGAGCCACGTAAAGTGCCAACTGGCGACGATGCGGAGAGCGACCGCCCAGAACAATATCGACCAACCGCCGACTGCGAATAAACCGATCGCGAGAAAGATCGTCGCAAAGTAATAATATTTGTCGATAAACCGCAGATACGGGTCCTTCATCAAGTCGGGCGAGTAGCGCTGCATCACTGCTTCGGGCTGTATCTGCGCCGTGCCCTTAAAAATCCAGCCCATATGCGACCACCAAATACCGTTACGCGGGCTATGCGGATCGCGGTCCGTGTCGGTGAAGGCATGATGGAGGCGGTGAGTCGTAACCCATGAGATCGGACCTGACTGCAGTGCTATTGTGCCGCACGTCGCGAGGAAGCGCGTCATCCATTTGGAGGTAGTAAAACCGCGGTGCGTCAGCAGACGGTGATACCCGATGCCGATGCCCCAACTCGCACCGATCCACCAGAGGACCAGCGTCACGGCAAGATTCTGCCAGCTAAATGTAAATATCGCACCCACCGCAGCCAGATGAAACAGACTGACTCCGATGATTGTGCTCCAATTTAATTTTTCGGCTCGCGAAGGAGCGAAATCGATTACGTTTTGCACTTGTTATTAACCCTCTGTAGCGTAAAATCTTTCGGCTGTATGTCGCCTTGATTTAAGGCTAACAGGTTTTAATTACTGTGATTGTAAGAGTTTTGTAAGAGTTAAAATCGAGTCAAACGCCGTTGAATAATCGGGTCCTTAAAACTAAAGTAGCTATTGCATTCGATTTTCTAAATGGCAAAGAAAGGCAAACCTCAGATCTGGTTCGAGTACCTAATCGCGAAGGCGATCGTCGGCACATTCTCGCTGCTGCCGCGTCGGGCGGCGATGAGACTCGGTGTATCGACGGGGCACGCCGCGTACTACCTGATCGGCCATTTGCGTCGCGTCGGCCTCCGGAACCTCGAACTTGCATTTCCGAAAAGCACGCTGCAGGAGCGCGAAGCGATATTGAAAAGTGCGTTCGGTAATATGGGCCGTGTTCTCGGCGTCGTCAGCCAATTTACACGCATGGACGCCGGACGGATCGGCGAATTGATCGAATACACGCCAAACCCTGCGTTTGACGATGCTTATCAAAAGACCAAGTCCGATGGCCGCGGGCGGATCATTCTCGGCGGCCACATGGGCAACTGGGAGCTAGGTGCATTCGCCTACCCGACGGTTTTCGAGCCGTTCGACTTTATTGCGCGAAAAGCAGATAACCCAAAGATCGAGGAGATGATCTTTGATATCCGCACGCGGCTCGGCAATCGCCAGATGGACAAAACTAACGTTGCGGGATCGATGATCAGACTGCTGCGAAAAGGCGGCAATGTCGGAGTTCTCGCTGACGTCAATTCGCATCCAAAAGAGGGAGTTTTCGTTCCGTTCTTCGGCATACAGGCCTGTACCGCGAGCGGCGTCGCGATGCTGGCGACGCGAGCAAACGCCGTTGTTGTGCCGACATTCGCCTATTGGAGCGACGAGAAAAAGAAGTACTTTTATCATCGTGAGGAAATTATCGAGCCGGTCAAAACCGGCGACCGCAAACGCGATATTGAGGAAACAACGGCCCTTTACACGGCGGCCCTCGAACGAGCGATACGAAAATATCCCGACCAGTGGATATGGATACACAAGCGATGGAAAACAAGGCCGCCAGGTGAAAAAGAGCTATATTAATAAGTTTTTGGGATGATCTATGAAATTGAAGAAAGCACTTGGACTATTTTCCGAAAAATATAAGGAGCCATCCGTCTGCGAATCGTGCGGCGACGAATTCATCTGCGGCGCGACGATCACCGGGTGCTGGTGTATGAACGTCAAGGTGACCGATGACGCGAGGACCGAGATGAAGGAGAAATTCGACAAATGCCTCTGCCAGAAGTGTCTCGGGTCGTACTCGTCGGAACCGGCGATGATCGTCAAATATCCGAATGGAAGAACCGAGCTCGTTCCTGGAGCCGTTAGAGTCGACCAGCAGAACTTCCACGAAGGGATGTACGATTTTTACGATAAGCGAGGCAATCTGTTAAAACAGAGCAGCATGAGTTCATATATCAAATGGGAAAACACATCAGCCAAGACGAAAGATCCGGAGGAGCGATGACGTTACGATCGAAGCTAATAATTGCGGCGTTTATGGTTGCCGCTATGGCCTTGGTGGCCGTCGGCCAGCAGAGATTAATGGTCGTTGGCGGAGGCCTCCGTGCACCCGAGGCGACTAAGAAATTTGTCGAATGGAGCGGCGGAGCAAAGTCAAAGATCCTCGTGATCACTTGGGCAACAGCTGAAGAGGATTCGAGTTTTGAAGGAACCAAGAAGGCGTTTTTGGAAGCAGGTCCCGGGTCGGTCGAGCACGCAGCAACACGACCTCTCGATGCAGAGAAGCGTACCAAGTTGGTCAACCAGATCAAAGAAGCAACGGGCATTTACTTTGGCGGTGGTGATCAAAACCGCATAATGGACGTTCTCAAAGACGAGGAGCTTTTAAAGATGATCCGCGCCAAGTACGCCGCCGGAACACCGATCGGAGGTACAAGTGCCGGTGCGGCCGTCCTGTCCGATCCGATGATGACGGGTGAGGCCGATCTTAAGATATTGGACGGAGCTAAGGTCGGCGTGCGTGGTGGGATAGGATCTGTACCGGAAGTCATGTTCGACCAGCATTTCCTGATCCGTCAACGACACAACCGGCTCTTCGGATATGTCATTCAAAACCCCCGTTACCTCGGCGTCGGCATTGACGAGGCGAACGCCGTCATGATCACGGACAATCGTGACCTCCGTGTCCTCGGCAAGACTTCGGTGATGTTCATTGACGGCAAGGGCCACGACGGAACAATGATCGTAAATGTACTGAGAGCAGGTGCATGCTACGATCTTAAAAAACGAAAGCCTTCTGGCTGCTCAAGAAAGTTTGCGGGCATGTAGCCTTTCGGCCGGCACCTTATCTGTGCTGTCTCGATTGCGACTGTACCGCAGTTATAGCAACAGCGTCGACAATATCTTCGGCTTTGCAGCCGCGGGAGAGGTCGTTGCAGGGGCAGTCGAGGCCTTGGAGGATCGGGCCGATCGCGGTGCCGCCGGTTAGGCGTTCGGTTAGTTTGTAGGCGATATTGCCGGCGTTTAGGTCGGGAAATATGAGGACATTTGCACGGCCGCCCACGGGAGACCCGGGAGCTTTTGACAAGGCAACCGATTCGACTAGAGCGGCGTCGGCCTGAAGTTCTCCGTCAATAGCCAGATCGGGCATTCGTACCCGGACTGTTTTGGTTGCTTCCACGACCTTATCGATCAGTTGGTGTTTGGCACTCCCCTTTGTCGAGAACGAAAGCATCGCGACGCGTGGCTCGACCTGGAGCAGAGCACGACACGAATCGGCCGAAGCCATCGCGATCTCGGCAAGTTCACCCGCATCAGGATCGATGACAACTCCGCAGTCGGCGTAGATCATTGCGCCGTTGGCTCCAAATTTTCGGTCAGGCACCACCATCAGGAAAAAACTCGACACGGTCTTGAATCCAGCCCGAACGCCGATACAGCGAAGGGCCGCAGCGACGGTGTGGGCCGTCGTGTTGGTTGCACCCGCTACCGAACCGTCGGCTTTGCCCTCGCGAACCAGCAAGTTACCGAAATAGAGCGGATCTTTAACAGTCTGCTCGGCTTCCTCAAGCGTGGTGCCCTTGGCACGCCGCAGTTGATGATATAGCTCGGCCATTTTGCCGACGGCGGCATGGTCTCTGCGATGGTCCAGAATCTCGACCCCGTTCAGGTTGGCTCCGGCTTGATCGGCAACCGACCGGACCTTTTCCTCATTGCCGATGATCGTGATCCTGGCGATGCCGTCCCGCGAACAGATCGCGGCAGCCTGAACGATTCGAACGTCCTCGCCCTCGGGCAGGATAATATGTTTGGGATCGGACGCCGCGCGATCACGGATTTGCTTGAGGATCATAGGCTTGACACGTCGAATTTACCATACAACTAAATCAATCAAAACTTGCACAAAGCTCAGGTTGTTTTTAGACTGAAGGAACACCCGTTAAGGAATAGTATATGAGCAAAAACAGTGAGCCGAAAATAAAACTGAAACGCCGCGAGAAGTCGGAGCTAAAAGGCCGCATGGTTTCCTTTTTGATGTTTCTCCCGAATATGGTCCTGCTCCTCGGACGCCTCTTGAAAGACATTCGAGTTCCGACCGCGGAGAAAGCTCTCTTTGCGGCTGCGATCATATATGTGATCTCTCCGCTCGATTTCATTCCGGACGTTTTTCCTTTTATCGGACAGGTTGACGACCTTTACGTAGTCGCCCTGGTTTTACTGCGACTCGTAAATCGGACCGATGAATCGGTCGTCCGAGAGCATTGGTCAGGCGGAGGCGATATAGTCGCACTTGCCGATTCGATCGCTGGTATCGCACCGAAGTTTTTGCCGAAGCGCGTCTCCCGTATAATTACCGCACGCGTTGAACTCGCACCTGCGGGCAAGATCCTGACCGGGATTACCCAAAAAGGTGGAGCCGTCGTTCGCGAGATCTCACAGCACGACGGTGAGATCGACTCTCATTCGGCTATGCCGAATTAATCAAGTGCGCCGTTATTGGAAACTAAATTCAAACCGTCGAATATTTCTTTACTTTTTCTCAGATCTTCTGGATAATGCCGAGCTTTAAGACTATATTTTCCCTGAAGCTCTTAAGAAAAACTTGGAAATTTAACGTGTACCTTCGGCTTTTGGGTATAATAACATTTGTTTACCAACGCCGTTGATTTGAATTTTATGTTCGAACGCTATACGGAAAGGTCCCGTCGGGTGATCTTCTTCGCACGCTATGAAGCACTCCAGTACGGTTCTCCCGTAATTGCGCCTGAGCATATTCTTCTCGGGCTGATGCGAGAGGATAAGACGATTGCAGTACGATATTTTCCGCTGCGCCATTCGATGACGGTCGAAACGATCCGCCGCGACGTCGAAGAACGGATCGTACTTCGCGACCGCATTCCCCAATCTGCGGAGCTTCACCTTTCCCCCGTTACAAAACGCATACTATTTTACGCAAACGAAGAAAGCCGTCAGGCCAAAAATCGCCACATAGGGCCTGAGCACCTTCTTCTAGGTCTTGTGAGGGAAGAAAAGTCGGTTGCTGCCGAGATCCTGTTTGGCTACGGCTTGCGGCTTCAGGACGTTCGGGATGAGGTAATGCGGCAAAACACGTCCCCAATGTTGTCGATGCCGAGCAAGGAGAACGCAAAGACACCGAGCCTGACCGAATTTACCCGTGACCTGACGGCTGAGGCACAGGAAGGCGTTCTGGACCCGTTGATCGGGCGCGAACTAGAGATCGAGCGTTTGGTCGAGATCCTGTGCCGCCGGACAAAGAATAACCCCGTGCTGATCGGCGAATCGGGCGTTGGAAAGACAGCGATCATTGAGGGCCTCGCGCAGCGTATCGTCGAGCGAAACGTACCCACTTTTCTTGAAAATAAACGGCTGTTGTCGCTAGACTTGTCGCTCATCGTTGCCGGCACCAAATATCGAGGCCAGTTCGAAGAGCGGCTCAAGAAGATCATGGCCGAGCTGAAGGAAAACCCTGAAAATATCGTATTTATCGACGAACTTCATACGCTCGTCGGTGCGGGGTCAGCCGAGGGCACACTTGATGCAGCAAACATTCTTAAGCCGGCCCTTTCACGCGGTGAGATTCAATGCATCGGAGCAACGACACCCGGCGAATATCGCAAAACTATCGAAAAGGATCGTGCTCTCGAACGCAGATTTCAGGCGGTCAAGGTTGATCCGGCGAGCGAAGCCGAGGCCCTTATTATCATCGAGGGTATTGTAGAACGATACGAGGCGTTTCATCAGATCCGCTATACAAAAGAGGCTCTCGAAACGGCGGTTCGGCAATCGAACCGCTATATTTCTGACCGGTTCTTGCCCGACAAAGCGATCGATGTGCTCGACGAGGCGGGTGCTCGGGCAAAGCTGCGTTACCAGCAGGAAAATCGCGGCGAGTCTTCGTGGAAAGAAACCGTTGAAAATTGGAAACGCGCTGCTGCTAACGAAGATCAGTTGATCTCGTACGAATTGCGTTCACTCGAAGATTCATTTTATGCCGTTGAGGTGACTCGTGATGACGTGGAAGACGTGATCTCGCGGTGGACGGGCATTCCCGTCTCCTCCATCAAACTCGGTGAGGCCCAGAAATTACTCAATATCGAAACGGCCCTTCATGAACGGATCGTTTCGCAGCGGCCGGCAATTTCTGCTCTGGCGCGGGCTATTCGACGTTCGCGAGCCGGGCTAAAGAATCCCAGCCGTCCAGTCGGTTCCTTTCTTTTTCTCGGGCCGACCGGTGTTGGCAAGACCGAGGTCGCTCGCAGCATTGCCGAGTTCCTATTTGGTTCTGAGCAATCACTGATCCGGTTCGACATGAGCGAGTTCATGGAAAAACATTCGGTGTCGAAATTCATCGGAGCCCCTCCAGGATATGTCGGCCATGAAGAAGGAGGCCAGCTGACGGAAAAACTGCGTCGCTCGCCGTATGCCGTTGTGCTTTTCGACGAGATCGAAAAAGCTCATCCCGATCTTGTAAACTTGCTTTTGCAAGTCTTTGAGGACGGAGTTTTAACGGACTCACTCGGCCAAGTGGTTGATTGTAAACACGCGATATTTATCATGACCTCCAATCTCGGGGCACGTATCATTCAGAAAAATGCGACTCTTGGTTTTCAGGGAAGTGTTGACTCGTCGAGAGAGAAGATGGAAGAGCAGGTAATGGCGACGGTCAAGCAAACATTTGCTCCCGAGTTTATCAACCGTCTCGACGAGATCGTAATTTTTGACGAGCTCAACGATCTGGACCTTCATAACATCGTCGATCTACAGATAGCCAAACTTAACGACATCCTCAAGGTCCGCGAAATGACCATTATGCTGTCGGATGAGGCCAAATCGTGGCTGATCCAGAAAACCTGTGTTGACCGCAAGTACGGGGCTCGTCCGCTAAAGCGGGCGCTTCAGAGACATATCGAAGATGAGCTTTCCGAATCGCTGATCCAGGGCGAAGTTCAGGAAAAAAGCATGGTCGAGGTTTTCTGCGATGGTGAGAGGCTTGCGTTTAAAGCCACACAGATAAACGAGATCGAAAAAGAGCTCTCGCAGAAAGCCTGAGCCAGCGCGATACCTATCGACGTATTTTTTAGGTGCACCTATTGGAGCGTCTCGATCGTCCCCGATTATCCCAACCATTCTTAGTCCGGAATGACGGTTTCATTGCGAATTTGCGGCGAGCCTCTGATTGCCGGCAATGATCTATCCTTTCCGCATCTGGTAAACTCAAATCTCCGGCTACCGCGAAAACTATGTACCGACGAGCGAAATTTGTAGAACTTCTGCTGGAGATCAGAGAGGAGATGGCTCACGAGGCCGACTATGACGTTGACCTGTTTGCGGAGCTTGCCCGGACAGGAGAATCTGGTGCACACGCAAAGCGTCGAAAGAAACTGACAAATCCGAGGTCGATCAAGAAGAGCGGAGCAGAGTCTGATCCCTTAGGGCGAAGCAACAGCACCGTGCGTAGTTGATAACTGTTCTTGTCAATACCAACCCAAACTGATTAAATAACGCAACAACGAACTAACCGGAACGGCTTGTCTGGAGGCTCCTTGGTCCGGCCTGAAACTCGATTGAGATGTTTCGCTACCTCAGCGCTATAACTTTTGTTTTGATCGTCGCGGTTACCTCGGCAGCGCTTTTTTTCCCCGATTATTGGGTTCACCGCTACGACGAATTGATCGCTCGTCACGCCCGCGTATATCGACTAGATGAAAAGCTGGTGTGGAGTCTGATCTACCAGGAAACTTATTTTAGAGCCTGGAAGATCGGTGCGGCCGATGAAGTCGGCCTGATGCAGGTTACGCCCGTGGTCGCCCGGGAATGGGCACGCGAAACCGGCCTAAAAGAGATCGAAAAACAAGCTGCCGACAACATCAAAACCGTTCTCTCGGACCCGGAACGCAACATACAGGTCGGATGCTGGTATCTGGAAAAGCTGCGTGAGCCATATCGTGGCAGGCTTGCCGAAACCGCGATGATGCTTGCCGCTTACAACGCTGGCCCGAGCCGGGTTGAGGAATGGACACGTGATGCCAACGCGGCAACTTTGTCCGAGGCCGATTTTGTTACCCGTATTTCGATTCCGTCCACCCGTGCCTACGTAATGTCGATACTGGAAAGGTATCGAAACCAACAAAAGCCAAAGGCCGAATGAAACTCCTTTTTGCCGATCACGTCCTGCCGATCTCGTCCGAACCGATCCGCGACGGAGCTGTCGCGATAGACGGTGACGTCATCACGGCCGTCGGTACTCGTAGGGAGATCGCTGAGAGATTTCCTGATTCCGAATCACGTGACTTTGGCAATGCGGCGATCATCCCCGGCCTCGTAAATTGTCATTCGCACCTTGAGATCACGTCGATGCGTGGTGCCTTGGACGATGTCGAGCACGATTTTCGCTCCTGGCTGCTCAAACTCAATGGTCTCCGTGCCGCCCTCACCGACGACGACATCCGCACAGCCGCAATCTCCGGTGCTCGCGAAGCCGCGGCTGCCGGTGTCACCTGTATGGGTGATATCGGGCGTTTCGGAGTCGCCGGTGTCGAGGCCTTAAAAGAAGTCGGTTTACGCGGCATAGTCTTTCAGGAAACGGAATTTTCCCCAGACAATCGCACCGCGGACGAAGACTTCGTCAAACTAGCCGCCAAATTCGAAAGCCTTCACGCCTCGGCGACTGATCTCGTGAGGGTTGGCCTATCTCCGCATTCGCCATATACAGTAAGCTCACGGCTTTTCGAACTGATCGCCGAATACGCGATCATCAACCGCTTGCCGCTGACGATCCACGCCGCCGAATCGGATCAGGAACTAGAACTGCTGCAGCACGGGACCGGATTTTTTACCGACGTTTACGAGAAATTTGACGTCGAATGGTCGAGTCCGCATTGTACACCGATCGCGTACCTCGAACGTCTCGGCGTTCTCTCCGCCCGGCCGCTGCTCACTCATTGCACCAAATCGACCGACGAAGATATCCAAAGGATCTCCTCATACGGCGCAACGATCGCCCACTGCCCGAAGTCAAACGCTAAATTCGGCCACGGCTTCGCTCCGTTCGAACAATTTTTGGATGCGGGGATCGCCGTCGGTCTCGGCAGCGATTCGGTGGCGAGCAATAACCTCTGCGACATTTTAGAAGAATCGCGTTTTGCCTCTCTCGCCGCAAGAAACCGCGAGGGCTCATCAAGGTTCATCGCCGCAGATGAGGTTCTGAAAACCGCCACTCTCGGCGGAGCCAAAGCCCTCGGCCTGGACGCGCTTGTGGGCTCGCTCGAACCCGGCAAACAGGCCGACATTGCGGTTTTCTCGCTCGGCAATCGCGCCCAACAGCCGGTCAATAACATTCACGCCGCCCTCGTCTTTTCCTCAAGCGCCTGCGACAATCTATTGACAATAGTCTCGGGCACCGAGATCTATAAGAGCCCCGAGCTAAGCTCTGATTCCAACCAACGGAACTGGTCGTCCTACTAAAATGATCGCGATCTAGTTGCTACGCATTGCCTCGACCGGGTCGAGCCTTGACGCTCTGATGGCCGGATATACTCCGGCGACCAAACCTACCAATACTGAGGCTCCAAATCCGGCGAGAATTGCCCAAAATGGCACGGCGGCGGGAAAGCTGATGATATTCCGGACGGCAAAAGCCATAAGCAAACCGGTAGAGATGCCTATGATGCCACCGAGTCCGGTCAGTGTCATTGCCTCAAGCAGGAATTGGGTTAGTATCGCCGTTTGCGTCGCCCCGAGTGCTCGACGGATCCCGATCTCTCCTGTTCGTTCTTTGACCGAAACGAGCATAATGTTCATTACGCCGACTCCACCAACGAAAAGACTCGCCAGAGCGATCGGCACAATGATCACGCCGAGGCCGTTGATGACATCATTTACGAGGGTAAAGACCTGCTCTGACCGGTTTACGCCGAAATTATTGTCTTGTCCCGCCGATAAACCACGTCTTTTGCGCAGCAAGTTTGTAACGTCCTCAGTTACTTCGTCGACTTTTCCACTCGGTGCCCGTACCGTGATAAGAGTTTCTTCGATCCCCGGATAGAACTTATCGGCCGTTTCAAACGGGATATATATCGTCCGTTCAACAAGTTCGTCGCTCCCGATCACTCCTTCGCCGGTTGCTTTGTTTAAGACTCCAATTACTCTGAAGAGCTTTCCGTCGATCTTTATCTTTTCGCCGACAGCGTCATTTTCCTGAAAGATCTGATTTGCGATGCCCGAACCAATAACGGCAACCGACTCGCGGGCTCGCCGCTCTTCCTCGGTGAAAAACCGGCCTTTTTCGATCGAAACGTTGATCACATTGGGGTAATTTTCCCACACGCCTAGGATAAGCGGGTTTATCCCTTCGCGGGAACGGGCGGTGACCTTTGGAATATCGGCGGACGGGCCGTAACTGCCGCGTATTTTTTGCGGCGAAACCGCCTGAGTTGAGCCGAGTTCCGACACGGCGATCGCATCGGCAAGCTCAAAATCCTTTCGTTGACGCTCCTCAGCCGTTGGCGTTTCGAACGAGGGGCCAATGCGATTTTCCTTTGTAAAATAGATCACGTTTGGCGAGTTTTTATCCGAAACCTCCTGAACGCGTTGGGACAGCCCCGTGAGAACCGCACCGACCAAGGCGACGACCGCCGTTCCGATTATTACGCCGGTCAGCGTTAAAGACGCTCGCAATTTGTGATTATGGATCGAGTCCAAAACCGTTCGCCAAGTATCGATAAATAGTTGTTTGTTCATCTCTCTTATTTATCGCTATTCGGACCTTAATGCATCGATCGGGTCGAGTTTTGACGCCCTTCTAGCCGGCACTACGCCAAAAACTATTCCCACCACACACGAAACACCGATCGCCAAAAAGACGGATGATACCGGAACAGTCAGCGGCAGTCCCGTTGACAAAGCCAGCACCCAGATCAACCCAGCTGCAACAACGACCCCGATCATGCCGCCAAGTAGTGTGAGGGTCGTTGTTTCGATCAAAAATTGTGTCAGTATATCGACTCTCCGGGCACCCAAAGCGATCCGTAAGCCGATCTCGCGGGTACGTTCTGTCACCGACGAAAGCATCATGTTCATCACGACTACGCCGCCAACAAAAAGAGAAATGCCGGTTAGCGGATATATGATGGTAGCGATTATTCCGGTCAGGGTGCCGGAAAAAGCGCGAACGCTTTTGGCTGTCACCAGGCTAAAATCGTCATTCTTTCCGGTCGATATTAAGCCATGCCGGATCCGCATTGCGACGCGAAGCATTTCTTCAACTTCCTCGAGCGAGAATTTTTCCGGTTCACGGGCTTTTGCCAATACAGCGATCGAGCGCGACCGGCTGCCAAAGATGGTCCCGAATGTCCCGAGCGGGATCTGGATAAATCCATCCTGCGAACTGCCAAATGACGAACCTTTGGCCCCGGCAACGCCGACAACCTTATACGGCAACTGGCCAATCCTGATCTCTTCGCCGATGGGGACGCGACCTCCAAACAGGTCGTCTACAACGTCTTGTCCGATAATGCAGACGCGGCGGCGGAAAAGGTCGTCGGTTGCGGTCAGGGATCGTCCCGCCGCGATCTTCACATTTGACAGCTCGGTAATATTCGGTGTCACGCCCTGAATAAAGACGCCATCGAGGGTTTTATCATTTCGTCTTGCGGGCAAACTGGCATCGGATTGAGCACCAATTTCGAGAGTATCGCCAAGCCTGCCTATCAGGAACTCCAAATCGTTTGCAAATATATCCGGGCGTTTTGATTGCGCTTCCGCAAATGCCTGGCCGTCCGCACCGAAATCCTGAAATGACGCTTTTTCGATCCGAACCACGTTTGGAGCGAAAGCTGCGGTGGAATTTACGATTAGATCCTGAGCACCTTGGAGCAGCGACGAAACGATGACGACAACCGCGACGCCGACCAGAATGCCGACAATCGTCAGGCCGGACTGAGTCGGATTAACGCGGATCGAGGAGAAAGCAATACTTATTGATTCCCGGAAAAGATTCAATTCCTGCGAAATCGTATTTTGTTTCGCAAACTGATCCACACTTGTATTTTCGATAATTTGCGAAGCTTTCACAAAGATCCGAACGGCTTAACCGCCAATGCCGTGATCTAATTCACAGGCGCCGGAAACATCTCGCCAATCTTCTTTTCAATCTCCGATAGTTTCGCTGCCGAATACGCGTCTTCCCACGTTCCAAAGACCTTGCCCTTTGGGTCCACCAGAAAAAGGTATATCTTCTTTTCGGTCGTAATTCCCAAGCTGTTTCGAAACTTTTGTTTATCGAGATAAAGCGTGATAGTCGCTTCGCGGGCTTTAGGGTCGGGGATACCGCCGCGCATTCCGCCATCGATAAAGGACCGCACGAAAAACGGCTGTTTGCCGATCGTCGGAATCTCGTAGTAGCGGAGCTTTGGAAACTGTTCGGCGAGTTTCTTCACATGCGGCATCCAGACATCGATCGTTGATTGCTGCTTGCGCTCAAATGCCACGATCACAAGATTTAATTCGCCGCCGAGATCCTGAGGGAGGTTCATTTCCTTCTTGAGAAGGTTCTTTCCCTTGACATTCGGAAATACTATTTCGGTCCGGGCACTGCTGGTCATCGTCTGTTGAGCGGCAACTTCATTGCTGCATAGCGAGAGTATAGCCGCAGTCATCACGATCGAGAGTATGAGTATGGTATTTAATTTCATGTTTGCTTTCGTTGACTAAGAAGACTCTTTCGTCGACGGCTGCAATTCGGATTCCGTTTTGGGGATATTCAACGTGAAATTTCTCACGGTTGAGTGTTCGTCGATCTCTGTTGTTCATTCCCGCAGTTGGCCGGCCGCTGACTTGAAATCCCTGACGTGGATCGGTCCGGATAAGTAATTTGTAAGTGCCTAGGCGAAGAACGAGCCAGCCACAGTTCAGATCGTGAGGGCTTAATCTGCTGTAACTAATGATTGGGCAGTTTTAACGGACCAGGTCGGTTAAAAGCACGCTACGGGCCAAAAACCGTCGAATGAAGGTCAACGGGATAACCTGCTTTCAAAACGCGGACTATAGACGCGGGCGTCAATATTTTGAACGGTGAACCAATTTTGGCGCTTATTGGGAGTTCATACCCGCCCGGCGTCCAGCGGAACAGCTTTCCCGCTTTCAAAAGATAGGCGTCTCGATCGTCACTCGAAACAAAAGTACCGTCCGGCAGATCGTAAATATCCTTGCAAATTGGTTTTGTGCCCAGTCTCTCTGCATGCAAAACCGCATCAATCACCGGCGCCGGCGGCCGCGGAAAATCTGTACGCTCCGGGTTCTCCATCGCCCACCTCATACGGAACATTTCAAACCGCTCGCGTTGGCATTCGGCACAGGGACGATGGCCGGTAGCTAAAGCCGTCGCCTCGTCCAAAAAGAAAAGCCCGGTGTAGCGGCCCGGGGCCATTATCGGATGCCGGCGTCCTTTGAATTTAAGCACGCAGATCAGCCAACGGATCTCTTTAAACTGGCGGACGATCCTACCATCGCTGTTTACGAGGCAACCGCGGTTGCCGTACATCGTCCCGCGTTCCGGCGTTGCTATTATTTCGCCAAAGGGCGTAACGCGGTTCTGGCTAGGCATACGCTAATGCACCGGCGAGACCTCGTATTCCGGTTTCGGCACGCCCATCCGGTAGTGGTCGAACCAGCCAACGATGTGCTGGAGCCTTTCGATGCGATGCCATGGCTGGCCGGAGCGAGAAAGCTCGTGCGACTCGCCGGGGAAACGGACCATCACGGTCGGAATTTTCCGGTATTTCAGTGCTCGAAATAGCTCTTCGCCGCCCGCGGGTGGCGGTGTCCGGTAATCGGCCTCGCCGAGGATGAACATCATTGGCGTCTTGATCTTGTCGACGTACGTGATCGCCGATCGCTCCCTGAAACCCGGATCTTCGAACGGAGCACCTTTGAACCAACTTGGCTGAAACTGCGCAAAATCGGCGGTGTACCACCAAGCCGACCAGTCCGAAATATCACGCTGCGATACTGCGGCGGCAAATCGGTCGGTCTTGGTCACGGTCCAGTCGGTCAATACGCCGCCGCCGCTGCCGCCCGTCACGCCGAGTTTTGTAGTGTCGATGTAGCCGCGTTTTATCACCTCGTCTACGCCAGCCATAAGGTCTTTGTAGTCGTCGCCGGGATAGTTGTACTGGATGATGTTGCCGAATTCCTGGCCGTAGCTGGTCGATCCGCGTGGGTTCGGATAGACGACGACATAGCCCTTAGCGGCCATCCATTGAAATTCGTGATCGAAAACGTAACCGTAGGCCGCGTGCGGCCCGCCGTGGATGTTGAGGATCAAGGGATACTTCTTCGACGGGTCAAAATTGGGCGGCTTTTGCACCCAGGTCTGTATCTTTTTGCCGTCAAAACTCGTGTACCAGATCTCTTCAGGCTCAGTCAGGTTCAACTTAGAAAACAGCGTGTCGTTCAACCGTGTCAATTGCCGCGGTTTTCCGTCGCGCTCAACGACGAACAGGTCACCGATCTTCGTTGGGGTCGAGATCGAGATAACGGTCTTTGATCCGTCCGGCGTCGATCGGAATCCCGAAACGGACTGGTTTCCGGTCGTCAGATCGGTCAATTTTCCGCTTGCGGCGTCAAACGATCCGAGGTTTGCCTTGCCTTCCTTTGCGTAGACGGTGATCAGTGACTTGCCGTCGGCGGACCAGGCAACACCTCCACCACCACCGCCGCGGGGCGGGGCGTTGTCGCCGCCGACGCCCGACGAAACGTCGAAGTCAAATCCTGTGGTCAGGTTACGAGGCTGTGCATTCGGAGCGATGTCGAGTACCCAGAGATCGGGCTGAGAATAGGATTTGACCGGCTGATTGACCGACGCCGCAAAGGCGAATTGCTTGCCATTCGGGCTCAAAGCCATCCCGCCAAAACCTAGATCTACGGTCGTGATCTTGTTAGGCGTGCCGCCGGAGGTTCCGATCGAATAGAGTTCGGTCTGCGGGAGCTCGTAGTATTGTTCGACGACACGGCGGGACGTAAAATAAAGTTGCGACCCGTCGCTGGCCCACACAAAATCGCCCTCTGAATAATCGCCGCTCGTAAGCTGTGTCGGTGTGACTCTGTCTTCGGATGTACGAGGAGCGGGTACGATCCAAAGGTGATTTGGGTGGCTGAACTCAAGATAGCCGGCGCCATTCGAGCGATAAACGGCCCGCGTTATCACGCGGACATCACTCTCGTGCCCGTCGGCTGGCGGCGGAGCCGGCTTGCCACCCCGTGCGACCTCGGCGGCGTTCTGGCTGTTTCCAAAGGCGATCCATTTGCCGTCCGGCGACCAGATCGGGCCGCCCGCTCCGCGCGGAAGGCTGGTGAATTGAAACGAATCTCCGCCCGCCATCGAGAGCATATATAGTTGTGCTCCTGTTTCCCCGGCCCGAACAAATGCGAGGTATTTGCCGTCCGGCGACCAACGCGGCGTCGAATCGCGTGTGCCGCTCGTTAGCCTGTGTGGTTCGTCTGTACCCATTGTGGAGACCGACCAAACGGACGTGTCGTAGCCGTTCTTCTGGGCGTTTACAGTCACCTTAACAAAGGCGACCGTACCGCCGTCCGGCGAGATCTGCGGGTCGGCAGCCCACGTGAAATCGAACAGGTCTTTCTCGGTCATATTCCGCTTTTGAGCGGACGCGGTCACGGCAAATACAAGTACAACTATCGACAGACGAATAATGAGTTTTCGCATGCAGCCTCCGGGTTTGAGTTTAGATCTGACGGCTAGGTTAGCAGTTTGTTTATTCATTTCAAACATAGCGTGTTCTATTCGGCAATATATCGTCGATCAGTGGCAAAATTCCGCTTGTGTCACAGATCGCCACAGTCTGAAACAGGAAAGGTCCCCTCTAATGATCGATCCCTTACCGTTCGAAGCGTTCCGTGAACGTTCGCGGACGTCTTCGAACGTTGTAACCGTTGTCATTAGGAGGGTTACGACCATATTTTAAGTGCGTTCGGCGAGGTTTGAACAAAACACACCACACGTGTCCCACAAATTTTCGTAAGTGCCTTAACTACAAGGGTTAACAGATCGTCGCCCCTCGCTAAACAAGCAACTTTGCTGGAACACCAAGACCGATCCTACATTCATCATTCGATATTCTGCATTCATAATTTATGAAGCTTCATCATTCCAGAATGACTCCAGACTCACTTTCGGCCGAAGACCAAAGATCAAATTTTCAGACATCAAAGGCCTAAGATCAAAAACCAAAAACCACCTTCAATCTTACCACGTGTGTCAAGGACGCAGAATATTTGCAATGATGACACATTCCCAACGGCACCTAGCCACGCAGATGTAGGGCACGTGACCGGCGAATGAATTGCCACTGCTTTAGCTAATGAATACGAGATCAAAAAAGGATCCGGGCTTTAGCCAAACGACGAACAGACCGCCACAAATAGTCAATATAACAGGCCAGACCCTGATTCTCCTTTGGCCCGCGGTTGGCAATGAAAATGATCGACTCACGGTATCGCCAACCCGCTGATAGACCCTGCGACTGATCAAAAAAAATTATCTTGTCTACAAGCCGAGCGAACCCACTATATCCTACCCAGATCCTCAATCTCGGGGCACGACCTGACCTGGCACTTGCATGCGATCACGATTTTCTTCGTTTGTACGCAAACACACAAAGCGATCTGTTTAATATCTGCTAACGTGGTTTTACAGGCTTCGTCTAGGACCTAGGTCTACCGCTTGAGTCAATTCTGCTGAAAGATTCTAATTCGACCGTCGATAAGAACAAAAAATATGTCCCTACTTAAAAACTCCTTCGTAAAGATTGGTCTGTTCGCGTTGTGCCTTATCTTTGGCGCCGCTGCGATACAGGCTGCAACCCTAACCGTTTCCTCAACGGCCGATGCCGGCGCCGGAACACTCCGGCAGGCCATCATCGACGCTACCACCAACGCCGCGGCCAACACGGTCTCGTTCAACATCCTCACCACCGACCCCGGCTACAGCGTCGCGGAAAATCGGTTCACGATCAGCCTGCTGACCCCGCTTCCCGATCTCCCGCTCGCGGCGATCACGATCAACAACACGCAACCGCAGGCTCTCACAATTAAGGGGAACGGCAGTTTTCGCGTGTTCACACTTGTCAATAGTGCGGTCGTCACTATGACTAATCTGACGATCAGCGACGGCCTGGCGAACAACGGCCTTGGCGGCGGCATTCTGATGGGCAACAGCAGCACGCTGACGCTTACGAACAGCACCGTCAAAAACAACTTTGCCGCGGGCAACGGCGGCGGCATATACATGCTCGATAGTGCGACGTTGACGCTGACCGATTCGACCGTCAGTGGAAACACCGGCCAAGACGGCGGCGGAATATTCATGTTCGACAGCGCAACGCTAAATATCACGGGGAGCACGCTCAACGCTAACACCGCCGGTAATGGCGGCAGCGGCGGGGCCGTCTATGGCGGGACAAGTACAACGATCAATACGGCGAACAGCACCTTCGACGGAAATAGCGCCGCAAATCGCGGCGGAGGCATTTACAATACAGGCACCGCGAATCTCACGAACACGACGGTGACGGCCAATGTCGCTGCAAAAGGCGGCGGCGTCTTCAACACGTTTACCGCCACGCTCAACAATGATCTTATCGCGTTGAATTTTGCTACGGACGGCCCCGACCTTGTGGGACGGGCGAGCCTCGGACTGGCATTCGGCGGAACATTCAACCTCGTCGGCAACTCTGATGGCAGCGAAGGCCTGGGCGGAACGACAAATCAGCTCGGCACCACAGCAAACCCGATCGATCCCCGTATCGGAGCACTCCGCGACAACGGCGGAGCGACCTTGACACGGGCTCTTCAGAACCGCAGCCCGGCGATCGATAAGGGCAACAGCCCCGCGATCTTGACCGACCAGCGTGGACGAACGCGGCCCTATGACGATCCCAGAACTCCAAACGCGGCTCCGGGCAACGGGTCCGACATTGGAGCGTTCGAGCGGACGTTCACGTACACTCTTTTCGATTATGACGGCGACGGCAGAGCAGATGCATCCGTTTACCGGCCGGCGGACAGTACATGGTATATCCAGGGCTCGCAGGACGGATTTGTCGCATCTCGTTTCGGAGACGCGGCGGATACTATCGTACCCGGCGATTACACAGGTGACGGCAAGACGGATGTTGCTGTGTTCAGGCCGTCGAACGGGACCTGGTATGTTTTGAGGAGCGAGGACAACACGTTTTTCGGTGCTCAGTTCGGATCAAACGGAGACATTCCGGCACCCGGAGATTTTGATTGCGATGGAAAGGCGGACACGGCTGTGTTCCGGCCCTCGACCGGCACCTGGTACCTGCAGCAATCGACCGCGGGCTTTTCGGCGGTGCAATTTGGAATTGCCGAGGACAAGCCGGCCATTGGTGATTTTGACGGCGACGGCAAGAGCGATATCGCGGTCTACCGGCCGTCGACACATTATTGGTATCTCCTCAACAGTGGGGATGGATCGTTCTCTGCCATCCAGTTTGGGGCGGCGGGCGATAAGATCGTACCGGCCGATTACACTGGCGACGGCAAAACGGATGTGGCGGTCTGGAGACCGTCGACGGGAATCTGGTATGTCCTCAGAAGCGAAGACCTCTCTTTCTACGGAGCGGGATTTGGCATATCGACGGACTTGCCGGCACCGGGCGATTACGATGGTGACGGAAAGGCCGACGTCGCAGTGTTTCGCCCAAGCAGCGGCACGTGGTTCGAACAGCGTTCAACCACAGGTTTCGCCGCCGTCAACTTCGGCTCAAACGGCGACATGCCTGCCCCTAACGCATACGTCTACTAGTAGCACCTATTGTTGCTGTAACTCTAAAGGGGCTGTCCGAAAAGGCGGCCTCTTTTTCGCGCGTTCCCGAGGGCACCTAGCCACGCAGACGTAGGGCACGTGATCGGCGAATGAATTGCCACTAGCTTTTTAGTTATTGGATACGAGATCAAAAAAGGATCCGGGCTTTAGCCAAACGACGAAAAGGCCACGAATGCTGACATTTTCGAGAGTTCAGTTACTAGTGGTTTTTGTATTGACGGCAACGACTAGTGAGGGAGTAGAGTTAGTATGACGGTCAAATGCGGGGTAAACGATGATCTAGTCTGCGCGGGGCGTTATCGCGGGTTCTTGCGGACTGTAGATTACCGGGAAATCTTTCATTCATCGAAAGACCGTCGAAACAGAATGATCAATATGACAGGCCTGGCCCCGATTTCTATTCTGGCCGCTACGTATTAATTTAGACATATTCAACTCTCCTTTATTGTCAACGCAACTCAAGCCCAACACCAAAAAAGCATTATGACGGTGCAGGAGACGGTAGTACGCTTGACTTGCAGCGTTTCTTCATAGATGACCCCGATTTTTTTCGAGGACGCCTACTAACATACACCGAAGGAGCCCGCGGCCTGACCGGTTTCCCAGCCGTGACTCGTCCATTTAAGCCAATATTGATAGGTACGATTCCATGAGCTTCCCTGGCCGACAATTATGACATACCCTCGACGGTGATCGCGGCTGAAACCGATCCTGGAAATCTGATAGTAACCTTCTGATTGTGGAAAGCGCACGGAGAACCTTTTCCACGAAGCCCCGCACATGCTCCACGGCATCGGCGTATGATTCGCAAGCGCCCTCTCTTTCGCAGCTTTCATTTCTGCGTTGAACTCGTCGGCATCTTGCTTTGCCCAAAGAAGTATTTCTTGTTCGTCGGCGATCGAGTATGACAAACGTACCCGAAACCGCCGCTCCACATCGGCCCGCACTCGATTTCGATTATTAAAACTCCTGTACAAACTTGACCTTCGCTTTTCGAAGTTCGGGTCGAGTTCAATGGTCTTTGATGCGATCACATAGTGATTGTGATTGTAAGGGTTTTCGAGCTTTTCGGAATGAACAATCTCAGTAAGTACGAGGCCGTATATCTCGTACTCTTCTTTGGTCATCTTTGTCTGTCCGGCTGTCGCGCCGATTGCTAGGACAACAATTAACGCCGCTCGAAACATTCTCATACGCTATTAAACACTTCGATGCCCTAATCCTATTATTTGGTTGGTCACTGGGAAGCGCTCGACTTATTATTCAACGATTCCGTGTATGTAACCGAATAATCCACTTTCGATCTCAGGCACGATCATATCTACCCGGTTCTTTGTCGAGAAGACAACATGTATCAATATCTTCACCAGAGACTGTGGCATACACTTGTTCGTCACCTTCGGCGACGACCCCTTTTTATTTGGTTACGTAGGGTTCACACCCTACGCTATAATTTTCGTCACCGTTGGTGACAAGCCGTAAGTCAAGTGCTCTTCCGTCTCCTGCACCGTCATGGTGTTTTTTGGTGTTGCGATTGAGTTGCATTGACTATAAAACAAGCCCGCCTCCTACTAATAAATAGTCAAATTTACTTTCAATATCGCACCGCCTGTTTGGGGCGGGTGCCATCATCTATTCGTGCACGGATCAATTCTGGCTACTGAAGGCGAATCAGTCGCGACATCACTACTTACTGCTTGCGGCTTCGAGTTCTTTCAACAGCTCGGCTGGCGTCCATTCATTTCCGGGAAAGATCTTTGTGACTTTGCCCTCGGGTGATATAACGGCCGTCCGCAGCGAATGGTTGATCTGTGTCTTGTCTTTGGCGTCTACCTCGTATCGCAGGCCAAAAAAGTCGGCGATCTTTCGCACCTCCTCATCTTTACCAACTGCTAATTGCCAGACATCAAACTTAGTCTTTGGGTCGTTGCCGAGGTAACCGATGCCGTAGGACCGCAATTTGGCGGGCGTGTCGTTTGCCGGGTCGAAAGAAATACTGAGCAAGCGGATCTTGTCCTTCAGCGCGGCGTCCGTCTTTAACTGATTCGCAAGATCGCTGAAATTGGTCGACATCCGGATGCAGTAATCGGGAAGCGGGCACTTGGAGTAAATAAACGTGATCGCGAGGGCCTTGCCGCGGAAGTCCTTGATCGATATGGGTTTGCCGTCCTGATTGGTCAACGAAAAATCAGGCACAGGCTGTCCGACTTGCGCAAATTTCTCGTTGACGGGCACATTGGGCTGATCCGAGCCGGGCAATTGAATTATTCCGATCTTTTCAAGCCAGAACGGATCCTTGGCGGTGCTATCGACGACTAATTCGGCCCGTATCTCGGCGCCCGGCGTAAGTTCCTTCCAAACCCAGTCTTCGTGGATCGGAAAGTCCATTGTCATGCCATCCATATAGCCAGGAATACTTTCATGCTCGATCTTGGCCTTTTTGGCATCCTTATCAACGCTGATTATCTTGCCCTTTAGCGGATAGCGCTTCTCGGTGGCGGACGCGGCAGCCGGAGAAGACGCGTTATTAACCGTTGCTGGAGGCTTCTGACATGACGTAAACAAAAAAATGACGGCGACGAATACAATTACGTAACGCATATTATTAAAAAAACGGTCGATATTGCCGATTTTAGCAAAGTTGAACCGTTTGCGTTAAAATCGGTCTTCAATATGCCAGCAAAGATACTGAGTGGAAAACCGATCGCCGAAGAGATCAAGGCCGAAGTCGCGTCAAGGGTCGCCGTTCTTCGTAAGCAAAACGGCATTTCACCGTGTCTGGTCGTTGTCCGTGTCGGCGAAGATCCGGCTTCGGCTGTGTATGTCGGAAGCAAGATAAAAACGGCCAAAGATCTCGGGATCAGGTCGGAACAGATCCATTTGCCACCCGATACGACACAGCAAACTATCATCGAGATCGTGGACCAACTGAATGCCAGGGATGACGTCGACGGTATTTTGGTTCAACTTCCGCTCCCGTCGGGCATGAACGAACAGGAGATCCTGGAGCGTATCGATCCGAAAAAGGACGTGGACGGCTTTCACCCCATCAACGCCGGACGTCTAATGCAGGGGCAACACGCACTCGCTCCGTGCACGCCGGCCGGCGTGATCGAATTGCTAAAGCGAGCCGATATCCTGATCGCCGGCCAGAATGCAGTCGTCGTTGGCCGAAGCAACATTGTCGGTAAACCGATGGCAATGCTTCTGCTGCAGGAGAATGCGACGGTCACCATTTGTCACTCGAAGACAAAAGATCTTGCCGATGTTTGTTCGCGGGCGGACATCCTGGTCGCGGCGATCGGCCGGGCGGGATTTATCCGCGGCGAGCACATTGGCGAAGGTGCAACGGTGATCGACGTCGGCATCAACAACTTGTCCGATCCGGATGTCGCGAAGGAATTGTTCGCAGGCGACGATCTCGAAAAACGACTCGTGACGATCCAGGCAAAAGGCTCGACGCTGGTCGGCGACGTCAACCCTAAAGAAGCGCTCGAAAGGGCCGCCAACTTTACGCCCGTCCCGGGAGGCGTGGGCCTGCTGACAGTCGCTATGCTGATGAAAAACACCGTCGACGCCGCGATGGTCCGTAGAAAAGTTACAATTGGATAAACAGCTTTGGAACGATAATAAACTGTCTTTCTGACGATCCTGGCTATGCCGATAATATAAATTGATCTCTGGGGGCGTCCGCAGCCGAATAAACTTTATGAACTTTGAAGAATACCAATCGGAAGCCCGTAAAACGGCACTTTATCCTCGTCGGCTCGAAAATCTCGAATATCCCACGCTCGGCCTCGCCGGCGAGGCGGGCGAGGTTGCCAATATTGTCAAAAAGATCCAACGCGACCACGACGGGATCTTGAAGGACGAGATCCGGGCAAAGCTAAAGGACGAGCTTGGTGACGTTCTCTGGTACATCTCGGCATGTGCCGACGAACTCGATCTCACGCTAACCGAGATAGCCGAATTTAATGTCGAAAAATTAGCAAAACGACACGGCAAATAATGAAGAATGGATAACGGATAATGGAAAGTAAAGAAAATGTCCTGAAAACCAAATCTTACGCGTTTGCACTGCGAGTCATTAAACTTTACAAACATCTTTCCGAATCGAAAAAGGAGTTCGTGTTGTCAAAACAGGTCCTGCGTTCAGGCACCTCGATTGGTGCGAATGTGGCCGAGGCCAATCAAGCCCAATCCAAAGCGGATTTCATACATAAGCTCGCTATCGCCCTTAAAGAATCGTTTGAAACGGATTACTGGCTAAATCTTCTTCGAGACAGTGAGTATATTAGCGGCAAGCAGGCGAATTCCTTATTAGAAGATTGTAATGAACTACAGAAGCTCCTACATCCTCAATAAAAACTGCAAAAGCAAACAAATGAATTTTCCATTTTCCATTTTCCATTTTCCACTATGTTAAAGATCGGTCTGACAGGCTCGATTGCGGTTGGCAAATCAGTGGTTTGCGATATCCTACGCGAAGCCGGTTTTCACGTCCTTGACGCAGACAAGACGGCCCGCGAAGTTGTCGAACCCGGAACTCCGGGCCTCGCCGAAATTGTGAGCGTGTTCGGTTCCGAAATGTTGACCGAGGACGGCCGCCTCGACCGGAAAAAGATGGCGAGTATCGTGTTCGCCAACGACGCAAAGCGGGAAATTCTCAATTCGATCATTCATCCCCGCGTCCACACCGCCCAGGAACAGTGGATGCGAGAGGTTGAATCAAGAGAACCAAACGGGATCGCCGCTATAGATGCCGCCTTGATGATCGAATCCGGTAGCTACGCTCGGTTCGATAAACTTATTGTTGTCTGGTGCGAACCTGAGATACAATTGAAACGGTTGATGTTACGCGATAATTTGAGCGAAACCGAAGCCGTAAAACGCATCAACGCTCAAATGCCGCAGGATGAAAAAAAGCGGTACGCGGACTTCCTGATCGATACCTCCGACGGACTTGACGACACTCGACGACAGACTCTCGAACTGGCCGTGACGTTGCGTGAACTGGCCGTGCAAACTGATGGACAATAATAAGCGAATCCCGCGGCAACATTGGCCGGCTCTGTCGGCAATGCTGTGCGTATCGAGGATCTTATTAATAGGCCTAACGGTTTCTCTGCTTGGCTGCAATCAGATCACTCGCCCGACGACCGAGCCATTCTTTGCAAAAACAACCCCGCCGTCTATTCAGGAATTTCGCTGGAGCAATGGCAAAATGCCAAAGAGTCTCGACCCGGCGAGGGCCGCTGCCGCTCCTGAAACCAGTATTGTACAAACGCTCTACGAAGGACTCACCGAGATCGATGCCAAAACCCTAAAGGAAGTTCCCGGAGTCGCGGAACGCTGGGAATCCTCGCCGGACCTTAAAACGTGGACCTTTCATTTGCGAAAAGATGCGCGCTGGTCGACCGGCGAAGCGGTCATCGCTGACGAGTTTGTCAATTCCTGGAAACGCCTGGTCAACCTTCGCGAAAAGACGGCAAATCCGTTTCTTTTTCAGAATATAGTTGGGATGCGAAGTCGACCGGAAACACTTGAGGCAAACCCCAGCGAGCCGACCGACTTTTTGCGCGAGTCGCCGTCTGACCAGCGTCCACTGGTTTCGCGACCGTCGAATGCCAACGCCCCTGTGAAGCCCTCAGCCGAGGCGAGCCCGGAAAATTCGGAGAAAAAGAAAGGCGACGCAGTCCGTGACCGATCGAAGGATGGCTCAAAAACCCAGCCGGCTTTCGGGGCTGTCGCCTTGGACGATCGCACCTTGACCGTAACCCTCGAATCGCCGGACAAAGATCTGCCAAAGCTTGTCGCAAACCCGATCTTTCGGCCGATCTATGGTGACGGAGTCGAATTCGATACTAAAGGCCTGGATAGTGACGTGGTAACGAACGGCCCATTTCGGGTTAAGTCCATCGCGGCCGACGGCATCTCGTTGGAACGATCCGACATGTATTGGAACCGAAAGGCCGTATTGCTCGAGCGAGTCCGTTTTGTGCCGATGGACAGCGCCGAAAAGGCGCTTGAGGCATATCGCACCGGTGCGGTCGACGCGGTGACGAATTCGACTTTTGAGCCGCTGACTTTAAAACTTCTGTCGCCGTATGAGGATTTTCGAAGAACGGTCCACGGAGCTCTCAATTTTTACGAATTCAACCCGGCAAGTCCACCCTTCAGCGACCGTCGAGTCCGCGAAGCCCTCGCGATATCGATCGATCGCGACCGGCTGGCAGAGGGAGAATTGGAAGGCTCAAGTCAGCCCGCGTATTCGTTCCTGCCGTTCGGCGGAACGCCAAATAAGTCATCGTTTTTATACGATACCGCACAAGCGAAAGACATCCTTGAGAAGGCCGGATATTCGAATGGCGCCAATTTCCCGGTCATTCGCCTTGTCGTTAACCGTAACGAGACGCAGCAGCGGATCGCCAAGACGGTCGCCAGGATGTGGAAACAGAACTTGAACATCGAAACGCAGGTAATTACAAAAGAATTGTCCGAAATGGAAGCAGTTCGAGCTGCGGGCGATTTTGACCTGATCAGGCGCGGAGCCGTTATGCCGACGATGGATGAGCAGGTTAACTTAAGCACTGTAATCGCGAAGTTCGCAACTTCTGAAGACAAACCCGCCAAGTCGAGTAAGAGCAATGAGGTCTCTGGTGAGACTCATGCCGAGCGTACGCCGACGGGAACCGCTCCAAAGGCCGAGGGGCCAGTCGCCGGCACCACGCCTGGAACGAATGTCGCGGGCAAATCCGAGCCTCAGCCGGAACCGACGCTCAGCGAACAGGAAGCAATTTACAACGTTTTCGCGATCCCACTTTATTTTCCGACGTCATACTCGCTGGTAAAACCTTACGTACGCGGGTTCGATATGAATGGTCTCGATTCGCCATCTCTGAAGGACGTAACGATCGACAGCAATTGGCAACCTTAACTGCGATTCCCGCGTATCGGTAGTGGCGATCCGGAAACTCGTTTCTTGCGTTCCAAATTCCATGTGTGCCTTCCAGGGTGCAATATTCTCATCAACGTGTTACAACAATTTTCGTGATCTATATCCGCAATGAGAACTGAAATGATCAAGCCTGCCATCGTTTTCATGTTGGTCGTGTCGGTGTTGAACTCGTGCTCGACCTCTGGCGGAGGACGATACTTCGGCAAAACCGTTGCACCTTCGGACAATGTGCTCAGATACGTATCCGGATCGGAACCCGCATCGCTCGATCCTCAGATGTCGACAGGGCAGCCCGAGGCTCGGCTTTATATGGCTCTTTACGACGGGCTGGTGGAGAATGACCCCAAAGATCAAAGCCCGATCCCGGCGATAGCAAAAAGCTGGGAAATCAGCCCGAAGGTCGATGAGTTTATCTTCCATCTTCGCGACAATGCAAAATGGAGCGACGGAACGCCGATAACAGCTAAGGATTTCGTTTACAGTTTTCGCCGCGGATTCACGCCCGACACGATTTCACCGACAGCGGACGTTGGCTACTTTGTAAAATACGCCCAGGCATTTAATGAGCACAGGGTTTTCGTAAGAAAGAACGGCCAGTTCTTTTTAGAAAAAGATTTTGGCGGGACGGCCTCTGACACTCCGGCTCCTTTTGGCCCGGAGACCGAGTTTCATAAACTCATTCACCAGCCCGACAAGCTGACGCTCGATGGCGACGAAAAGAAACGTGCAAAGCAGATAGACGCCGATCCTAAACTAAAGGCCGCGATCGACGGCGCGGAGTTTGTTCCGATTAACGCCGAGGACATAGGCCTGGAGGCTCTGGACGATCTTACTCTCAGGATCACGCTTAAGCAGACAGCTCCCTTTTTTCTGGGTGTTCTGACACATCAATTTTTCCGGCTCGTCCCTGAAAAAGCCGTCAAACAGTGGGGAAAACAATGGGTTAGGCCGGAACATATTTTGACCTGCGGAGCCTTCAGAGTAAAGGAATACAGGCCGTATGACGCGCTGATCCTTGAGAGGGACCCTAATTATTGGGACGCGGCCAATGTTCATCTCGACCGCATCGAGTTTTACCCCGTCGAAGAGAATGCGACCATCTTAAATCTGTATAAATCGGGCGGGATCGATGCGTTCCTGAATCACAGCGTACTTGCCTCGTGGATCGACGACATTCGTCAGTACAAGGACGAATACATGAACTTCCCCGAAAATGCGACCGCGTATTACAGCATGAATCTGTCGAAACCGCCGTTCGACAATCCTAAGATCCGCAAGGCATTTCAGCTTGCCTTTGATCGCGTGGCATTGTCGAATTTCCGTAAGGTCACCCGGCCGCTTTATGATATTACGCCCAACGGCACTTATCCGGCATACGATAAAGCACGTGAAAAGGTGAGCGAAGAAATGCGGGTCAAAAGCGGTGTTTCGCCCGAGGTTTGGGAAAAAAGAGAGAAATTCGACCCCGACCAGGCCCGAAAACTCATGGCCGAAGCGGGTTTTCCTGTCGAAAAAAGCGGCAACGGTTATGCCTGTCCGAAGTTTCCGACCGATCAGGTTGCCGTCAGCTATAACACTAACGAAACCAACAAGGCGATCGCCGAATTTGCACAGGCTCAATGGAAGGAGAATTTGGGCATCACGGTTCCGCTCAAGAACATGGAGTTTCAAACGTTTTTGGCGGACCGAAAGGCGTTGCAATATAACGGTTTTGCTCAGAGCCTCTGGTCCGGCGACTATATGGACCCGTACACATTTCTGAGCCTCCATTATGGAAAGATAAACAACGGCGGTGCCGGCTTCTATGACCCCGCTTATGACAAGATGCTTGACGACGCCAATACCGAACTCGACCAGGCCGCACGATATGAGAAGCTTGCACGTGCCGAGTTTTACTTGATGGAGAAATTGCCGTCGATCCCGTTGACCGTCAATGCTACAAACTGGATGAAAAAGCCGTACGTAAAAGGTATGTATCCTAACCCTGGGACGCTTATTGCGTGGAAATTCGTATACATCGAGCGCGATCCGTCCAAATGGGACCATGATGTCGACGACATCATGAAACAACCCGATCAGCAGTATGACAAGCAGATGCAGGAACTAACCAGTACGCAAAAAGCCGCTAAGTAGCCAAAAGAAAAGATGCTTAGTTTTATCATCCGAAGATTGCTGATAATCCTCCCGATGGCGCTCCTTGTCGTTACGGTTACCTGGGGCCTCATTCGGCTTGCTCCGGGCAGTTTTTACGCGACCGACCGGCAGCTGCCGGCCGCGGTCGAGGCGACGATCCGCCAGAAATACGGCCTCGATCAGCCGTGGTATAAACAATACGGAATGATGATGTCGAATATCATCCGTGGTGATTTTGGTGATTCGTTAAAGTATCAGGGCCAGACTGTGAACGAGATCATCAGGCGTCACGCGCCGTATTCGGCAACTATCGGAATACTGGCGTATTTTCTCGCTCTTGCCGTTGGCCTGGGAGCCGGCACGATCGCGGCCCTGAGACAAAACTCTTCATTCGATTATGGCTCGATGTCATTTGCGATGCTGGGGCTTTCCCTACCGAGTTTTGTATTTGGCCCGATCCTCGTTCTTGTATTCGCGTTTTGGCTTTACTGGCTGCCGCCGGCTCGGTGGGGCGGGCTTGTCAATCTCATTCTGCCGGTTTTGACGCTCTCATCAGTTTATATGGCGTATATTGCCAGACTGACCAGGGCTGGATTGCTTGAGACTCTGCGTTCGGATTATATCCGGACGGCCCGTGCAAAAGGCCTTGATGAGCGGACGATCTTGTTCCGCCACGCCATACGCGGCGGTCTTGTCCCAGTCGTCTCATATACAGGTCCGGCACTAGCTGGTTTGCTGGCTGGAACGGTTATCGTGGAAAAGGTTTTTGCGATTCCCGGCCTGGGCAATATTTTTATCCAGTCTGTCTTAAACCGCGACGAGCCCCTGACGCTGGGCATTGTCGCATTTCTTTCGATCCTGATCATGGCCTTTAACCTGGTCGTTGATGTCAGTTACGGATTTCTCGATCCGCGAATTCGTTACGAATAGACCTTATGGCGGAGAATGTTGAGCTAATAAAAGGTGCGTCCCTGTGGCGCGATGCCTGGAGGCGGCTGCTGCGAAATAAGCTAGCCGTTTTTGGGATGATCGTGATCGCGATCATTTTGGTAGCGATCACAATTGGGCCGGCCCTCATCTACTGGCTAACGGGTTATGCCTACGACTCGATACCCACCAATAACGACCTGGTCCGGTCCCTGCCGCCGTCATGGGGACACCTGATGGGTACCGATGACGCGGGCCGCGACATCTTCGCACGTGTCCTGCAGGGCGGACGGATCTCGCTAATGGTGGGCATAATTTCGACAACGGTCTCGCTGATCATCGGCGTCTCGTATGGAGCGACCGCCGGGTATCTGGGCGGCGCTATCGATAACGTGATGATGCGGATCGTCGATATTCTGTATTCGATCCCGTACATCCTTATTGTCATCGTTCTTTTATCTGTTTTTGGCGGCCCAAGCACGCCGCAGTGGATAAAATGGCTTTCGGAAACGCTTGGCGGCGCCGGCAACCAGGGATTGAGCCAGATCTTCTTGTTATTTTTCGCCCTCGGCCTTGTTTCGTGGCTGACCATGGCCCGGGTCGTTCGCGGACAGATCTTATCGCTAAAAAATCAGGAATTTGTGATGGCGGCACGAGCAACCGGCGTCGGGACTCTTGGCATTATCTTTCGGCACCTCGTTCCCAACGCTCTCGGACCGGTGATCATTTACGCGACGTTGACCGTGCCGAGCGTCATGCTGACGGAGGCGTTTCTGTCGTTCCTCGGACTCGGTGTTCAGGCCCCGTTCGCGTCGTGGGGCAGCCTTGCCTCCGATGGAATAAAGAATCTTGCTATTTTCCCGTGGCAGCTTATCTTTCCGGGAGTTACGATGGCTATTACCTTATTTTCGTTAAATTTCCTGGGCGACGGCCTCCGTGATGCGCTTGATCCGCAAACGCGAAAATTTTAATTAATGAGCAGCAACGGCACAATATTGGCGGTCAACGGCCTCAAGACCTATTTCACTACCGAGGACGGTGTTGTGAAGGCGGTCGACGGCATCTCGTTCGAACTCAAAAAGGGCGAGACGTTGGGCATCGTCGGTGAATCGGGCAGCGGCAAGTCGGTGACTAATCTATCGGTCATGCGGCTGATTCAGGAACCGCCCGGAAAGATCGTTGACGGCAGCGTTGTTTTCGACGGGATCGATGTCCTGGCGTTGACGGCCGAGGAGGTCCGCAAGATCCGCGGCCGACGTATCGCAATGATCTTTCAGGACCCGATGACGTCGCTCAATCCGTTTCTGAAGATCTCAACCCAGTTGATGGAAGTCACGCGGCTTCACCTTGGCCATACGAAAGAGCAAGCGTATCAACACGCGATCAAGATGTTAAAGATGGTCGGGATCTCCGATGCGTCCGACCGGATCAACGGCTATCCGCATGAATTTTCGGGCGGAATGCGTCAACGCGTGATGATCGCCATGGCGCTCAGCTGCGACCCTGAATTATTGATCGCCGACGAACCGACGACAGCGCTCGACGTGACCATCCAAGCCCAGATACTAGAGCTTATCAAGGATCTCCGATCGAGAATGGGAACGAGCGTTATCCTCATTACCCACGATCTCGGCGTCGTCGCCGGCATGGCCGACAAGATCATCGTAATGTACGCCGGCAAAGTATTCGAGCAGGCTCCAACGCGTGAACTTTTCGCGACTCCGGCAAACCCGTACACCAAGGGATTGTTGAAAAGTGTTCCGGACCCGGCACATGAACAGGGTAAAGAGTTATATCAAATTCCCGGCCTGCCACCCGATGTCGCGCATCTCCCGCCCGGCTGTCCATTTGCCGAGCGATGTGACCGTGTCGCGGATATTTGCCGAACCGCGTTTCCGCCGTTTGTGCGGATAAATGATAATCACCATTCGCTGTGTCATTTTGCCGTAGATGTTTACGAGGAATCAAAAACGGAGGCCGCATCCAGAGCTGCCCGATAAGATCATGAAAAACAACCTTATCCTGCCGATCGTTATTTTGTGTTTTGCTGTTATGGGTTGCGCAAAGATCAAGGAGTTGGCGGGCGGCACAAAAGAGCCGTCATCGAATGGCGACGGTCCAGCGTCGAACTCGGGTCCGTCGGGCGGCACCAAGTCGACGGCCGGCGCCGACCCGAAGGCAGATATCATCGCCGCGTCGAAGAAGTTTATCGCTTTGCCCGCCTTTTCCGCCGAGATGAACGGAACGGGCACGTCCGCGCTTCATAGTAAGGTCGAATATGCGGAGCCTGACCGGTTTCATATCTCGTATCTGGGCGGAACGGGTGCCGGAATGGAAATGATCGTGATCGGGAACCAAATGTACATGAAGACCGGCGGAGGTTGGACCAAATCGCCGTCTGCGGCGGGAGCGTCGATCCCGAACCTGCGCGACTCTTTTACCGAGGAAGGGCTTAAAACCCTTGGCGAAGCTAAATTCGAGGGCGACGACACGGTTGACGGCAAGCCGGCCCTTGTATACAGCTACAAAAACGTGACGCCCAAGGGCGGTTATCCCTTTCACTCAAAGATCTGGGTAGGAAAGAACACCGGCCTTCCGATGAAGATCGAGGTCAATTATGAAAACGGCACGCTCAAGCAGATGACCGTCAATTACGATACGGATTCACCCGTAACGATCGAACCACCGGTTAAATAAACGGGCCGCTCTCTGTAAAATCCGCATGGAACAAAACGACAACAACCTTATCTCGCTTCGTGACCTTAAGGTTCACTACCGTTCGGGCGGAGGACTATTTAGTTCGTCGAAGATCGTCCGGGCAGTGGACGGTGTCTCACTAGACATCCGTAAGGGCGAAACACTGGGCCTCGTGGGCGAATCGGGGTGTGGTAAATCGACGCTCGGCAAGGCGGTCTTGCGTCTGACCGAACCTACCGGCGGCAAAGTCCTTTACAACGGAAAAGATCTTGCTCATCTGCCCAAGCGTGCGATGCGAGAACAGCGCAAACACCTCCAGATGATCTTTCAGGATCCGTACGCATCGCTCAATCCGCGAATGACGGTGGGCAATATAATCGGCGAGCCGATCAGAACGTTTGGGTTAGCAAAAGGGAGATCGGTCGAGGCCGAGGTGCAGGAATTGATGGAAACAGTCGGCCTCAGCCGCCGGTTCATCAAGCGTTATCCGCACGAATTCTCAGGTGGTCAACGCCAACGTATTGGAATTGCACGTGCACTGGCCGTTGATCCGCAGTTCATTGTCGCCGATGAACCGATCTCGGCCCTGGACGTCTCGATCCAGGCGCAGATCATGAACCTGATGGAGCGGCTTCAGGCGGAAAAAAACCTCACATATCTCTTTATTTCGCACGATCTGCGGGCCGTTCGGCACCTGTCGGACCGCGTCGCCGTTATGTATCTGGGCCGTATCGTTGAACTTGCGGATGGAAAGGAGATGTACCGCGATCCGCTGATGCCGTATACCAAGGCGTTGATCTCCGCCGTTCCCGTCCCCGATCCCGAGATCGAATCGAAGCGGGAACGCATTATTCTCAAGGGAGACGTTCCGTCACCGATCAATCCACCGACGGGTTGCCATTTTCACACCCGCTGCCAATTTGCGATCGACGCTTGCAGGTCGGTAGCGCCCCAGTTGGTCGAGATCAAGCCCATGCATTATTCGGCCTGCATCCGGATCAATCCCGAGCGTCCCAATATCGAAGCAAATGCGGCGGATGGATTAGGCGCCATCGGAATATAAAAAGAGGCCGCCATAACGACGGCCCCTTTTTTACCTCACGGAAAGCAAAAGCGACCACTAATTTGAACTTGCGGTACGTGCCTCGCTGTTTCGGAGGCCCCTAATGCGATTGTGGGCCGCCAGGACCGCATGGTGTTGCTGGGCAACCACATCGGCCACGTTAGCCGGCAACGCCTGCTCTACGGCACCGGCATACGCATCCTT
>JBBRSH010000005.1:0-88871 GCA_038245555.1 Pyrinomonadales bacterium | reverse complement strand
GATTCTCGACGGCAAGCTTCGGCTTGGCAACGGACATCCCGCAGGTCGGTGACTATGATGGTGACGGCAAAGCTGACTTTGCAGTCTATCGTGCGTCGAACGGCACATGGTACGTCATGGGCTCGTCAACCGGTTTCAGTGCTGTTCAGTTTGGTATCTCAACCGATATCCCGGCTGCTGCAGACTTTGACGGCGACGGCAAAACCGATCCCGCTGTCTATCGCAACGGTATGTGGTTCATCAACGGCAGCACTGCTGGCGTTTCCGGCCTCCAGTTCGGCATCGCGGGCGACATCCCGGTTCAGGCTGATTACGACGGTGACGGACGCAGCGATGTTGCTGTTTATCGTGGTGGTACGTGGTATGTTATGGGTTCGGCTGCCGGCTTCCGTGCTACACAGTTCGGTATCTCAAGCGACACACCTGTACCGGCCGATTACGATGGCGACGGCAAGACCGATGTTGCTGTCTATCGTTCGTCGAACACGAACTGGTACATCCTGAATTCAAGCCAGTCAGGTAATGCTGTTGGCGGATTCAGCTCGATGCAGTTCGGTACCGCCGGCGACGTGCTGATGCGTTACTAATCACTTAGGACCGATCGGACAAGAGAGGCAACTCCTCGTCCGAGCGGATGAAATAAAAAAGGCTGGCCGGAAACCAACTAGTTTCCGGCCAGCCTTTTTTAATGGCCCACTTCGAGTTGCACTTATTATCGGAATTTAAGGACGGGGCTGTCTTATATATGCAACATACACTTGCCATTGACACCGATGGTAAAATGGAAATTGGTTCGTCGTTCGTGGTCGGTTGTTCGTTGCCACGGCGGGTATGGTCTTTGACAAGTAGTCGGTCTCGGTGTTCGAGCAAAGCTGGGTGTTTGCCGCAGTGGCGCGAGCTGTTTGCCCTTGTATTTATGGCACTTACAAAATCTGTGCCACAGAGGGTGTTTTTTCGCGCCAACCTCGCGGAACGCCCTCAAAATATGGCCATAACCCGATTAGTAACAATGGTTACAGCGTTTCCAAGATGGCCGCGTCATGAATCTTGAAGTCCTGAGCCGGAAGCGTGGATCACTGCAAAAACCAGTTGCGGGAGAATGCGGGGACAATGGGACAGTGGGGACAGACGGGCTCACTCGTCCATTTGCAGCAATTACAAAAAGGGGAGGATTTTTGCGTTACCCAGATAGTCACGATTCGTATTACAAATGGATGTAGTCTACGGCATTACCAGGCGGGGGCCTTGAATTCGGGGTCGCTGATCAGCGGGACGACAACCCCGTCACAGGCTTTTCATTGCCGACTCAATGTTGAACTTTTAGCAGGCAGATCTTAAGATTGTTTTTTAAACCCGTGAATCTACCGAACTACATCACGCTTGCCCGGATATTTATAGTGCCGCTACTTGTCGTCGTGCTGCTCACGCCGGTCGCCGAGCATTGGTTCGGGATGAGCGGATACGCACTTGCGATCATACTCTTTGTTGTCGCGGCGCTGTCGGACATCGTCGATGGCCAACTCGCACGGCGGCGGCACCAGGTATCCAAGTTAGGAAAGTTTCTCGACCCGATAGCCGACAAGTTATTGATCTCGGCCGCGTTGATCGTCCTCGTCGAAAAACACCTGGCTCCTTCATGGGCGGTTGTCGTGATCCTCGGCCGCGAGTTTATCATTACCGGCCTCCGATCGATCGCAGCTAGCGACGGCATCGTAATTCAGGCCCAGGGACTCGGGAAACTGAAGATGTGGGCTCAATGTGTTGCCGTCGTCTCCCTGCTGGTGGCGGCCGCCAATGGCAACCCGCCGGTATCGAACTTCGGCCTTGATTATCCGGTCGCTTTTTGGGAAGTACCCGAGGTCAAGACTGCGTTCATCAATCTGTCGAATTTTTCAGTCGTTTCGAATGATTGGAAAGTTTTTGGATACTTGGTCGGCAGAGGAGCTCTATGGGGCGCCGTTATCACCGCAGTTTGGTCTATGTACGGCTATTTTAAGTTCTTTTTCGTTGAAAGCCGACGAGCCCGGGCGACACCGACGGGAACCGCTGGCGATACGAAGTAGGCCGATCGCTGGACGAAAAAAAAGGCACAAGACGGGCTCGTGCCTGAAAGTAGTATGGAGAAAAAACTACTGAATTTCTACCCAATCACCTGTGTGAATTTCCTGCGCGGTCCTCGTGATGACGACCGTGGCTGTTCGCTCTTTGACATTTAGCACAACAGCCTCGCCAACCACCTTTCGGAGTTGGGGACGTCCCTTTTTAGCATCGCGCGTCGTGACTGTGTTGCCCGTCGCCCGATCGCCTGATTTTCGAGCCGCTTGATTCGAAAATTTTCCACCTGCGTACACTTCGCTTTGGTAGCCCCAGTCTCGCGTGCCAACTTCTTCCTTTTGTGGATATTGGAAAAGGTTTCCTTTACCCAAAGGTCGGAACACGGTCAGTCTGTCGCCGACCTGCACGTGATCATCGGAACCGAGATCGACGTAGGCAATAAAGTCTCGGGTAAGCATTTCAGTTCCGTCACGGGACATCAGGACACGACCGCGGGCTTTGCCGGACGGATCTCCAAACAGATCGAGTGGCGGCCGCTTTTCGATCAACGGGCTGTCACGCTTGGAGGACAGTTGTACAAGATCACCAAGCAGGAAGCTGTCGCAAGACGATTTGATCCTCGCGACGGAAACCTCCTGTTTGACACTGATCACTTCGAGAGCTCCGACTTCCTGAACGTAAAATCCGATGTCGTTTTTCGTCGTCCATTTGCTGTGAACCTGACCCCGCGGCCTGACCACCGAGAAAACATCACCGACACTGACGCCTTTATTTGCTCCCATATTTATGTACATGAAATCATGTTCGTCATAATTGTACTTGTCCGCCTCGTCGTCGGAGCCGACGATCCTATTGCCCGTCGACATTGGGCTCTGCTGAATAAAACCCGCGCAATAAAGGTTATTGCCTTTGGCGACCGGATAGGGCCGAGTATCGACCGGAATATTTACACTTGGGGTCATCTGTGCCTTCTGACCCATTACGGCCAATGCCGATAAGCCAATAATGATTCCAATTGTAATGGACGGTTTCCCGAAAATCTTCTGAAGATCCACGTTTTTCTCCTTTTGAGCTCGCAGACATTAGTGGCGTCTGAGGGATGATATGAGTTACAGGCCCGTAGAATGTGAAAGTGCCCGCGTAACGACTCTAATTGTAATATTTTACAAAACCGTACGTCAACATGTTTGTTTGTTGTTAAACACGCCTATCATCAGTCGAGGCGACCTCAACTGATCTGGCTCTCGTAAGTAATAAATCGGAAAGTGAAAGGTTTGTTTGGACACGAATTCTCGTTTTTGCTAGTATCTTCGTTTGCGGTCTTCCGCAGCCAAGCCGATGTAGCTCAGTTGGTAGAGCAGTTGATTTGTAATCATCAGGTCGTAAGTTCGAATCTTATCATCGGCTCCAATTTTTTTCAGCAGTTTAAGGCGGCCACGAGGCTGCCTTTTTTTCAGGTAGTGAGCCCATCGGAGTACCGCCGGTATAGTCACGGCGACACCCGCCCCGGCAAGGTCTGCGGCCAAACGGTTGTCAGGCCGCCGATAAAATCGACAGGCTTTGATTCGATCTTTACGGTCCCGCTCGTGAGTCCCTTTCGTGTAGCTGTAACGGTAATTGCTCCGGGACTCATTGTCGAACGGATCGCGACGCGGTTGATGCCGCATTCGGTGTCGAGATACAGGTTGTTTGTCGAGTCGAGTTTTGCCGCATTAAGCCCGCCGCGCCAGCTGGCGGGCCCCGTTATCGTAAAATCTACCCTGGCTTCATCAGTCGGAACCCGGCGTCCTTTTGCGTCAACCACTTCAAAATCGATGAGGGCGACGTCGCTGCCGTCGGCTTGCAGGCCCTGCGGCCCCGTGCGAACGGAGAGTTTAATGGCTGTCGGCTCGCCGGCGGTTTCGATCTCCTGCTGGGCAACGGCCTTTCCAGCCTTGGATGCAACGGCTTTGAGAGTGCCGGGAGCGAAGGCGACATTTGGAAAGGCATAGATAAAGCCCGTCGGCAGGCCCGCGGTTGGGTCGTCCAATTTCACGTTCGGATTTGCCGAATCGACAAAATCATACGGCTTTTTCGCCACGCCGACGGACTTGCCGTTGACGAATAGTTCGACTTGATCGCAGTGTGAGGCGGCAACGTACATTGTTTTCTTTGTGTCAGCAGCATAGTTCCAGTGCCCTGTGATCGCGAGGTCAGGCTTTTCGTTCTGCATCACGCGAGTCAGGTAGTAGATCGGTTTTGGCAGCCGAACTCCGTCAAGTTTGCCGCTGACGCGGAGCACATAACTTCCCTGCTGCCGGCCATCGGCATCCGAATCGGTCAGGTAGATCGACGCATAGCCCGACCATTTTGAGTGTGCAGGGTCGGTGTTGTCGATGCGGTTGCTGACGTAGGCGTTATAACGGGTTGCGGCCGCAAGGGCGAACGTCTCGGAATTCCAATGCCACGTATCGACCGGGCGTCCGCCGATCATTCCGCTTTTGGGCTTAAAACCAAAATGCGGCGGCGAATAATCGTCCCAGACATTGCGGCCGGCTTCGTCGCGAAAATCCTCGGTTTCGATCAGCGGTGCTTTATCGCGCCGCGAGATGCTGTAGCCGCGAAAGATGTCGTCGCCCGTCAGTTTGTCGGTTTGCGGGGCCTGCCCGATCATTACGCCGTAATATTCGGACATTGGCGTCAGTGCCTTGTTCTCGTCCGGAAGGTCGTTGTCGCGGGTTCCCATGACGCGTCCGCCGTGCGGATCGAGTTCCTTTCGCAGGGCGACCATCTGGTTCATTTGTTCGGGGGTCACGATCGTGTTCCCTGCCTCCCAAAACAAGATGCTCGGGTTGTTGCGGTAGTAGATCATCGTGTCCCGCATCACCTCGGCACGCTGGTCCCACTGACGCCCGGTCACGAGCTTTTCCTTATCGCCTGCCGGAGCGACCTGGACAATGCCGAGCCGGTCACAGGCCTCGACATCGGCACGCTGCGGTGCGACGTGCATCCAACGCATATAATTTCCGTTGCTCTCACGCATCAGCTTGAGCGTGTAATCGTGCATCCAGTTCGGATATGCTCCGCCAAGTCCTGCCCAGTCGTTCGCCGAACGTTGTGCATGACCGGTGAGCCATACAAAGCGTCCGTTCAGCCACACGCCCCCTTTGCCGACGCCGCCCTTAAACTCGGTCTTGCGAAATCCGGTCGTCGTATCGACGACGTCAACAACCTTGCCCGCGACCGATAGTATCGAATAAACGTGATAAAGGTAAGGGTCATTTACATCCCACAAATGAGCGTCCGTCAAGGTCCCTGAGGCCTTGAAAACCTCGGACTGACCGGCCACAAGGTCAGAGGTGTTGCCTTCCAATTTCGCCTTGACGACACCATTTGCGTCCACAACGACCGCCGAAAGCGTTATCGAAGCATAGTCGTCCGTTTGATTGACGACTTCGGATTCGACATTTATCTCGGCCGTCTTTTTCGCGACATCGATAACGTCCGAATAGACATACACGCCGCTCGCTTTCAGGTTTTCATAGATCGGCAGCGTCTGATAGATCTTGTCGGTAACTATCAGTGAAGCGTTGCGGTTGAGGCCGCCAAAATTTGGATTGAAATCCTTTGAGTTCCACTGGAACGCGGTTCCGGTCGCTTCTTCTTTGTAGTCGGTGCTGTTGTCGGCCTTAACGGCAAGCACGTTGTCCTGGCCACCAAATTTGACCGAGTTGGTGATATCAAACCCGAACGCCGTGACACCGTTCTCGTATTTGCCGATCGGCTTGCCGTTTAGAAAAAATCGGCCGGCTTGCCGCATGCCCTCGAACGCGAGAAAGACCTTTTTGCCATCAGAGTTCGCCCGCAGCTTAAAGTGTTTGCGATACCAGCCGATGCCGAACTTTTTCGCACCCACGTCGCCGCCGCCGTGGCTAATATAGGCCCGGTAGGTGTCGTCGTCATTCCACGTATGCGGCAGGCTGACATTCTCCCATTTTGAATCGTCAAATTCGGGCTTTTCAGCCCCCAGAATGTCACCAAAAATAAACTTCCAGCCGGGGTTGAAGTTATAACCGGTCCGAACCGAGGTTGGTGGCTGAAACGCTCCGGGCATGGAACCCACGACGTTCATTGTGGAAAAAATAGTAAGAGCGACCGCAATAAAGAAGCTGCACAATTTTCGATTCATACAATTGTTCCCGATCATTTGTTATCAATATAGTTTAACGCTCTGCTCCGCAATTCATCATTCGATATTCTGAATCATAATTTACCTCGCTCCCGATTCGATACCGTTTTACCACCGATTCGATACTGTATCAGTACTGTATCAATACATGTGAAATAGTCTAACTGTTGTCATTACAGTATGTTACTGCTGTCAAAGTGCTCTGTTTCGCCGATTTCGCGCAAAAAAGTTTTTAGATCTTATCAAAATTCTCATAAATGCTGTAAACACAGCTATTTATCGTTTTCGGCGGACGAGCGCAGGCCCCAACACGGGTGAAACAGGGAGCCAAGAGATTTCCTTTCATTCATCGATCTCCATTATGGAATTTTACATCGTTCCAAAGTGTTCCATCTTTGAACAAGTGGAACGGGTTAAGCCTTGTGTCTTCTGTGGTTTAGCTTCAAAAAAAGTGTTCCACTTTAAAACCCTCGCCCCCTTAAGTGGGACGATTACCGTTAAGCTGTGTGTTTTCTGTGGTTTACCACAAAATGTGGAACACTTTAGCCAAGACTGAATGCCACTGACCGGCGCCCGATCCCTATTTTCAATGATCATCCCGCCGTGGCAACGAACCACGAACCACGAACCAACTTCCATTTTACCATGCGTGTCAAGTACGCTATGTGATTGCATTCCTGACACACTTGGTACTTGGATTCAAGTAATGGAGGACCGTGATAGCACGATGTCCTAATGGAATAAGCCTGACCTCATTGCCTGAGCCTGCGGAGCGAGCAGCGATAGGGATAGCTACACGTGGAGCCGAAGGCGAAACGTGTAGATAGATCAAACCAACTAATCGAGCGTGCGAAGCGTGCGACATATGTCGTGTGTTTCCCACACTCTAAACCGAATCGCGTCATTACCCCACGTTCCACTTTGCTGCACATCGGGCTAAAGCTATTCTGTCTGCTTCGCGGACTCAAAATAGTGGCACGAAAGGCAGGCACCCTGACTTTTTGACCTTACGTTTGTCCCAATGTCTCCAGCATTCTCGCCAACCAATTAAGTCAACCGATTTACTTTCATCTCAAAGTCTGGGCGGCCTACATATCAAGCTGAGAATACACAACATCAAATTTCCATTCCGCCATTCCCCGAATGCCACTAGTCAGATAATTCGGGGGCATTTTCGTTGTAGGAAGAGCCATGTGAAGCATTCTATTGCTAAGTTCTTGCTTAACTTCGCTTGATAATTCGTTCCACCATGAAATACGGAAAGCATGATTCTCACATGTGGAAAATACAAATTTCAGAAGCGCGTCTGCCAATTCGTACTTCTCGGACATAATTGTGGCGAGCGACCGCACGAAAGGTACACAGATTTCGGAACTCGATTGATGCCAAGCAAAACAAAACGCCCAACCGTAATTTGTAGGTGCTGTGAAGAACGTAATTAATCCCCGGATCTCGTTGGGGTTAGATAAGTCCTGCAATTGCTCGGCTAGAAAGTCAAAGTCTGGGTAAAGAAGCCCAGAAAGCTGAAGTTGCATTTGAGCGTGCGATTCAAACGCGATGTATGAAAAGTCGGAAAATTGATTTTCACCCAACGATTCCTCATAGTTGCTCTTATGTTATTGCAGCCGTTCAAAACCGAGTGCAAGGCCGCTCTTCATTGCCTTTAGGATACCCCGTTTTTCCGAACTCAGGTTTCGGTTTTCGCTCATCGAATCCGTCAAATCCACTGCATTTTCCTTCACGAAATACTCGCGACATAAGGAGCGATATGCGTAGAGAGCAATTTCTTCGTGATTCGGAGTAAGTGGATAGCGATCTATCTTCTCAAATCTCTGGCTATCGTGAGTTTGGCAGAAACCCAGGAAGGTGGAAACATCGTTGACTCCAGTTTTCTTGGGAGAAGGGACACCCGACGATTTGTTCAATGTGGAAACGTCTGTGCTAAAGCGGAAGACGTGGCCGCTCTCGGCTATCATTCTGAGTTGGCCTCGCTTTTGAATTGAGTGGGCCGCCACCATCTGGTCGCACCTATTACCGTCAGCAAAATGCAGGCATCTTCCTCGATTTCGAAGGCGGTTAGACTCCTTGATGAAGTCAGCGATAAAGGACATTGGCATTGTTCCGAAATTTAGGAGACAAAATTGGTTCTGTGAGTTACAGGAAGGAGCCGCATTAGTTAAAACACTAAACGGGACACTAATACGGACGCCGCGAGCGGCGTCGTGGACAAAAAGTGTCCCTGGTCCGATTACATTCCCATGCCGCCCACGCTCGCTATTTTGCCGGTGCCGCTGGACAGCCGATCATCCGGTCTTGGGGGCTGGAGCGGTAGATCTTGGCGCTATAGGTGCCGCCGCCCGCGTAGTCCTGCTTGGTCCGGGCACTGTATAGGTGACAGTAGGGCTGGTCTTCGGCGGTGTCGCGGGACCAGACGTAGCCATCCTTATAACGATAACTTGGCAGGCCGTCGTCGCCTGTTTGGATCTGCCATGTGGCGGAGTCGAGACCGATCTTAAATACCTTGATGGTTTTTGAGCCTTGGAAAATGGTCATCAGCTCGCGTTCCGCCGCTGGGTCGTGAAACTTGAAATCGTCGGCGCGTGGGCTGGAGTTGCCGATCTTGGCGGCCACGGCCGCGGCCAGAGCGTCGAGAGCGGGATCGACGTTGTCGCACACTCCGCCGCGTTCAAAGGTTTTCCAACGCCCAAGCCATTCGTCACGCTCCTTTTTCGAGAGGGCATAGAGCATGTAGTTGTCGTTCGAACTGTGGACCATATTGCCGCCCTTGACGGGGTCGTAGGCTTTAACCTCTTCAGTCGACTTGTTGATCTCCTTCACGTGGAAATCGAGCCCGACGTTGGGAGCACATGTCTGAGCCGACACGCCGCTGACACCCGCCAAAACCATAACCACCACTGCAAATATAATTAGACAAATTATTTTCACGATTTGAACTCCTTCTTGCTGAAATTGGTGTGTAGAGTATAACAGTAGTGGTCAAATCACACCCGTACATAGCAAAAAGTCCCCGCCCATTTGCTGAGCGAGGCCTTAAGTTTATTTACGAACTAAGAATAGAACAGGATCGCCGTCGATATTGATGACTCAGCTTAATGAGAATCAACAATTTAGCATTGCGGCATACGCCAGTTACTAAGATTTACTTCAGTTGGCAGATGTCGAGAACGTTCATGTCGGTGTAATCGAGATTTTCGCCGCCCATCGCCCAGATGAAGGAGTAGTTTGTCGTGCCTGAGCCCATGTGGATCGACCAGGGCGGGGAGACGACGGATTCGTTGTTGGCGATGACGATGTGGCGCATGTCTTCGGGTTCGCCCATGAAGTGCATGATGCGGTGCGTTTCCGGGAGGTCGAAGTAGAAATAAACCTCGGAGCGGCGGTCGTGAAGATGCGGCGGGCAGGTGTTCCAGACGCTGCCCGGTTTGAGCACAGTCAGGCCGAGCAGAAGTTGTGATGATTTGCAGATCGCGGGGACGATGTATTGATACACCGTTCGCACATTTGCTGTCTCGACCGCGCCTAAATTAAGCGGCACGGCCTGGTCGATCGAGATATGGACCGTCTCGAACCGTGCGTGAGCCGGCGTTGACGCCAGGTAGAATTTTGCCGGATTCGCCGCCTCAGCCGATTCGAATGTAACATCCGCGGTTCCCATCGGAACGTACAAGCCGTCCTTTGGTTTCAGCTCATATCGCTCGCCATCGACCGTGACGGATCCATATCCGCCGCCGACGTTTACGACCCCGAGTTCGCGGCGTTCGAGAAACGGCTTGTCCTTTGCGGAGGCAGGTACCTGGTGCAGCGGCAGCGAAACCGATCTGTTTACAGGCGCGGCTCCGCCGATGACGAAACGCTCGTAATGAAGATAGTTTAGGCGAATATCATCATCCGCGAACATTTCGCTCAGAAGATATTTTTCGCGAAGCGTTTCGTTATAGGCTCCGATGATCGCATCTGGATCGGTGGCGTAATAGGTCTTGTTATACATAATCTTGCGGGATCAATTTCCGAGTATCTGTGTTCTATCGCTGGCTTCCACAGCCGGAACGGTCAAGGTCTTAAATTTTTCGTCGCCATAATGCGTCGCCGCACGACGCATGACCAAATACAGTTTCTCCGGCAGAAACGCGTCTATCTGTTGGTATGTCCATTTTTTGGACCCGTTCGCAAAGGGATACAGGAATTCGATCGCTTTGCGGATACTGCGTCCATCGGAGGTTTGAAAATTCCAGAGATCGACGCCCACGCGGTCGCCAAGGTCGGCGAGTTGCGTCAAACCGTCAAGGTCCATGGTGCTGTAGCCCCATGAGTTGGTGCGGGCCAGTTCGAGCAGCAGTTTACCGTCCGGCTCGATCTGTGCCGCGAGCCGTTTTTGCTTTGCCGTCTCCAATATTCGCTTCGCATCGTCGGATTTGCCGATGAACAGCGCGAACGACGTTGTCTGAACGTCATACCAGGTGCCGTGATTGTTTTTAGCGTTCGCCTCGTCCTTTCCGTGTTTGCTCGTCGTGATCCAGTCGTAGTACTTGGTAAACCAGGCCGTGAGACCGGACTGGTCGGCGGTGGTCCATGACTTCGAGCCATTTATCAATCCGATGCCATCGACAACGCGGGTCAGAGCCCTGGACTCGAGAATGCCGGTGCCGCGACCGTCATTTACGCCGGGTACGGCCTGGGCAAACTCGAGATTCGGCTTCATCATCGTTTTGGGTTCAAGAAACCACATACGCAGCAAGGCAGCAGCCCGGGCGGCGTATTCTTCCTTTCCCGTAAAATAATAGGCGGTCGCGAGACGCTCGACGGTTACACCGAGCAGGTCCATCGATTCGTGATCTGGAAAATTCTTTATCTCCGGATTTCTTTCGCCATCCTTGCGGATATATGGCAGGCCGTCCTTCGTAGCCGGGTTTTTCCAGAAATACGGCGCCTGGCTCATGTAATCGTGCTTGTCACCGCTCGGCGGCAACGCGGTTTTGCCCGTCACCGGAACGATCTCGGTTGTGAGAGCTTTTTGGGCATCGCGTTCGAGCTTTGCAAGCGCCGCCTTCAGCGACGGATCGCTATTCTTCGGGTCCGCCAGCTTTTGTTTGCTTAGCTGAAGGGTCTTCGCGTTCAAGACGAAAACGCGCGGCGAAGTTTGGGCTGTAACGGTAAACGCGGCGGCGATCAGCATTAAGGTGATGATCGTTGAATTGAAGTAAATCTTTGGCATTACGGTTTGTGAAGGATAATAATACAGCCACGAATGCACGAATAAATCCTTTCTTATTCGTGCATTCGTGGTAACGTCTTTAGCTCAAAAAGTCCTCGCGGATCGGGGAAAAGATGTCGATCAGGACAACTTCCTCGTCGAGCATTGTCGCTCCGTGCCGATTGTGAGGCGGAAAATGGAGCACGTCACCGGCGGAGACGATGCGTTCCTCACCGCTGATCGTGAACTTCGCACGGCCTTTCAACACCAGCGTCATCTGCTCGTGCGGATGGGTGTGTTCGTCCGTCACGAGGAACGGCTCGAAGGTAAACCGTACCATCATTACATTTTCTCCCACGACCATCTGACGTTTTATTCCTGGGGCCGGATGTTCCGTCTTGATCTTGGACCAATCGGTGACCAGTGCGGATCGGTTTGTTAATATTTCGGAGATCATAAAATTGTATGTGCTATTTTGGCTCGACACTTATTTCCCAACTCAATGTCTGCCCTGCTGCCAGCTTGATATTTTCGGCCTCGGCAACCAGGTGGATCGGTATCGCACCGAGCACGCCTTTGCTTAGCCTGCTGTCGCCTGAGGATAACACGCGGATCTTTGTTCCGTCCGGCACCTTAAATGTGACGGTCGATTTCCCCTCGCGGCCGTTCATGTAAAATGTTTGCCGGCCGTTCTGAAATTCCTCGTACGCGGATGATGCGGTCGATGGAAACGCGAATTTCCACCTGGTAATATCGACAGCTCTCAGAGCGGTCACGGTTTCGCGGCGTATCAGTTTTCCGCTTTCAACGACAAACTCAACGTCGCTCCGCAGCCCGTTATCGAATCGCTCGCCGGACGCACTTTTAACCTTTGCCCACTTGGTATTCGTAAATTTCAACGATCGAGCGTCTGCCCCCGGAGATATTATATCTGCTCCGTCGCTGGCGGCGTACTCCTGGCCGTCGGCGAGCGTCAGAAATGGAACAAAAGACGGGTAAACCTCTTCGACCGGCGCTTCAAAACCGGAAAGGCCGAACGGTACCGGCAAATAGTCGGCGATCGCCGGTTTGGTTCCAACAGTTATCGGAAGTGCGAATCGCAGCGGCCCCTGGCGGAAGAGCCACACGCCCTCCTGCTTGTCCTTGCCTTTCGTAAAGTATTCGAATCGAGCCACATCCGGCAGCGTCGGTTTTGCCGGAAATGACGTCACGCCCTCTTTTTGTAAGGCCTTAATAAAATTGTCGTTAGCGAGGATGATCTTCCCCAAACCGGTGCCGGTCTGCTGCCACTCACGGCTGGGGCTGATATACGAGTAGTTGCCGCGGCCGTAATCAAAGACGCGGAACATATGCGTCTTGTCGTTGTAGTCGGCCCGCAGCCAACGCCACGCCTGGTTGTAGAGTGCTGAGAGCTCGGTGATCGGTGCCGGTCGTAGATCCGGATTTTGTGCGAGAAAGGCGACGATCTCGACCGTGTCGAGGTAGCTCACCAATCCCTGGCTGCGGCCCCAATTGTAGCCGTAGCCTTCGGGCGAGACGAGGTCCCACCACAGCTTCATCTGCGCCTTGATCGACGGTTTGAGCTTCTCTTTGATATCGCCGCGGCCCGCGATATCGGCGGCGTCCCAGCAGAAACGCGAATATTCGTTCGAGTAACGGTCATAGCGGCCGGTCGGCGGATTGTCGTCGGAATACAACGCTCCATCGGTAAACTGTTTGGCCGCCCGCTCTACGACCGAATCAAGAAACGCCCGGTCCTTAAGTACACCCATCTGCCAGCTCATCGCGGAGACGCGGGCCGCGACGCCAAGGTAATTTTCCGGAAGATTGATGACCTCGCGTTTTACAGGGTCATAAAACCGCGCAGGGTCGAGCAATGAGTGCCACTCGGCCCGCTCCCTGTCATTCATGCTCAGCCAAACCGCATTTTTTGAGAGATCAGTACCGTAATGTCTGAGCGCGAGAGTTGAATAAAGCTGCGCAAAGGTCTTTCCGCCGTGCCGAGCCTCGATCAGGCCCATTTCGGCGATCGCACGAGCCGTGTCCTTGCCTGCCATCGTGCGGGTGCCGCCGATATCCGCCTGTGCGGCTAATGCACGGGCAAAGCTGCCCCACGAAAATTCTCCCGTCGTCTCGGCGGCAAACACATGATCAGGCGGGTTTTCGAGCGATTTGATATCACCGAAATGGCTTGCCAATTCCTTTGCCAAAAACTCCCGGGCTTCAGAATTTAGTGCAGCTGTCGATATTGTTCCCCCATCCTTATCGGTCTGAGCCAGCGTCTCGACCGCAAAACGATCGAACGTACCGCCGATCAGTACGACCAGTAATAGAAGGCGAATATACTCCGTGCTCTTGAACATTATCATCACTCTGCGGAAAAAACTTCGAGCGGAGAGTCCGTCCAAGTTCAGGACAAGCTTGGACGAATTCTGTAGGTTGATAGATCTGCTCCCGCCAACGACGGGAGCAGATCTAAAATACGTTTCCGTATTAAAAGGTTAAGCGAGCACCGAACTGGAGCTTACGCATCGCTCCGGCGCTTGATATAACGCCGAATGTGGTTGACGTCGTTCCCGGTGCAGGAGCACTGGAATTGGGCTGATCATAATTAGCCATATTAAATATGTTCGTACCCTCGGCCCGGAGTTGCAACTTAAAACGCTCACCAAACCGCAGATTGCGTGACAGAGCCAGATCAACCGAACGAAAAGCGGGCCCGGTCAAAAAGTTGCGCGGCGAGTTACCGTCGGTCGCAACTCCGGTCACAACAAGATTACGTGTAAAGGCAGCGGTATTGAACCACATGGCCGTTGTCGGATGATCGAGGTGCGGATCGCCGATCAACTGGGCACGATCAGTTGCAGTTACGCCGTCCAGATTGGCGTCAACGGCACCATTTGTAACGGTAAAGGGCCTTCCGCTACGCAACTTGACGATAGGAGCAAGGCTCCAGCCGTTAAGAATGCCACCTATGATCTTATTTCCACCTTTGTAGAAATCCGGCGTGAAATTCATGCTCATACTGAAAACGTGATGCTGGTCAGTATCGGCCCGCCCACTCTCGAGGTTTAGCCTGGTGTAATTCTGAGCAAGGCCCTGCGTGGTGTTGTTAACCAGCTCCGCACTGCCGAGCGTCTTGCTAAAGACATAAAAAGCGTTTAGGCTCAGGTACTTGCTGAGGCGCATATTGGTCGTGGCCTGGAGCCCGTTGTACGACGCCCTTTGATCCGACTGCAGGACGGTAACGGCTCCGAACAGCGGGTTTGGCCTCCGAGATAAAATATTAGCTCCGGAAGCGGTAGCGGTCGCCGTCAGCACCGGATAGTTAACATCACGTCCGAAGGGCAGGTCGCTGGCGAAGGTGCCAACGTAAGCGATCCCAACCGTTATGCCCTTTGCGACCTCACGCTGGATCGAGACATTTGTTTGAAATGTCCGCGGCCATTTGAAGTCAGGTGCCACGGCAAACAGGCTGCCCCCAGTCAGAAACGTTCCCTGATATGGAAACGGGATCCCGCCGACGAAGGCGTTATACGGATTGCTGAGCGATGCTCCGTTTGGTACTCCGGACGAATTCGTAGTTTGATTGATATTCGTGAAGGTCAATCGGGTTGAAAACGGCTGGAAGTTGGTCATCGTGTTCCACTCGTTCCCCGAGATGCTGCCATAGAACAAGCCGCCTGCCGCCCTCACGGAAGTTTTTCCATTACCGAACGGGTCCCATGCAATGCCAAATCTCGGAGAAAAGTGAGAGTAGCTGGTCGGGATTCCACCGCGTTCGACGCCGGGGTCACCGTAGAACTGGGCCCCGATAGGTGCAATCGGATTGACCGTTGACTTCTGGCCCGGTACGTAGTTCACCACCCTGTTGAGCGGGTCGGTCGGAGCCGTCTGTACGTCCCATCTCAAACCGAGATTGAGGGTCACACGCGAGTTGACCCGGAAATCATCCTGTGCAAAAAGTGCCGAATACCAAGTATTGGTATAGCCCGTGACGGGAGCATCCTGTGTGACCGCACTCGGGATCCCGATAAGGAAATCTGCCAGGGCGTTGCCCGCCGCCGCTGTCACCGGCGGATTGGTAGTAGCCTTCCTTAGCGTCGAATTTCCATTGAACGTGAAAACGCCGTAATTGTTGAGAAGGGTTTGCTGGGTGTCTTTGTTCAGGGACATCTCTCCACCGAGTTTTAGCGAGTGCCGTCCAAAATTCCAACTGAAAACGTCGCGCACCGAGTATAGGTCGGTACCCGCGACCGGGCCTCCAATAGCGTTCGACAAAGTGAAATATCCGCTCACTGTTATCTGAGGCAGCGACGGGGCCCCCTGCGGTGCAAATGACGACCCGAGGTCTTTCAACGAAGTCGCCGGCACATTCAGCCGCCCGCCATAATTGCGAGTATAAGTCAGCCAGACCTGATTGATCTTATCCGCACTGATAACCCAAACATCACTCAGGTTTACATTATGCTGCCGCCAAGTGTAGTTTTGCGTTGCCCAGGCCACGTTACCGCTTCCCGGAAATACCGTGGTACTGCCCGCGGTTGTAAAATATGAGAATGTCATGCGGTGGGCATCGTTGAGTTGGTGGTCGACCTTGCCCAAAACTTCGTTCGAGTTATACGGGTTTGAAACGTTGCCCTGCCACCCTGCTGACCCGTTGGGTAGAGTGTAGTTGGATTGCGGTATATAGGTGTCGATGATCTTCCTCGCTACCGGATCGACCCGGTTTGGGCAGATCACATTCGTAACGCCATTACAAACAAATGCGGCGTTGGTCGCCGGATCCGTCGGCTTCGTCGCCGAGGCTGTAAAGTCACCGGCGCGTTCGAGCGCGGTTGGCACCCTCGCCCCGGCGAGGAACGTATTCGTGATCTGCCGAAGTCCCGAGTAAGAGAAGAAGAAAAATGACTTGTCACGATTGATGGGCCCGCCGATCGCACCGCCGAACTGATTGCGATGAAATGGAGCTCTCGCAAGCACGGAACCCCACTCGTTGGCATTAAATTCGGTAGCACGGACATACTCATACAGCGAACCGTGAAACTTATTTGTGCCGGACTTGGTGAGCACATTGATAACTCCGTTGGCAAAACGACCAAACTCTGCATTGTACCCGTTCGTCTGTACCTTGAATTCCTGTATGGCGTCAGGGTTCGGCAGGATGTTGCCAGTGTTGCGGAGATTAGTCATGTTCGTGCCGCCATCCAGATAATAGTTAACTGAACCGGTACCACCGTCCGTGCCGCCGTTGATCAGCGTACGCTGCTCCGGAAAGCCCAGGCTGAGATTACTGGTCGATGCCGATGCCGTCGCGACGCCGGTATTGTTGGACTGCACGCCGGGCGTCAGATCGAGCAGCGTGTAAAGGTTACGCTCGACCAGCGGAAGGGCCTCGATCTCTTGCGACTGGACCGTCCGACCGAGATCGGCGGTGCTGGTATTTATCGCGGGCGGAGCGTCGGTGACCGTAACCTGTTCGCTGACGGAACCAACCTCAAGGGCAACATCCACCCGGGAAGTGTCATTAACGTTCAGAACGATTCCTTCCTGAATGCCTTTTTTAAAACCTGAGGCTGCTGCAACCTCGATCACGTATTTTCCGACCGGAAGGAACTCTATGCGGTAACTGCCGTCCTCGCCGGAGTTCACGGTCCGGGTGAGCCCGGTTTCAGTATTGCGTGCAGTTACCTTCGCGGCGGGCAGAGGAGCCCCCGTAGAATCCGCTATAGTGCCGACGATCGTCGCGCTGGTGATCTGGGCCGAAGCCGCCATGGGAATGGCCAGCAGAACGGTAAAAAGCACAAGGATTACAACCGGCTGCTTTCGGCATAGTGTCGTTAATAATGTTCGAACGCTGCTTAACTGTCTCATTTCTTAATTTTCTCCTTCTTAATTCTAATCCCGGATTTTGAGAGTGCTCGGTCTGCTCCCTAAACCTTACCCCGCGGCTCCGCAATTCAAGCACGTGGAGCGCTTTTTTCAATTTTCTAAGCTACCTTCGGTGCTGCAAATGCCGGGGCCGTGACCAAGGCCACAGCACCGCGAAGGCGAGGATGCTCCGAGGCCGGAACGATCCTTATCTGCACATCACCCAGATCTGTGGTCAACGCCCGTTCGCGCAGTGCTTCGCGCACATGAACCTCGATCATGTCCCATGCGTCCGTGATCTCGCCGCCGATGTAGATCGTCGACGGATCGATCGAGTTTACGATCGACGCCAATCCCATTCCCAAATAACGAGCCGTCGAATTCAGCGTCGTTAGCGCCTTACTGTCGTTGCTGCGAGCCCGAGCGATCAGGTCTTCGATCGTGAAATCCGCGACATCGACAGCTTGCGGTTGGCGGCTGGTAACGTTACGGCCGAAATACCGCGAAAGCGTCGCCGGATTGGAAATGTAGGCCTCCCAACAGCCGTTCGCTCCACATGCGCACTTGGGGCCGTCAATACTTAAAGGAATATGCCCGAATTCGCCCGCTGTACTATGGCGGCCGCGAAGGACCTCGCCGTTTATCACGACCCCGACGCCGAGACCGTCAGAAACGCTCACGAAAACAATGTCGTTGTGCCCTTGAAGGTCGCCACGGACAGACCAGATCTGCGATAACGCACAAGCTTTGCCCGAATTCTCGAGGTGTATCTCGGTTCCTTCGAATTCCTTTTCGAGCAGACCCGCCAGGTCAAGATTCTTCCAGCCCAGCGCGGGTGCGTTGATCACCATACCCGACCGGCGATCGACCATTCCGGGAATCACTATCCCGATGCCGTCACATGTCGATACGCCCGCCGACTCGCGCAACGCTTTGCGTGCCTGCCAGCCAAGCGAGGCCACGAATTCCGCCGGGTCAAATTTGGTCGGGAAACTAACGATCTCGCCGATCTGATTCCCTATTGAGTCAGTGATCATCATAAAGGTCCGCGAGGCCCGGACATCCAGAGCGATCGCGGCTCCCTTATCAGAATTTACATATAGAAAGGTGGGCTTTCTCCCGCGCACCTGCCGATTGGCCTGCGCACCTTCGCGGACCAGCTTCTCTTCAAGCAGCTCATTTACCAACAGCGTGACGTTAGCGCGATTTGTCTCCATCAATCGTGCCAGATCCGCTCGCGAAACAGGCTGGTGCGTGCGAACCAGCGTCAACGCTATTTGACGATTTATCTCGCGAGACGTTCCGCGTGTCGCAAGCTTAAAATCATTCGGGTCGATCTTACGCATTATTGTTTAATGATTTAACAAATTGGATATACCAATCTATTAGCGTTCTAATTACGGAAATAAAAAATCAATAAAAGTGGCGAAAACAAGCCTTTGACGATTTTTTCGGATCCAAATTAAGTAATTAGTTAGAACATTTGACATAATACACGGATTCTTGGATTCGTCAACCATTTTTTGTTTGACCATCTATTTTTTTCTGGATTTGGGGTCAAATGATCACTTTTTTTGGATTATTTCGACTGATAAAGTTCCGAGATTCTTATTCTCTCGTCGCGGAATGATGACCGAAACGCGCGAAAAACTTCACAATCCAGTTTTTAAGGATTCTAATTGGTAAGACCAATTTCGATTTCAACCTAAATTCGCTTAAAGAGTTTCATACTGTAAGAATGGCTTGCATCTAAAACTCGCCAGCCATAAGGCGTAGATGTCCAGGCCGTTCCTGCTTTCCATTTACAACATCAAAGCAATTCTGTATTATGTTTTTGAAATTTGCTGCGTCCGCAAACATTGCAACTTGAACCCCTTTTCTATCATCTCTTGTCCGGATTTGCATTTGGCGTTATCGCCTTGCTTTTGAATGTTCAGACTTTCTCATAGATATTTTAAGTTTTTCACATAGGTTTGGAGGTAATATGTCATTAAGATCTCGTTCCATTGTTAGAATCGCTTTGACGTCGATATTGCTCTTGTCAATTTCGATGCTTGCCTTTGCCGATACTATTCGGCTCAAGGACGGAAGCATTATTAAAGGGCGGATCGTCGGGTTTTCCGGGGGAAAGTTCACCATTTCGATAGGTGAAGGTTCGCGGCAAAAACAATTGACATTTATGGCGAACGAGGTAGACTCGATCCTTTTCGATACGCCAGACAAAGCTCAAAATGCCGCCGCTGACCGCCCCGCTGACGGAGGAAAGATAGTCAATGCAAGTTCGACGTCTGAATCGCCTCGCGTTATAGTTACTGACAATACCTCAGGACGAACAAACGGCACCGCGACAATTTCGGCGAATTCACCGGGCCCGCGTAATGTCGGTAACGGCGCTCGACCGGCGTCACCGGACAAAGTCGGGAATAAAGCCGACCCGATCGCCTGGAATGTAAAAGTCCTGGCCGATAATACGGCAAACGGCTGGACCAACTCCGGTTGGGTTGTAAAAAAAGGTCAGCGAATACATATATCGGGAGACGGTCAGATTTCGCTGGGAAAGGGGAAAACAAGTACACCGTCCGGCCTCGGCGACCTGCCGGACGAAATGAAATTGCTCAAGAACGTACCGACGGGGGCACTGCTCGCCGTGATAGGCGATGATAATAATGACTTCATCTATATAGGTGCCGAACGCGAATTCACCGCAACCCGCGATGGTGCCCTATTCCTTGGCATTAATGAAGGAACGCTTGAAGATAACTCAGGCTCGTTTAACGTTAAGGTTGAGATCCTGGCGACCGACGGCGATTGATCGGTCCGACATGCCGAATGAAAAAAGGCTGTCTGATGACGGCCTTTTTTGACTTTAGTGAAGTTATTTAGTCCCAAGCCCGTTGGATCAGTAGATCAGAGCACTCGGTGTCGGCTTGTCGCCCAGAATCCCGAACTGCGTTGTCGTAGCTCCGGATGACGAACCCAGCAGAAACCACGTGCCGAGAGCAGGGCGAAATACCGCAATATCAGACTTGCCGTCTCCGTCGTAGTCGCCCGCAACGGGGACGTCGCCGGTGATCCCCCAATGAACAATGTCAAAATTTGCACTCGGGAGGCCAGTCGATTTCGCTATGTACCAGTTACCATTACTGGGTCGGAAAACCGCGAAATTCGCCTTGCGGTCGCCGTCATTGTCGAGCGGAACGGGAATGTCGTCGGCTGAGCCAAACTGCACCCCAACGACCGCCCCATCGGAACTATTTATCCGGTACCAATCGCTGGTCGCCGGCCGGTAAACTGAGATGTCGGCCTTGCCATCGCCGTCAAAGTCTCCGATCGCCGGTTTATCGGTCGCCGTGCCAAATTGCGTGGCAATAAATCCGGCACTCGATCTTTGTAGATACCAGATTCCCTGGCTCGGACGGTAGACAGCCAGATCGGCTTTTCCGTCCCCATCATAGTCGGCGGGGACGGGCAAGTCACCGTCGACTCCAAAGCTGGTTCCAAAAAACGTCGAATCCTCACTTCTCAACACAAACCAGACACCTGTCGATGGCCGCCAAACAGCGATATCGGTTTTGCCGTCGCCGGTAAAATCGGCCGGCGTGATCAAATCGCCCAAGGCCCCAAACTGAAAAGCTGCAAATCCTGCCTGCGACCGGTTCAGGTACCACGAGTTGGTTAAGGGCCTAAAAACCGATATGTCAGTTTTACCGTCACCGTCATAGTCATAGGGGATATGGCTAATCCCGCCAAACTGATTAACCGTAAAAATGGATGAGCCAACACTAACGGTCCCGCTTCGGGCCGCTCCATTATTCGGAAGGATCGTGAACGAGACCTGCCCGCTTCCAAAGCCTCCTCCACTATTGATCGAGATCCACCCCGCGTTGGATGTTGGAGCCCATGAGCAGGTATTGTCAGTCGTAACGCTAAAGCCGCCCGTACCTCCGTTTGAAGAAAACGAGGTTCCCGGCGAAGAGAGCATGAACGAACAGCCATTCGATTGGTTGACCGTAAAGGTCTGGCCGGCAGCCGTTATCGTTCCCGACCTTGCATCGCCCGAATTGGGCGCGGCGGTGAACGCGACGCTTCCACTGCCCGAGCCGTTACTTCCGCTGGTGATGGAGATCCACGGAACGTTGCTCGCCGCTGCCCAGTTACAAAGCGGAAGTCCGTTGACCGCAAAACCACCCGGACCACCGCTGGCAGCTATATTTGCGGCCGGTGCCGACAAGGTAAATGAGCATCCCGATGCCTGATTTATCGTAAAGGTCTTACCCCCGGCGTTGATCGTTCCCGTTCGGGCATTGAGCGGATTGGCCGTGACCTTAAAGGTAACGTCACTGCTGCCCGTGCCTGAATTGCCGTTCGTGATCGTTATCCACGGATCGAGAGTAAAGGCATTCCACGTGCATCCGGCACCGGTCGACAAGCTGAAGTTACCTTGTCCGGCCCCCGCTCCGATGTTGATCGAATCCGGCAACAGCGAGAATGTACACGGGTTATTTACGACGAATACATAGCTTTTTATTCCCCCGATCAAACTCGACGACCCAAGTGCGGCCGTCTCAGAGGAAGCGGTTGTTTCGGATCCATCCGTCGCAAACGAATAAAGATAATGAACTCCGTTCTGGAGCGGTGCGGTCGTCGCCTCTGCCAGTAAGACCGGCGATTCGCTGGCCATTTCGGTGATGCCCCTTGCCCACGGCCCGCTCACTGTGTCGACCTGATAAAATATGTTCTGCGGCTGCGGCGCCGTCGGCAAATAGCTCGACGTGGCCGCTAGCTGGAAGGTCGGGATCGGTGTGTTGGTCAAATTGCCCGGAAGCGGGGTTATCTGCGTATCCAGCGGTACCGCATTGATCTGTGCCGGAGTGATAGCGGTAACGGTTCCCAGTCCTTCGTTGCTAACATAAAATAGTCCCGTTATCTGATTTACCGCAATGTTTCTCGGATAAGCTCCGGCGGCAACCGTAGTTACGGAATTGTTCGTCCCGTCGACGATCGCAACGTTCGAGCTGTCGCTGTTGGTCACGTAAACCTTGTTGGTTGATGGGTTGACTGCAATTGCGTGTGTGCCCGCTCCGAGTCCCAGCGACGTGGTGGCGTTAGTATTGCCATCGATGATCGTAAGGAGGTCCGGAAATTGGCTCGCCACGTATATTTTGTTCGAGATCTGGTTTGCAGCGATCGAGATCGGAGTGTTGCCGGCGCTGACGGTCGATGTTGAGTTGTTCCTACCGTCAATGACCGTCACGTTTGAGCTGCCGGCGTTTGCGACATAGATCCTGTTGGTCAACGGATCTACAGCGATCGATACAGGATTGGTGCCGACCGCAACTGTAGACGTAGAGTTGTCGGAACTGTCAATGACCGTTACGCTGTTACCGCTTCCATTCGCCGTATATATCTTGTTAGTCGCCGGATTGACTGCGACAAAATTAGGCCCGGCTCCGGTGCCGACCGTCGTCGTCGAATTATTCGCACCGTTAATGACTGTTACGCTGTTGGCATCCGCGTTGGCTATATAGATCTTATTAGTAACCGCATTGACCGCTACCGAACGCGGATTTGATCCTGTAGGAACAGTAACCGTCGAGTTGTCCACCCCATTGATGACGGTCACGGTATCGGCCGTTGAATTTGCTACATAGATCTTGTTAGTTATCGGATTGACGCCGATCGAGTTAGGGCTGGATCCGGTGGGAACGGTTGCGGTCGTGTTGGTGGCACCGTCGATCACAGTCACGTTGGAACTATTCGAATTGGCGACATAGATCTTGTTCGTCACCGGATTTACTGCCACACCCTCGGGCGTAATGCCCACTTGCACAGTTGCCGAATTGTTGATCGATCCGTCGATCACTGTTACATTCGAACTCCCGCTGTTACCGACATAGATCTTGTTCGTCACCGGATTAACGGCGACGGCCTTCGGCGTTGCTCCAGCGGTCACGGTTGACGAAGAATTTGTGTTTCCGTCCACGACCGTTACAAGGTTGCTGCCGACGTTTGTAATATATAGCCTGTTTGTCCGCAGATCGACGGCGATCTCCTGCGGCGAAGTGTTGATCGGAAAAGTTGCGGTCGCATTGTTTGTACCGTTGATCACGGTAATGTTTGTTCCGCCTTTATTGCCGACATAAACCCGATTTGTAACCGGGTTTATCGTTATCGCAAACGGGTTAGTTCCGGTCGCGACGCTACTCGTCGAGTTGTTGGCCCCGTCGATAACCGTCACGGTATTGCTGTCCTGGTTGGAGGCATAGATCTTGTTGTTGATCGGGCTGACCGCGAGCGCGACCGGATGAGTGCCCGCCGAAACCGTGGTCGTAGAATTATTTCCGCCGTTGATCACGGTGATGTTATTGCCGTTGAAGTTGGCTGTATAGATCCGATTAGTGACGTGGTTTACCGCAATGGCTCGCGGCGAAGCTCCCACCGCGACCGTCGTCGTGGTATTGCTAATTCCGTCGACCACTGTCACGTTATTGCTCGAACTGTTGGCTACATAGATCTTGTTTGTGAGTGGGTTGATCGCGATCGCCGCCGGTGCGAAACCGGCAAACAGAGTAGTGGTCGCGAGGCTCGCCCCATCAATAACGGTGATGTTGTTCGTTACATTATTGACAACATAGACCTTGTTTGTACTAGCGTTCACCGCAAGAGCGATCGGCGTCGCTCCCGCGGGCAAAACTACGGTTGCGACCGAGTTATTCGTGCCGTCGATCACCGAGACGGTATTGCTATCGCGGTTGGCTACGTAGATCTTATTAGTGACCGGATTTATTGCCATCGCATCAGGATTGGCCCCGACCGCTATATTCCCGATAGTCGATTCAGCCTGTACGCCGTTTCCGCCGCTTTGGATTAGGGCAAACACGGACAGCAGAACGAATGCCCAGCCGAAAATAAACGGACGGAGGTTACGACGCCATGTGGGTGACGATTGTGAGATGACGATATCGTGTTTCATGATAATACTCGAACGCTTACAAAGCACTCACGAAACTTGCCTCATCGGCTCCCGGGGCATTGGGTGTTACGACGAAGATGAAACCCCCAGTTCGCATTTCGCTCGACCGACGGGTTAATTACTGGTTCGCTCGGAGAATGGGAAGGCAAAAGTCCACGTGACTCTCCGTAAGCGCCCTGTTAAGGATGTACCAATATGTATAACATCATTTCGCGGCTTTTTCAATAAAAATTTATGAAGGTGCTATAACATTAAGTTATCAGTTTAGTGAATTGGAAGATCAGGTTACGGTCGATTTCTATTATTCCCAAACCAGCCCTTCCCATGGCGAAGAAACCCGGGGAAAAGTGGAGTGTTTACAGGTATGAGAAAGTCTTTGATGTTAGTAATAATGTGCGGTTTGATGGCCATCGGCTCGTCGATTCCGGCACAGACGAAGGGCCAGGGCTTTGCCGTCACCAGGATCGGTGACGGAGTTTATGCTGCTTTAGGTGAGGACGGCGGCCCTGCCGGGAGCAACGCGGGATTTATCGTCGGAAACAACGGCGTTGCGGTAATAGACACATTTCAAGGCGTCGCACCGGCCAAAGATCTCCTGGCCGAGATCCGCAAGATCACGAGCCTGCCCATCCGCTATGTCGTCAACACGCACTATCATCTCGACCATGTGGGCGGCAACGCGGTCTTTGCCGACGCCGGTGCGCTAATAATCGCCCAACGCAACGTGTTCGGTTGGGAACGGACGGAAAATCTAAAGTTTTTCGGCACCGACCCCAAACCCGAACGCCGGGCGTTTGTTGAGGCGTTGGTGCTGCCGGATGTTACCTACACCGACGCTATCGACCTCCGGCTCGGTGATCGGTTGATCGAGGTTCGCTACATGCTCGGGCACACCGGAGGCGATTCGGTCGTGACCGTGCCTGGTGCGAAAGACAAAACCGCCGACATTGTTTTCGGGGGCGACCTCATATGGCAAAAACATTTGCCAAACCTGATCGACGCTTCAACGGCCCCGTGGGTCGAAACGCTCGACAAACTACTCGCCGGCCATCCAAACTCAGTCTTCGTGTCCGGCCACGGCGGCATCGCAACGCCCGCGGACGTTACCGATTTTCGCAACTATCTCGCCACCCTGCGAAAAAGTGTCGCCAAATCCCAAACCAGCGGCCTCGCGGACGATGCTCTGGTCGCGGCAGTAACCGCCGAACTAAAGGACACCTATGCCAAATGGGGCTTTTTCGACCATTTCATCAAACCCAACATCACGCTCACCGCCGCCGAACTAAAAGGTTCAAAAAAAGTTCCAGTCCCGGCAAAGAACTAAAATTAGAAAGGGGCTTTATTGTTGTCTATTCAAAATTTATACAAAGAGCCCTCCGGAGACTTCACCATTGATTTTGACCAACCAAAAGCGGACAATCGGTATCTAATCGATAGCGGATCTTAACAAAGGTATTTTCTATGAAAAATCGGGTACTTCGGGTTGGTTTGTCGTTAGCCTTCATAATTGCTGTTTGGGTGCCATGCCTGAATTTGCCGGCCGCGGCCCAGTCGAAGCCTCAAAAGGCGGACCCGGCAAAAAGCGACGGGAAAAAGAACAACCGCCGGACGCCGCTGTCCGAAGAGGAGCAGAAAAAGGCGGACGAGGAAAAGAAGAAGGCCGAGGCGGACAAGAACGCGATCGTCGACACGACTGTTGAAAAGGTCGACACCAATATTGTCCTCGTGGACGCGGTTGTTCTTAACAAAAAGACGGGCCAGATAGTAACGGGTCTTACCAAAGAGAATTTCGGGATCTTTGAGAACGGAATAAAGCAGACGATCTCGAGTTTTTCGACGCCGGACGCTCCGATAACCGTTTCGCTCGTGGTCGAGTACAGTAAGTGGACGGAGATGCTTGGGGCAGCCGCCGGCGGATACTACGAACCCGGAACTTACGAAGTTATCCGGCCCGTCGCACAGTTTCTGACGCGATTTATCAAGCCGCCTAATGACTTTGCTTCGGTCATTGCCTTTGACATGCGGCCCACGCCGATCACCGATTTTACAAACGATCCCGCACGAATACAGGCTACCATCAATATTTTGCTTCGCAATCAACCTGCTTTCCGCGAAAACAACCTCTGGGATGCCCTGAAGTTTACGCTGCTGGGCGGAAAGGGCGATTCGGTTGTTCTCGACAATTCAAAGAGTGAGACCGCGATGTATGGCGGTATGGTCGACGTCAAGGCGAAGAGAAAGGCCATCATCCTCGTCGCGTCGGGCATCGACACATTCAGCAAGATCAATTACGACGAAATTCGCCGTATTATCCAGGAGGCCGGCGTGCCGATCTATATCATCAGCACCGGAAACCTATTTTATAAGAAATACGAAGCGTACCTGCCGGCGACCGACGGGCTGACGGGACAGCCGGGCCGTCTAACATTTTTGCAGGCTCAGAACGCGATGAACACGATCGCTAAAGAATCGGGTGGAGCTCACTATCCGATGACATTTGAGGGTGAAGTACCGGCCTACCTTCAAAACATTAACGCAATGCTGCGAAGCCAGTACAGTCTTGCCTATGACCTCACCGAGGTAAAAACACCCGGAACGAGATCTAAGATCGAGGTCAAGGTAGATGTTGACGGCGATGGGGTTTACGACGATAAGCTCTACACTGTCCAGCATCGACCGTATTACATCACGCCCGGCGGCAACGACAAAAAAGACAAGAAAAAGAAGTAACAGTGAGTAAAAGAGTGGGTTGCGTTTACTGTTGGGGATTCGTTAACTGAGGACGGTCGGACAGACTGCCATCGACGCCATTTTCGTATGACAGTAGCGTTCCACCAAACCCAACGATCCAGCCCCGCCTGCCGTAAAAATAGACCCTTTGAAGACGGTGTTTGACTAGGGAATTGACGGCCCACCAGGAAGTTCCGCCGTTTTTTGTGTGAAGCATCACACCATTATCCCCGACCGCCCAACCTTCGTGTGTGTCGATAAAGTACACATCGTTGAGGTCGGCGGTCGTGCCCGATTCCTGGCTTCTCCAAAGCCGGCCGCCACCGCTGCAGGCTAGGACCACTCCACCGGCGCCAACCGCCCAGCCCAGCCGCTGGCTCGCAAAGAAGACGGAGTTTATTCTGGCGTCAGTGTTGCCAATGAGGGTCGCTTTATCCCATACAAGCCCGTTGTCCTCGGTAAACATGATCGTACCGCCAGCACCGGCCAATGCTCCCGTACCCGCATCGGAGAAGGAACCGGCAAGCAATAAATAATGGCTTGCCGGAGGGATCTTTTTCCAGGTTTTACCATCATTCTGGAGCTTGTAAAACACGCCACGCTCGCCAAAGGCAGTTCCCCACCCAAGGCTGTTGAATGCAAGCCGCGTTACGCGTTCGCGGCCGGCGTTCTCAAACTCGATCGTGTCCCAGGTTTTGCCCCCGTCACTGGTCTTGCGGAGGTAGGACATAGCGTTCTGCCCGCGACTGTAGATGTCCCGCTCGCAGAGCAGCCATCCTGTATTTTCATCAATAAAATAGACCTGAAGGATCGTATCGGTGGAAAGTCTCTTGGATTGTATCCAGGTACGGCCGCCGTCAGTTGTTGTGAGCATGGTTCCGTCGCTACCGACGATCCAGCCCTTACTCGCACTTACAAAAAACACGTCGTGGAGCCACGAAAAGGTCGACGTTTTTTGCTTCACCCACTCAGCGTTGGCCGATTGAACGGCAAACAAAAGAGCGGCGATCATGAGGATTTTGATGGCTTTGGCCATACGCACCTGAAGATTTTCGAACGATTAGAAAGGACTTCCCATGAGGAACCTGACAACGCTTGCTTTAGAGAGAATATCGAAGACCTTTTCAAGGCTGAAGCCTTTACCGGAGACAAACACCTGATCGCCCGGATTGAGGAAGATCATTTCACCGCGTCCCTTCTGGATCTCGGCAAGGTTGATCATCTTCGATGTGATCTTTCCCATGCCGTTGTAACTGTAGACGATCACTTTTTTCATATCGCCGTCTTTCGCAACACCGCCTGATTCGACAACCGCCTCGTAGACGCTGACCTTGCGGTCCAAAACGCGGACGCCGGGCGCATTCACTTTGCCGAGAACGCTGTATCGGTTCGACATCGCCTTATCGAGTGTGACCGTGACCTTGGGATCGATGATGTATTCGTCCAACTTTTTGGTTATTTCGGCGGCGACCTGTTCGACGGTCTTCCCACCAACCATTACTCCTTCCCGAACCAATGGATACGATATTCGGGCAGTCGGCGGGACCGTTATCCCTGTCTTGCAATAGTCCGGACATTGTCCAAAGACCTCGACGGTGATCACGTCATTTGGACCCAACCGGTACTCCTTGAGGTAATTGTTGTAGTACGGCAGTATGGCGTCGGCCTCGGCGGTATCGCCTTCTTTTCCGATCGCGGGAGTGGGGGTTTCAGCCGGAGCCGCCCTTGGTTCCATCTTGTTCAGAGCCACAGCCTTCTTACCTTTCTCGTTAGACGAGGTCTGCCCATAGATGTTGCCGATGCCGATAAACGCAATCGTTAGTACCATCACATGAATGAACTTATTATTGGACTTCATTTCGATTTCTCCGTGTCTGCCTATCTTCCGCCCTTTCCAAAAATAACCGTCTTAAACGTATCCAGAACGATCACGAGGTCGAGCGTAAGGCTCTGATTCTTGATGTAATACAGGTCGTATTGAAGTTTCTGGATCGCGTCATCAACCGAGGCTCCGTAGGGATATTTGATCTGTGCCCAGCCCGTTAATCCAGGAGCAACCAGGTGCCGATGCTCGTAGTAATGGACCTCGGTCGCCAGCTGCTTGACGAAATGCGGCCGCTCGGGTCGCGGGCCGACGAAGTTCATTTCACCCTTAATGATATTCCAGAACTGCGGGATCTCATCGACTCGTATCTTTCGGATGATCCGGCCGATCGTCGTTACCCTCTCATCATTATCCGCAGCCCAGACTGGTTTTCCGTCCGCCTCTGCGTCGGTTCGCATCGAACGGAACTTAATGACATTAAATACCTTGCCGTTTTGCCCGACCCGTTCCTGCCTGTAAAAGACCGGACCACGCGATTCGAGTTTGATGCATATCGCCGTGAGGATCGCGATGGGAAGCGAAAAGAACAATCCAATAATTGCCAGCATTCGATGGATAAATTCCCGCAGGACTGTCGTCATCCGCGAATCCCGGCGCCGACCGGCAAATATCAGCCATGACGGACGCAGCATGTCGATGTGGACCTTCCCGGTAATTCGCTCGAAGAAGGACGTGCATTCCTCGATCGACACATCACCCGCAAGACTCATTTTTAACAGTGCTTCCGTAGGGAATGCCCCGCGTCGTTCCCGAACGGCAATTACCACACGATCGATCTTCTCGGCACGTATAATGCCTTCGAGTTCGTGAGCTTTGCCTAGTATCTCGGAGCGGCCAAGTTTCTCCCTCGGTTTAGCTCCGTTCTCCGATACAAATCCGACGATCCGGTATCCTGCATCACGTCGTTCCCAGACCGCTTCAGCGGTATCGAGAGCGGCTTTACCGGTTCCAACCACGAGGATCTTCTCGCCGATCTCCGGATGGCCGGTCAACATATGGATGAAAATGCGCCAGCCGAGTAGCATGGCGAGCACCAGCGGAACAGAAATGACCGAAACCCCACGACCGACCATGAGGGTCGGCGCAAAATAAAATACGACGGCAAGAAATGCCCACGAAATACCAAGGGCCTGCACCAGCCGGAGCATCAGCTCGCGGCGGTTGGTCATTACGATATAGTCGTATAGGTCATAAAAATATAGGTTGATAATGCAGACCAACGATATAAGCCCGATCTTCAACCAGCCGTTTTTCTCGCTTAGCTCATAGCCCGGCCCATCGAAACCCAATCGCAGGTACATGGCGACGATGATGCCCGAATAAATTATCGCGGCATCAGCCAGTATCAGCGTAGTTTGTCTCGGGCCAATGTTAGAGCCGTTCATTATTTACCTCAATCCGACTTAAGGTCCAACGGTCTCTTTCAATCGATTGTAATTATAGTAGCCGTAGTCGTACTGGGATTCGTCCAGCACGTCTTCGCTGTGATTGAGCACAACGCCCATCATACGGTCCTTGGGAAGCTGTTCGAGTATACGATCGAGGACTCCATAGCGTGTTCGGTTGGCACGCACGACAAGCATTGCCGCATCGGCGTGTTCGATCAGGATCGTGGCATCGGTAAATATACCGAGCGGCGGCGCATCGATGATCACGAAGTCAAACATCTCTCTGGCCTGACGCAGGATCTCTCTGAATTTCGGTCCCGAGATCAACTCGGCAACGTCCGCACGGGCCTCACCTCCAGCCAAAATGTGCAGACCAGACGGTTCGAGCTTAATGATCGCATCGGCCAGCGTCGTGTCGCCCGTTAATATGTCCGAAAGCCCCTTGTCGGTCTCGATACCCAAATAATCTGCAAGGCTGGGCATGCGGAGATCGCTGTCGATAACCAGGCATTTGACGCCATCGGTCTGAGCGAGAAGCCATGAAAGATTGATCGCCGTAACCGATTTGCCTTCGCTGCGGTTGACACTCGCAACCACGATCGCTTGAAGTTTTTGCTTTTTGCTTTTATGCAGCACCTGAGTTCGCAAACTGCGATATTCCTCGCAATAAACCGAATCCGGCAGCGTTATAGCGACAAGACGAGGCTCGACGCGCTCAGGGTCAATTCTCCAACTGACAAAGTCAGGAAGAGTTTTGACGGCTGAGCCCGTCGAGCTTTCGGCGTTCAAATTTGCCCCGGCAGTATCGCCCGTTTTCAAATCAGGGAGTGCCGTCCCGATCATAGAATCCGGCTGCCCTTTGAACGCCGAACTTGGAGACCCGATCTTAAAATCTGTCCGCGTGAAAAGATCCGGCGGCAAATTTGCCGGCCGTTCGCTCTTGTCGAACGGCACAACATTTAGCGCCGCGATCGATTCCGCAGACTTCGGGTCTTCGGTTCGTTTCTTTTGAAGTGCTTTGAGTATGCTCATTTTTAGCGTGCTCCGTGTAAACGGTTGCTATTTAATACAGTCCACCGATCTCTTTGGTCTCGATGTCGAGTTCGTCGGTCAGTTCCTCGAAATCGAGTTCAAAATCGTCTTTGGCAATTTTTGAATGGCCGTTGCCGTTTCCATTGCCATTGGGGTACGGCTCGCTCGTACCGTTCGAACTACCGTTTTCCGATCTCTTGGACGATGCCGGCTCAAACGAGTCGACGTACGACCGACGGTTCCATGTGTCATCGTCAAGGTCTGTGCGAAACACGCGGCTGACTTTTGAGTCGACCTGAGCCTCGGACTCCGGTGCCGAGACATGATTTGGTAATAGGTCGAGATTCTCGGCGACATCCTCGATGATCTGGCGACCGATCGATCGCTCACCGGACGCATAGGCAGCCAGCATCGCGTTGTCGCAAAGGTTATTGATATTGCGAGGAATACCCTCAGAGCACTGAAAAATAAGATCAACAGCTCCCTGCGAGAAGATATTCGGCTGATCGGAGCCGGCTATCAGAAGGCGTTCGGTAATGTACCGGTTGACTTCTTCGACACTGGGAAACGGATGCATATTGCACCGTAGGGCGACACGTTGTTTAAGCTGCCGTAAGTTCGGCTGATTAAGTTTTTCCCGCAGTTCTGGTTGACCCGTTAGCACGATCTGTAGATGTTTGGCATTATCTGACTCGAAATTGAGCAGGAGCCGAATTTCTTCCAGCACGTAATCAGAGAGCTCGTGAGCTTCGTCAATGATGATCACGGTCCGAAGGCCGCGGCGGTGCCGTTCTTCCAACACTTTGCCCATTACGCTAAGCAGTTCGGCCTTATTGTTCCAATCCTTGATCCCGAGCATCTGGGTGACATGATGATAAAACTCGTCGATCGACAAACGCGGATTGAAGACGTAGGCCGCAAGCACGCTCGAATCCAGTCGACGCAAGATCCAGCGAAGTGCGGTCGTCTTACCGGTGCCTACCTCGCCAGTTAGAACTATCAGTCCTTTCGCGTTCTCAAGCCCGTAATAAAGGCTCGCCAAAACTTCGTTGTAGCTCGGCGTAAAAACGATGAATCGCGGGTCAGGCGTCAGCGTAAATGGAAAGTCATCTAATCCGAAAAATTCTTTATACATACTTACCTCATCTGTCCGGGGCGGAACATCTTGATCATAATTCTCTGATCGGTCGTCAGAGACGCACTTTTTTCACTCTTCTTAGGAAACCAACCTGTCAAACACTTTTGTCATTTCCAAAATGATCACAACGAGCGGGATGATCGCGATCGCGGAAATTATCCCGGCCAGCAGCTTGAGCCATCCGGAACGCCGGATCCATGTTTTCTCGGCGGGTGATAGAAGCGGCGGAACCGCTGCCAGAACCGGCAAACCGGTGTAGTGTTTGGCGTCGGCAATATTTTGGATCTTAAACAATCTCGGCATCTCAAACGCGGCTGCAAATAAGAGGCCTAAGAACAGGCCGATACCGGCTCCGACCAACGTTAGGACGAGCCGCTTTGGGGCAACCGGCGATTGCGGGATATTCGCCGGATCCTGCACGCGGATCGTTTCGCCTTGGGCATTTGTTTCAACGCCGACAACAGTTTCGGCCTCGTTCTTTTTCTTAAGGATCTCGTCGTAGGTCTGTTTTGCCGATTGATACTGGGCGTTGATGCCCTCAAGAGCAACTTTGACGTTTGGCACCTGATTGATCCGCGCTTCGAGGGCGGACGCGTCAGCGGCGTTCTGCTGAACGTCTTTATCCTTCCCTGCCATCTGCTGTTCTGTTTGACTAATACGCGCTTGGATCGACTGGTTTTCGAGCTCTAGGCTTTTACGCTGCATGTCCGCCTTTTTCTTGCTGGCGTCGGTAACTATCGAGGAACGCTTGTCCGAGTTCTTCTTAAGATTTTCAAATTCCTCGTTGATCCGGGCAATCTCGCTCTGCTTTGCGATAACCAGTGGATGCTTGTCTTTATACACCTTCAGCAGGTTGTCGAGTTGGGCGTTGAGATCAGCCCGCCTCTTCGTTAGCTCGCCGTATGCAGGAGTGTCCTCGATGGTCGTTCCTCGCTGGAGGTCCTGTGCGTCACGCTGGCTGAAGTCCTCGATCAGCCGCATCTGGCGGTTATTGGCGGCGATCTGATCGCTCAACCGGCCACGTTCGTTCATCAGGGATTCTTTATCTTTTGAAATTGTTGCTTCACGATCACGCAGGCCCTGCAGCTGAGCTACGAGCCCCTGTTCTGACTCCGGCAAAGTAGCGACATTTGCCGTCATAATATCGAGGCGTTGCTTTTCAAGAGCATCAAGTGCGGTCTTTTTATCTTCAAGTTGCTTGTCGAAAAGGTCCTTAGTTCCTACCGCGATGGCGGTCTGCGATTGGATTTGCGCGTTTACGTATTTACTCGCAAGTTCGGCGGCCACATTGCGGGCAGCTTGCGGATCGCGGTCACGATAACGAATCCGAACGGCCGAGACTTTTTGTTCGGCGGACTCCTCGAGGTCGACCTTGATGTTCTTGTACATTTTCTCGACGATCAGCTCCATCGGCAGACCGCTGTTACGTTCCGCTTTATATAGATCGTATTTCTGAACCATTGGTTCGAGCGACAAACGGCTGAGCACTTCCTGATTGATGCCTTGCAGGCTCTGCGACAGCCCCACGTTCGAAAGCGACTGAACAAGATTGGGAGATATTGTCGGCGCTTTTACGGTGAGCAACGAGGTCGACTCGTAGATGCTCGGCAGCTTATATACTACGTAACCGATCGCCACAGTGACGGTGATGACCGGTAGTAAGATCACCCACTTCTGCCGCTTTAGGATTGCGATGATCTCGCTCGCCGATCTTTGTCTAAATTCAACGCTCATTTCTTTTACCTAACTGACCAAGTTGACCTCTAAGCCTATTTCCCAAGATTTTCGTCGGCTTTCTCTTCATCACTGTCGCCGAGTATCCACCTTAGAAGCATCGCCATCGTTATCAGCCCAATGCCAAACAGCAGGAGCCCAAGCGACTCCGGCATGCCTAATAGCAGCGGCTGAAATACTGCGATGTCTAGTGTTTCGAACATAATGTACATAAACAGCGTTTACTCGGTCTCTAGAGTTTCGCGAGCACGCTTTTTGCATCACTCAGTTCCTGTTCCGTCATCGCGGCCTGCGAACGCAGTGAAGTCTCAACTTCCCTACGGGCCGACGCCTTATCACCCGACGACGCGAGGGCGATGCTGAGCCGCACACGATAACCGGGATTGGCCGTCTTTCCGGACTTTTCGTCGATGGCGACAGCCTTACGAAACTGTTCCGCCGCGGGCGAATAATGTCCTTTTTTAAGAAAGACATAACCAAGAGTGTCGTAGAATCCGGCGACGCTTTGATTTTTCGATATGGCGAACGTCGCGAGCTGCAAGGCCTCGTCCAGGTTTCCCTGGTTCTCTGCGATCAGCCATGCGAGGTTGTTTGCCGCGATCGGCGAATCCGGGGCGATCTCAAGGGCTCGTCGATAATTTGTCTCCGCAGCACGAACACCGCCTCGTGAATCCTCCAAAATACCGAGCATCGTAAAGATCGATGCCGACGGTCCTATCTGAACAACTTTCTGATACTGATCGATCGCTGCGGCCGTCTCATTTCGCGAGACCAGCATCGATGCGTACGCCGAGTACGCCGGCAAGTAAGTGGCGTCGAGATCAATGGACTGCTTCAGCTCGCTTTCTGCAGATCCGTTGTCCTTGTCCGATGCAAAAACTGTCGACTTTAGATAATGAAGAGCTGCGAGCACATCTCCGCGTCCGGCATTTCGGGCCACCATTTCGTCTAGCTTGTCGTGAGCCTGTTTAGATCGTTTGAGGCCGATCGAGGCTGTCACAAAACCGCTGAGGGCATCGAAGTTTGTAGCGTCGATGGCAAGGGCCTTGCCATCCAGATCCAGAGCTCCGGCCATATTCTTGTCCGCGACAAACGCCTTCGCCAGATTGACCAGGGCCGATGCCGAGTTTGGAGAACGCGTCACAACGTCCTGAAGGACTATCTTCGCTTCCGGGACGCGATCCAACTCAAGAAAGGCCAGTCCGCGGGCCGTCAATGCCTTGACCTGAAGTTCCTGCAGTACAAGTGACGTCGTCTCGGCATTCACCGTCGCGGCACTCGCCTTGGTAAAGAGTTCGTTGGCCTGCTTTAATGCTTCGGCTGGGTCACCAGTCGACATTGCTGCTTGAATTTTCAACAAACCAGCTTTTAGAAATGACGGATGGTACTGTTCGAGATCGGCGATAAAGGCCTTCGCCTGGTCTATCTGCCCCAGGGCGAGTTTCGCCTGCGACATATAGAAAAGGGCGTCACGCTGGCTCGGCTGTTTTTTGAGAATGTCTTCGAGGTCCTTGACCGCCTCGTCTGCCTTGTTCTCAAACATTTTGACTCGGGCCCGAAGCATTCGAGCTTCCGAATCGTCATCATTGATCTTGAACAACGCTGCAAGCTGTTCATTGACCTTGTCCGTTTCCTTCCGGTCAAGATAAATCTGGCCGAGACGATAGCGAGCTCGAACATATTCCGGCGTATCGGCAAGGATCTCATTCAGCACGGCGATGGCTTCAGGCTGCCGCTGAGTCCCGGCATAAAAGTCGGCAAGTTCCAGACGACTTTCAGGACTGTTTTCCTGAATTTCGACCAGTTTCTTAAAAATCACTTCGGCTTTTTCGATCTGTCGTGTGGCGGTAAAGAATTCGGCCATCACCTCATAAGCCTCAACATTTGAGGGCTCCGCGGCAGCAGCCAAATTAAATTGTTTTTCGGCCTCAGCATTGCGGTTGGCAAACATCAGGAAGCGGCCGTATTCCGTCATTCCCAGTGCTCTGGCCGGATTTACGGAAATACCTTTCTGGATCGCGGCCTCGGCCTCGGGAGCCTTCTCACGCGACATGTAATACCGCGATAGGCTGACGTAGGATTCGGTGCGTTTTGGATCGATGGAAATGGCCTGATCGATCTTCGCAACGACTTCGGATTCAGGCCGGTTTTGAGTCGAAAGAATTGAGGCCTTTAGGATCTGGCCTTCGATGAAGTTTGGGTCCTTCGCCGCAATTTGCTCTTGTATTTTTTCGGTTTCGGCGATCAGCGGCGGCTGGACAAGAAGGAAATAGTTACCTAGGCGGGCCTGGGCGTCGAGATTGTTTTCGTCGAGTTCAACCGTTTTCCGCAGTTCATCGAGGCTCTCGTTGAATTGGCCGAGGTTTTCATAAGCCCGCGCCAATCCCCAGTGTGCCTTGGCTGAGTACTTGTCGGACTCGGCCGCGGCACGAAACTGCATCATCGCGTCGTGGAATTTTCGTTTTTGGAGGTATTCTTCGCCGCGGGCAAGAAACTTGTCAGCTGAGTGGCCGCAAGCCATTAAAAGCAAGCTTAGCAATAAGATCGCGGCATGCCTGAAGACACGGGTCTCTTGAACGGGGCACTCTTCGTACAACATATTGTTCGAAAACTCGGGGCTGTTATTGAGGAGAGTTCTGCTTCCGGGGCCTTGGCCGCTGAACCGTCAAAAACAACCGATTTTTCCTTTCCGCGACAAACTGCGTCCGGATGGACTGGAAATGATTTTTCAAGATTGGGAGAAAGGGACTAGGCCGAAACTCCCGCCTGTGTTTAGAAATAGTCGTAATCGAGTCCGGATTTCAGATTTTTGGGTTAAAAAGAATTTTTTTTGGAGAAAAAGCGATTTAGGAGGCTAGACCGGATAATTTGTAGCAAGAGAAGGCTTTATGACCGTCCTGGGGATACGGTTTCATTTCGGCACAAACGGTGAAATCTGTTCTTCGAGGCGGGCGGCCAGGCCGATCGCGGCTTCTGTGGCAGCGGGTTCGTCTGAGCCGACGTTGGTCATGACGCGAACCATTGCACCGTCCGTTCTCCGCCGCGTTACGCTGTCGATAACGGTGTTGATCTTGTCAAGGTATTCGCTGGCTTCGGTCCGGCCGCGTCCCTCGTACCAGTAGATCATCACCTCGCTGTAGATCCCGTTTTCGATGATGTAATGGTTCGCCTTGAACGTCCGTCCGTCGGCAGTCGTTATGTCGATGTACTTTGGATCTTTCAAGACCCAGCCGGCTCCGGGCAGACAATTTTGCGGGCTGTGGTAGGTTGCTCCGGTTCGCTGGCTCGCGTAGTAGCCAACGTAAAGATTGGCGATCCGTCTGTCGGGCAGGACGTATTCCCGCATAGTGTAATCGGTCGTGCCCAGAACGGCCTCTGTGTCTTTGTCGAACTTGAAATCGGTTCCGGTTTGCCGCCAGTCACCTAACGTTTGAGGCAACGCCGTCAGAGCGGTCCGAGGCGTGATCACTTCACCGCGTGCGACAAACCAACTCAGGCCTATCCCGCCGACAACGAGCATCAAAACAATCGGCCACGCCGATACCTGCCTAGCTCCGATCCGTTCGACCGTCGGGAGAATATCATCAGTGTTGGCGTGCCGACGAAATACCTTTTGCAGCACCAGATTCGCCGTTATCAGCAAAGCAAGTGCGACCACGTAAACAAGCCATCCTGACACCTCATGAAATGTGCCCTCGGACGCCGATTTCCCGACCAGATATGTGAGCAGGCCGGTCGCCGTCACCCGGCCTGCGTTGGTCAAAACGGCGATCGGCACGGCCACGACCATCAAAACTATCGCCCGGAAAAAGTCTGGCCTGCTAAAATTACCCGGCAGTGATTTCTTGTCGTCGCGCTGCCGCGTCACATACACCAATATCAACGCAAGCGTGATCAAAGTGCTCAGCGAACGAATGCCGCTGCACGCCTCGACGACCTCGAGCGAGATGGCCTGCGTCGACCCGCGCGGCAGGATATCTATCACATTTCCGCTGCGAACGGTTGGAACCTCAAATATTCGTATTCCCCAGACCGCCATCTGTGAGGCCCATATCTGGAGCGGAAACGCTATCCGGTTGAACAATATCTGCGGTATCGGGATCGCGAGCAGAAACCGCACGAACGCGACCGAGACCATCCTCAGCAAACGTTCGCCAAAGAAATAAACGATGATCCCGGCCACCATCAAAACCAGCGAAATTCGCTCTGTAAACAGCTCAGCTCCGAGCGTTCCCGCCGCCAGGAAAAGCAACGCCACCGAGACGATAGCCGTTCCGATCCAAACGCGTGGCCTTACGATGGCGTCACGCAATTTCTCGCGCTCGTTCCAGACGATAAACCCGATCACAAACGGGATCAGCAAGCCATGCGAATAGTTTTCGTCGCTCCACCAATCGATGCCGAGCTTAACGATGACCGTCCAATACGCAAAGATCACCGCAACCGTGACGATCAGTGGTTTCGCTATCCGTTGAATTGTGCCTGAGGGGAATTCGTTCATTTCCGGGGCCGGCATTAAGAAAAAACGATGAATAGCAAAAAACTTCCGCCTTTCGGGCTCCGACGGAGTGCACGTCACTTTGTCCGGGTCAAAATGTTCTCGGCAAGCATCACGAGGATACCGGTATCACGGTCGATCGCATTCAAAGCCGCAAGGGCGTCATCACGAACGCTTCGAGCCATCGCGCCTGCGTTGTCCAGGCCAAAATGGCCGGGATATGTCGCCTTTCGCGCATCGGCGTCTTTTCCCGCCGTCTTGCCTATCGTTTCGGTGGTTTGCGTGACGTCGAGGATGTCGTCAGTGATCTGAAACAACAGTCCGAGCCGCGACGCATAAAGCTCGATCGCCGAAATTTCATCGTTGCTAGCGTTGCCAAGGATCGCCCCGATGACCGCCGAGGCGGTGATCAGAGCCCCGGTTTTACGTGCGTGAATTGCCTCGATCTCGCCGATCGCTAGTTCCCTGCCCTCGCCATCGAGATCAAGCTGCTGTCCGGCGACCATTCCCGCAGGCGTTCCGGACGCGTCAGCCAACAGAGCGATGACTCGGATCCGGTCTTCGGCCGGATGCCGATGGTCCTCTGCAAGTGCTTTGAATGCCAGTGTTTGGAGGGCGTCACCCGCAAGAATTGCGGTCGCCTCACCGTATCGTTTGTGACATGTCTCACGGCCCCGGCGAAGGTCGTCGTCATCCATCGCCGGCAGATCGTCGTGGATAAGCGAAAATGTATGGATCATCTCGACCGCCGCCGCCGCCCGAATCAATTCTTGCGGAGCCGTTCCAAATGTCCTGCCGACCGCCAGCATTAGCGCCGGACGAAACCGCTTTCCACCGGCTAACAGACTCCAGCGGATCGCTTCGTGAAGACGGACTGGTTCAACGTCGGCACCGGGCACCAGCCGTTCGAGCTCCGTCTCGACCTGCGCTCGGCATTGAGCCAGAAAGTCTATCGTTTCATCCAACACGTAAGAAGAATATCGCTTCCGGCGCCGAAGCCGCAATTCAACCATCGGCTGTTTTGTTGACGGCATCCGGTTTTTTTTGTAGCGTTTAACAGACCTCGTTGAGCGATCTCCGCGATATATGTCCATTAACAACGACGAATTTCGAGCCGCCCTGGGTAATTTCGCAAGCGGAGTGACAGTTGTTACTACGACGGATGCCGCCGGAAAAATGCACGGCATTACGGTGTCGGCATTCTGTTCCGTGTCGCTCGAACCATCACTTGTACTGATCTGTATCGAAAAATCGACCGCCAGCCATTATGCGTTCGAAGAATCCGAGATCTTCGTTGTCAATATCCTGAGCGAGACCCAAACTAACGTTTCCGAGCATTTCGCCGCTCCCTACCTCGATAAATTTGACGGCATCGAATTCGAGACCGGCGATCTCGGAGCCCCCGTTTTAACCGACGCCCTTGTCAATCTCGAATGCCGCCTTCGTCATTCTCTAAATGGCGGCGATCACTCCATCTTCGTCGGCGAGGTCGAAAAAGTAAGATTTGGCCTCGATCGACCGCTTGTCTATTTTCGTGGCGAGTATCGCGGTCTCACGGATTGATCACGAACTTTAGAATTGGAGTCATTGGCGGCACTATCCATCACGATCTCGCGACAGCGAATCAAGGATCCGCCTCAAATCGTCCTCTTTCAACTCATATTTCTCATTACAGAAGCCGCACGTCATCGACGCTCCTTTGTCTTTTTCCAGCATGTCCTCGACTTCGGCACGTCCGAGGGATGAGACCATGGTGACAGCTCGTTCGACGGAGCAGCTGCACTTAAAGGCCACAGGCCTTTCTTCCATTATCTCGTAGTCGATCACGCCCAGAACCAGTTTGATAAGATCTTCGGGCCCGGCACCCTCGTTGATCAGCGATGTGACGTGCGGGGCGTGGGCGATCGTGTCTTCGATCATGGTTATCAGGTGCTCATTGGCTCCCGGCATTATTTGGACCAGGACGCCGCCTGATGCCAACACGAACGGCTCGATATTGTTAAGCAATACCCCGAGCATAACCGCCGAAGGTATCTGTTCGGATTTTGCAAGATAGAATGCAAAATCCTCGGCGACCTCACCCGAGGTGATCGGGACTGAGCCGATATAGGGCTCCCTATGTAAACCGACATCAAAGCCTGACTCTCGAATTACATAAAACGTTCCCTGCCCGATCAACCCGCTGACATCGAATTTTCCATTCGGCTTTAAGGGCATTTCCGCAAGCGGATTCCGGACGTAACCACGAACTTCGCCGGCAGCATTAACCTCGGCAAATATGCCGCCGATCGGCCCTTCACAGTCGATCTTTGCGGTTAGGCGGTCAAAATCCTTCAGTGTCGCAGCGAGCAATGAAGCCCCGGTGAGCATCCTTCCAAGCGCAGCTGACGCGGTCGGCGAGGTGCCGTGACGGCGTATTGCTTCGGCAGCAGTTTTAGTCGTGATCGCCGAAAGCACCCGTATCTTACCCTCGGCCGCAACGCCATGAATTAACTTGTCCATTATTCTAAGTTTCGACAAGACTGTACGGTTAAGTCAAATTAGCCGGCGGACAAGCCAGGCTTAAACAAGAACCTTAACTAATGCCGCCAGTTGTTGCAGAGACTGCGATTACCACTATATATTGTAGAAAATAATTATTGACATTTGTGTTTTCGTTGTGAGATATTGGCAGAACTTGAGGTCGAGCACCTGTCCGGATCCAGTGATCCCGCATACCCACAAACCAGCGCTTAGCCATTATCGCTATTAACCATCTGGATGTTAAAATTGTATTAAATTCGAATCGTGTTTATCGGTAGATTGAATTGTAAGGAGACCAAGGCTAAATGAGTACTCTCATTGAGACGGCAGCCGGCGGCTTTGCCGCCGGTGACAGAAACGGCAACGGAACTGGCACCGCAAAGGGGCGGGAGTACGTTCCGCTGGGGCTGAACGCCCAAAAGGTCGTGAGCAAACGATATTCGCTAAAAGACGAAAAAGGCGAGGCTCTCGAGACCTGGCCGGACATTGTCCGCCGTGTCGTCGGCCACGTCTCCAAGGCCGAAACCGATCCAAACAAACAGCACGAATTTTATACCGATATGACGGCCGTAATGCTGGCCCGCGAATTTGTTCCGAATACGCCGTGCCTCGTCAACGCGGGCAAACCCAAAGGCCAGCTTGCAGCATGTTTCGTCTTAAATGTCCCGGATTCTATCGAGGGCATCATGGAACACGCTCAGAACGTCGCGATCATCCACCAGACCGGCGGCGGAACTGGCATGACGTATGAGTTTCTGCGCCCGGCCGGTTCAATGGTCAATTCGACTCGCGGCGTTGCCTCCGGCCCGGTCAGTTTCATGAACATCGTCAACCAAACGACCGAGGTCGTGAAGCAGGGCGGCGTCCGGCGTGGTGCCAATATGGGTATTTTGGCCATAACGCACCCTGACATTTTGCGTTTTATCCACGCCAAAAATGACCAGACCAGCCTAACTAATTTCAACATTTCCGTCACCGTAAGCGACCTGTTTATGGACGCGGTCGAGAGCGGTGTTTGGTTTCAAACCGAATTTGCGGATGAACCGTGGACGATGCCGGTTTACGATTCGGTAACAGGCATGGACTACGTTCTCTATCGTCGTCCGGACGGCTCGACCGCGACATTTGCGGATAAGCTCGCTTTCGAGACTGCCGATCTTTCGGATTGCGTTATCGAAGAGCCTCCGATCCCCGGAATGGTTTATGCCCGCGATATTTGGAATAGAATAATCGCTTCGGCCCATAAATATGCCGAGCCCGGCATTATCTTTATCGATGAGGTCAATCGCCACAACCACATGATGACCTCGATGGGTCCGATATACGCTTGCAACCCGTGCGGCGAGCAGCAGCTTCATTTCAATAATTCGTGCAATCTCGGGTCGATCGATGTCGCAAAATTCTACTCGAAGTCAGCAGGCAGCGATTTGGTTGACTGGGAACGCCTGTCCAGCGTCACACAGCTTTGTACGCAGTTTCTCGACAACGTGGTCGATGCGGGACATTTCCCGTTGCCTGAGATCGATGATGTCGTTAAACGCACCCGGCCGGTGGGACTCGGCATCATGGGATTTGCGGACCTTTGCTTAAAGCTCGGCGTCACCTATGGAAGCGACGATTCGATCGCGTTGATGGAAAAGGTAATGAGCTTTGTTCGGCGTGAGGCATGGATGGCTTCGCTCCGTCTCGGCCTCGAAAAGGGGGAATTTCCTGAACTGATGAAGAACAGAGATGCCTACGCGAAATTTCTCTATGAAGAGATCGGCATTCCTCATGACATCCCGTTAACGCCTCGAAATTACGAGGTCACGACCATTGCTCCGACCGGAACGATCTCGCTCGTTGCCGAAACATCGTCCGGCATCGAGCCCAATTTCTCATGGGCATATGTTCGCCAGGACACGCTTGGCACCCGCACCTACGTTCACTCACCCGCGGCCGAGGCCCTCGGCATCGAGGTCGATCAAACAAACGAGGAATCGATCAAAGACGCAGCCGCCTATGTGGTTGAACACGAGGCTGAATTGCCCCGCCATTTCATCTCCGCGATGTCGATCAATTCGCTCGAGCACGTCAAGGTCCTCGCGGCAGCCCAAAAGCACGTCGATAATTCCATCTCAAAAACATGCAATGGGGCAAAGGATGACACGGTGGAATCAGTTGACGAACTGTACCGCTTAGCGCGAAACCTCGGCTGCAAGGCCGTTAGTTACTATCGTGACGGCAGCCGCGAAGGCCAGGTGCTTAACTCGATGAAAGCCAAACCAGAGCCGAAAGAAGCTCCTCCGGCCGGTTTGAGCATGACCTTCGAGATAGACGATACGCCGCCGTTTAACGAAGAACGGATCGTCGCTCAGCGCGAAGCTATCGCCGAGTCGCTTCGGGTCGATCGTCCGCGTGAGCTGCAGGGCTCGACGTGGCGCATTCCTTTTGAGGGTCAGAACCTCTATGTAACGGTTAACCACGACGGCGAACGCATCCTCGAGGTTTTTGTTGCGGGCCCGATCAGCGCCGGCGTCGGCCTGCTGGCGTCGAAGATGCTCCGCGGCGGATTTGAAGCCCGAGATGTGGCCCGCAGTCTCAATAAGGTCACGGCGACCCACGCTGTTTGGTTTAATGAACGGCTGCTAACCTCGCCCGAGCAGGCTGTGGCGGAATGCCTGTTGCTGATCGACAGACGGCTCAACAATCTTCCCGAATCCGAACGCTCGATCGGCAAGATGATGGCCGTCGAGACCAAAATGTCCGCGATGATCAGCGAATGCCCCGAATGCGGCGGACAACTAGAACACGCCTCCGGATGCGACTCATGCCGTGATTGCGGTTATTCGAAATGTAAGTGACCCGTGGATGTTTAGGTAAAGTACATGAGGCTGTCCAAATGGGCGGCCTTTTTTTCATTGCTGCGTGTCTCGGCGTGGTTTACGACGGTGATCTTGTACGCTCCGCGCGGCAGTATTTGGAAGGCACTTTGCCAATAGGATAATATCTTCGGAATGACCAATAGAATTACCGGCCGCCGATTGTTCCGCCATTGTACGTTCGCAACAATATTACTCTCGCTATCGGTTCTTGGATTTACACGATGGTCCGAACTGTCGCCAACGGTTTCTGCATCAAGTGCCTCAGCCACCCCGACGCCCGTCATAAAGGCAAGTCCGGCCCCAACGCCGTTTTCAACTCCAACGCCCGCACCTGTCCAGACGATCGAGGAGTTGCAAATGATCATCAGGCAAAAGCTTTTTGCTCCCGCGGTTCGTCGCGGACGGATCGGGGTCAAGATAGTTTCGCTCAACTCGGGCAAGGTCGTTTTCGAGAGCGATGCCGACAAATATTTTACGCCGGCGTCGAATATGAAGAATTTTACAATCGCCGCGGCCCTCGAAAAACTCGGACCTGATTTTAAGTTCAAGACGCAAGTTATCGCGCCACCCGTCGACGCAAATGGCACCATCAAAGGTCCGCTAACGATCGTGGGCGGCGGAGATGTCTCGATCTCTAATGCGTTCGACCCGGCCTTCCCGGGCGTGGTCAATCCCTACTGGGGCGTCGACCAACTGGTCGAAAAGATCGCGACCGCGGGTGTGAAACGGATCGAAGGTGATCTGATCGGTAATGAGCAAAAGTTCTGGGGATTTGCCACACCTGAAACCTGGGAGTGGGACGACATGCAGACGTTTTCGGGTGCTGAAGTCTCGGCACTACCGCTGAACGACAATGTCATAGATCTAAGAATAAAGCCGGCGACAGCCGCTTTGGGCGGGCCCTGCGTGATCTCGATCACGCCTGCCAACTCGATAGTTCAGATCGTAAACCACTGTACGACGGTCACCAGCGGCGGACAAAACCTCAAAGTCAGCAAGCGGATCGATCAGAACATTATCGACGTTGAGGGAACGATGGAAGCCGGCGGCAAAGAGAATGTTCGGTCCATCACGTTCAGTCACGTCGCGGACCTTTTTATCACTGTCTTGAAAGAACGGCTCGAGGCAAGAGGCGTCGTTGTAACCGGAAAGGCGAGGACGATCGACAACTCGGTTGAAAATACGCGGCCGCCATCAGGGCGTTCGCCCAGCCTACTTGCCAATTCTAACGGAGCAACTCCGATTCAGATCACTTCACTCGAATCGCCGCCATTTTCTGTCATCGCAGCCAAGACGATGAAGCCGAGCCAGAACATGTACACCGAAACGATCCTCTGGACGCTTGGCGAGGAGATCGGTCGGAAGAGGGACGGCAGTTTTGCAGACAGTTCGCAGCTTGGTCTAGGCGTGACCGCGGCCTTTCGAAAAGAGATCGGCATCCCCGACGACGCCGTCATTCAGTACGACGGCAGCGGAATGTCGCGCCACGATGTCGTCACGCCAAACGCGATCGTGCAGCTCTACATGTACATGGCGAAACAGAGTAAATATGCGCAGGTCTGGCGCGATAGCCTCGCGGTTGGCGGCGTGGATGGCACCCTGCGGAACCGGTTCAAAGGCACTTCTGCTGATCGTAACATGCGGGGAAAGACCGGTACGCTTGATCAGGTCTCCGCACTATCGGGCTACATCACCACTGCCTTTGGCGAGCAGCTAGCATTCTCGATCCTTGTCAACGGTGTCGCCGAACCAAGGATGAGAACGTTAGTGATCGACAGCATCGTTCTCGATCTTGCCAATTTTAACGGAAAGATCGACCAGTAGTAATCAATTACTTCATTAGGGCACGGAGCAGTTTTTCGTGAATTCCTCCAAAGCCGCCATTCGACATGATCGCAACGACATCACCGTCGCCGAGTTCAGGCGTCAGATGCTCTACGATGGTGTCAGCGTCGGGAAAACTCATTGCTGGTTTACCCTGCATCTTAATGTCTGCAACGAGTTCGTCGACATCGAGCACTTTTCCTAGCTCGCTGGCCTTAGCGGTGTTGTAAACGCCGGCAATGATCGCGTAATCGGCATAGGAGAACGCCTTGGAATATGGCTCCTGGAAAATGGCCAGCCGCGAGGACCATGTACGCGGTTCAAACACTGCGATCAGTCGCTGTCCGGCGTATTTCATGCGAAGGGCCTTGAGGGTTTCCTCGACGGCAGTTGGGTGATGGGCAAAATCGTCGATGACGGTCACGCCGCGCTCAACGCCGCGGATCTCGACACGCCGCTTGACCGACTTAAAGGTAAGAAAAGCCTCGCGGATCTTTTCCTTTGAAATGCCCCACGCATCGGCAGCGATGATGACAGCCAGGCAATTTCGGACGTTGAATTCGCCGATCAGGTGTGTCTCGAATTCGCCCCATTTTTCCGACTCGCGATAAACCGCAAAACGGGTCACCTCGCCTGAAAAATCGATGTCGCGTGCCTGCCATTTGGCATCGTCGGACAATCCAAAAGTCTCGACGGTCGTAAAAAGCTTGCCGTCCATTTCTGCAAGCACTTCTCTCACGACCGGCGAATCTACGCCGCAGATCAGCCGTCCGTTACCAGGCACCAGGTTCATCAGCCGTGAAAACTGGAATTTGATCTCGTACAGGTCGCGGTAGATGTCGGCGTGGTCAAACTCGATGTTACCCACGATCGCGATCTCGGGCAGGTAATGCATGAACTTGGGCTTTTTGTCGAAATACGCCGTGTCGTACTCATCGCCCTCGATAACAAATTTATCGCTATCCGTCACTCGAAAACTCGCCCCAAAATTCTGCACAATGCCGCCGACCAGAAATGATGGATCGAGTCCGCCAACCTCACAAACCCAAGCCGCGATGCTGGTCGTCGTCGTCTTGCCATGCGTTCCCGCAACGACCAGCGAACGCCGCCCTCGAATAAACTCTTCCCTAACGATCTCGGCCTGCGACCGGTACAGGAGTTTGCGGTTGAGAACCTCCTCGACTTCTGGATTACCGCGTGAAATTGCGTTTCCGACAACTGTCACATCCGCCCCGATATCGGCATTTTCAGCCCGGTAACCGTTCAGGACCTTAATACCGAGGGCATCGAGCTGCGTCGACATCGGCGGATAAATATTTTGGTCGGAGCCGGTTACTCGATGGCCTTGTGCCTGCAGCATGCCCGCAAGGCTGGCCATCGCCGAGCCGCATATTCCGATCAGGTGATAGTGCATAATTGATTTAATCTCAAATAGATGGCATATTCATTTTCGGCCGACTTGCCCAAAAAACAAAATCACGGAATACAAGTTCAAGTGCTATGAAAAATAATTTCATTTCAATATTGGCCGTCAGCGCCGCGGTGCTAATATGCTCGACCGTTTCGCTCGCACAGGGCATTAAGTGTAAGGAAGACGGAACCATCACGCGCGTTTCCAAGGCCGTATCCGGTGCGTTTGAGCTGGTTACATTCGATGTGAAGATCAAGAAACCGGACTTCACCGTAAGGAATGCAAAGCCGCCATTTCAGCAGTATGGTTCGGAGCGACGGCTAAAGGTCAGGGGCGATCATTTTAAGAGCATCGTTTTCCGCGGGATCAATTGGGAATGTACGATCGGCGAGAGCTTTGCGGCAGCAACCTCGAATATTAAAGCCGTTAGGAGCATTGAGCAGTTCGAAGGCCAAGTCGAATATATTATCGGATATACGAAAAAGGGCAGTTACGTCAGCCAAACAATTACGCGGACCGCCTCAGGCAGTCGGGTGACCCTCAAATTCAAAAAATAGTTTAACGAGCGCCTATTTTTTAAGAAGCCGGGCGAACGGGAGTGTGGAAACGCTTTTGAAATAGTCACCCTTATCCCAATTTGACATTTCATTTACGATTTCCTTGGTGGGCTTCTTTGGCTTTCTCGTCCGAAGGTCAAGATATCTGTTCGTCCGCCGTATCGCCTCACCCGTCGTGTTAAAATAGAGCCTTTTGATCACGATGTAATCGCCCTGAAACGTTCGCAGCTCAGATTCGACACGGGCGAGTTTACCATCCAGACGAAAATACGAATATACATACTGAGCCCAGTCGCCCGACGGGCTAGATAGAGTGAAATTCGTAACGACAACCTTTCGTTCCTTTCGCCAGACATACGCTATCGTGTACGCTTCGGACTGTTCACGACCCTTCTCGAGCGCTTTTTCCGAGGCGAATTTTCGCCATCTTGGCTTATTCTCGTTGTAATCACTTACATCGGCAAAGATCACGTCAGGGCGACGACGCTTTTTTAGCATCGCGTCGAGTGATTTGCAGTACTTGTCAATCGCTTTGCTAGCCGCCGAACCGTTGACCTGCGCTGAAACCGCGGCCGGCAACAAGCCGATCAGAAAGATCAATATGAGACAAGCAATTGTCCCTTGTCCGCAAACCCGTAAACTGGTCCACCTGAATAATGACATCCGCATCGTTGTTTGCTCCTGGAATTTCTCTCACCCACTCCGGCGACAATGGCAGCGTTCCTTCGCATCTGGGTGCTTCTTTGCAATGTACCATAGTCCCCGTTATCCTGATTTCGACCCAGTAATAATGGAGATCAAATATGAAGGTTTCGCGGAGAGATTTCGCAAAAATTGTGGGAACCGCGGCCATCGGCCCGGCCGTCCAGGGCACTACTGCAGCACCGCCCTCGCAAAGGGCTGAAGTGTTTCAGCCGGATGTAAGCCTTAGGGCCTTTCCCAAAGGCTTTCTTTGGGGAAGTGCGACCGCGGCTTATCAAGTCGAGGGAGCTGCCACCGAAGACGGTCGCGGTCCGTCTATATGGGACACGTTCTCTCACAAAAAAGGAACTACCGTTGACGGTGCCACCGGAGACGTGGCAGATGACCACTATCATTTATATAAACAGGACATCGCCTTGATGAAAGAACTCGGAGTTAAGGTCTACCGGTTCTCGATCTCCTGGTCCCGCGTTTTCCCCGAAGGCAAGGGCACGCCAAATCCAAAAGGCCTCGACTTTTACAACCGTATGCTCGATGAACTTTTAAAGAATGGGATCGAGCCGTATGCGACACTTTATCACTGGGACCTGCCGCAAACTCTACAGGACAACGGCGGAGGCTGGGAATCGAGGGACAGTGCCAACGCATTTGGAGACTATGCGGCCTATGTTGCCAAAAATCTTTCTGGAAAGGTTAAGAACTTTTTTACAACCAATGAATTTGGTGCCTTCGTCGAGCAGGGCTATCGAGTTGGACGTCATGCGCCGGGAGTAAAGCTGCCACCCGGCCGATTTAATCAGACCCGGCATCATTGTGTGCTTGGACATGGCCTCGCGGTACAGGCGATCCGGGCAAACGCAAAGGCGGGGACAAAGATCGGGCTCGCGGAAAATGTATCGATCTGCATTCCCGTAATCGAATCGCCTGAACACATCACAGCCGCCATGACCGCCACCCGCGAGATGAACGCCCCATATATGACCGTGATTCAAGAGGGAAAATACACCGATGCCTACCTCGCAGCGGCCAAGAATGACGCCCCGAAATTCACCGCTGAGGACCTCAAGATAATCTCAAGCCGGCTGGATTTCGTTGGGATCAATATCTACACGGGCAGATATATTCGGGCCGCCGACACGCCGCTTGGCTTTGCCTCGGTTCCGCATCCGGTCACGTTTCCGCACATGGCCTCACCATGGCTTTTTGTCAGTCCCGAGGCCCTTTATTGGGGCCCGCGTCAGCTCAATAAGGTTTGGGGCATCAAGGAGATCTACATCACAGAAAATGGCTGCTCATCTGCAGACGTTCCTGCCGATGACGGCAAGGTTTATGACACCGACCGCGTGATGTATCTGAGAAACTACCTTACGCAAATGCAGCGGGCGACCCGCGAAGGTATTCCCGTGAAAGGCTATTTCTTATGGAGTCTGATGGATAATTTCGAATGGGCCGACGGCTACACAAATCGTTTCGGCCTGCACTACGTCGATTTTACGACGCAGAAGCGAACGCCTAAACTGAGTGCCGACTACTACAAACAAGTGATCGCTCGAAATATGGTCGTTTGACGAGATCTACCGTAAAACGGTAGCTAACTTTTCCATCGCCCCTTCCAAAATGGAGTCTTCGCGGGCGATGCATATCCGCACGTAAGCGTCCCAATCGTCGCCGTCAGCAAACGCACCGCCGGGGGTCATGCCGACACCCGCATCACGCATGAGCATTTCGTTAAAAGTGATCGCGTCGTCGAACTGGTCGGGAATGCGGGCCCACAAGTAGAACGCGGATCCTGAATTGTATATATCAAACCCAAAACTCGTCAGTATCTCAGACGTGGCGATGCGTTTGGCGTCAAACTTATCCCGTAGCCGCGTGTAATAGGTATCGTCCGACATCAACGTACGCGAAAGAGCTGCCTGCAGCGGTGTCGCCGGGCAGACGTAAATGACATTTGCGGCGTTGTTGATCGGCGCGAGCAATTCGCCCTTGCCGTAAGCATAGCCGAGACGCCAGCCGGAGATATTCCACGATTTGGAAAACGAATTGACCGTGATAGTCCGCTCCCACATGTCGGGAAGGCTGGCGATCGGTGTGTGCGGGTTTTCGCCGGTCACATAATGTTCATATACCTCGTCAGAAACGACCAAAAGGTCGAGTTCCTGTGCGACGTCAGCTATGGCCTCAAGCTCGATCTGCGTCATCACCTTTCCACTCGGGTTCGCCGGCGAACAAACGATGATGGTCGTAAGCGGAAATTCCTTACGGTCCTTCAGCTCTTTGCACCGAGCAAACAGCGCGTCTTTTTCAAAACCGAGTGTTGTGGCATCCAACTCAAACGTCTCGGTTTTGCTGCCAAACTCCTCCAAAATGCGCCGGTGATATGGATAATATGGCTCGAAAACAAGCGCCGACTTGTTACGCAAATAGCCCTGTGCAAAGCCGATCAATGCCCCTGTCCCGCCGTTCGTGATCATCAGCTCGAACGGGCGAGCGTCGGCGTCGACCTGGATATTGTTATATTTCGCGATCTTTTCGGCGACTGCCTTTCGCAGGTTGGCATCGCCTTCGCTGCCGCCGTAATGATTTTGGCTGGCGGCGATTATCGCCGCGGCCTCGGCCGCGAGTTGAGGATCTATCGGCAACTCGGATTGGCCCTGTACCAGGTTTCCGCTTGGCGGCACAAGACGTGTAATTGCTCGAATATCGGGTTTAGCTTTCTTAAGTGTAGCTTCTGACATAAGCTATAAAAGTATCAGTTTTTGTCACGGATTTCTAAATGAGTAACGATGCAGCCTACAAAATTGTAACGTCGCGGCCGCCGACTCAGCCTGCGGGGTTTTTGGGAGGTCATGTACGTCAGTTTTGGCGCGACCGAACGGGTTTTCTGACGCGACAGGCGGCCCTCGGCGATGTCACTTACTTGAAGATCGGGCCGCAAACGATATATTTCGTCAATCATCCCGATCACGTCCGCGATCTGCTTGTCGTCAACGCCGATAAATTCGTCAAGGGACGTGCACTTCAGCGGGCGAAGGTCCTGCTTGGCGAGGGGCTGCTAACGAGCGAACGCGAATTTCACCTCCGTCAGCGCCGCATGATCCAACCGGCATTTCACCGAAACCGTATCGCCGACTACGCCCGGTCGATGGTCGAGATCGCTGAACTGACCTCGGCCGCATGGAGCGATGGCGAGGTTCGGGACATCGACAAGGAAATGATGCACCTGACTCTCAGGATCGTCGCCAAAACCCTCTTCAACGCTGAAATAACCGACAATGCTGACAAGATCGGGGCGGCGATGACGACGATGGTCGAACTGTTCAATTTTCTCCTGCTTCCCTTTTCTGAGTGGCTCGAAAAACTACCGCTGCCGCAATCGAGGCGGTTCAAACAGGCTCGACGCGACCTGGATGAAGTAATGTATACGATCATCGAGGAACGTCGCCGATCAGGCGAAGACACAGGTGACCTGCTGTCGATGCTGCTGTCGGCTCAGGATGAGGCGGACGGCAGCGGAATGACAGACGAACAGATCCGGGACGAAGCGTTGACGCTCTTCCTCGCGGGCCACGAAACGACTGCAAACGCCCTGACGTGGACCTGGTATCTGCTCTCTCAAAATCCTGAGGCTGAGGCGAAACTGCACGCTGAACTGGAAACGCATCTCGACGGACGAACTCCGACGATCGACGACCTGCCCAACTTGAAATATACGGAAGCGGTCTTAGCCGAATCGATGCGGCTATACCCGCCGGCGTGGGCGATCGGAAGAAATGTCGTCGAGGAGCATGAGTTTGGAGGTTATACGGTCGAGCCGGGATCGCTTGTGCTCGTCAGCCCATACGTTCTACAGCGTGACGGCCGATTTTGGGAACACCCCGCCGACTTTATTCCCGAACGCTGGGAATCTGTGAGCGTGAAAGAGGCCGGCTCACAGGGCATCTACTTCCCCTTCGGCGGCGGCGTTCGTCGATGCATCGGCGAGAGTTTTGCCTGGACCGAAGGCATCCTGCTCATCGCAACGCTGGCTCGAAAATGGAAATTTCGATTGGAACCTGAGCAGAAAATTGGGCTCAGCCCTCAAATAACGCTCCGGCCGAAATTTGGGATGCGAATGGCAATTCATGCAAAATAGGCTATTATGTCCGCAAACGGCGGAGGTGATCTCGGATGTGGTTGTTAATAATCGCGTTTTTCGGACTACTCGTTCCGAACGGAATTTTCGTATATTGGCTACTTAACGATTTCCACAGCCTTAGCGACTTTACCAACAACCGGTTGGCGGTTCCATTCATAGTGGAAGCATTTGTCGTGATGTTTCTGATGGCCTACTGGTTCGCGAAAAACCCGCCCGGAAAAGTTAAATGGTATTGGTTTATTGTTCTCTCGCTGATAGGCGGAATTGGATTCAGCATTCCTCTTTTCTGGTGGTTAAATAAGAGAGATGTAAATAAATGACGAGATCAAATATATTTCCACTCCTCCCATTTTTGTTGTTCTTAATTCTGTTAGGCTCCAACTCGACATCAGCCCAGTTTGTCGGACTCGATGAATTCCATGAGGGATATGGCGGCTTCTCAATTCGTGCAGGCCCGCCGTCAAAGACGCAACCCATGGGGTTCATCCTCGGAGATTATGGCATCTCGGGAACCGCTTTTACCTGGGAAAGGGGGAATTATCGGATCCGTATTACGGTGTTCACCGCAGGTAAGCTCAGCACCAAAAGCATGGCCCCTGACAACGCCGCGGTCATTGCTAAATGGAAAGCGGCTCTGCTCAAAGACATCCCAGCCAAGGCCATTGTCCAAGAGAAGCCCTACATATTTAGTATATTTGCCGGATCTCAGATCACGACGACAGGTCCTTACACTTCATTGACCCGGCTCTTTGCCGTAAATGGTACTTTGGTCGAAGAAACTATCATCGTTCAGGATGCGCGTGACATAGCATCCGCCGAAGGTTTGCTGAACTCGTTTCGTTTACTGACGAAACCGGAACGGACCCTAGCGATGATCGAGGAATTTACCCCGCCTCCGCTCGCCCAGCAAAAACCAACCACCATCCCGACGTCTGACCAGGCAGAACAAGGGTTGCTCGGGAACGTTCGCCGGATTCGCGACACTTTTAAGAGAGATCTCAAATCGGAGGATCAGGTGATTCAGGAGATCCACTTTGACACCGACGGGTTTAGATTCGTCGACATCAGTTTCAACGCGGGGTTTCCAGACATCATAACGACATGGGGCTGGGAAAACGGCAAACGCATTAATCTACAATCCGCGGTAAACTATCCGCCAGGATATGGCCCTATCGGTGGCCGAACCGCGATGGTCTCAGGATCGATATCGAGTCCCGGCGTCATCATGACCGGCCCCGGACGCCGGTACGGCAACCTTATCGAAACCAAATGGGATGAAAACGGACGGCCTTTTGAAAGACGCCGTTTTACCAGTTCTAATTCTTTAGTTTATGCCGAACGCTACATTTACAACGGCGATAAGGTCGAGATCAGAACTGTTGATGATTCAGGTGGATTTATAGGCAGGGTTCGACACAGATTGGATCGTCACAATAACATTCTGGAAACCGAGACATTATTCGAAAATGGCTCAGTTATTGAAACTTCGAAATTTGAATACGAATTTGACGATCGGGGAAACTGGATCGTAAAGAAAGTCTTTCGCAAAGCATCGGCCGGCTCCAGGACTACTTCACAGGCAGCTGGAACCTATCGTCGCAACATTTCTTATTACGAGATCCAGGATAAAAGGCAGGTTGGTTAGACCTCATATTTTCCGGCTAAACTTAAGAGCTCCAATCCGACCGGTCACAATTTGCTCACATACTCGTTATTTCTAACCCAAAACCTCAACAGCAAGTGAGCATCCTCGCCCGCGTAGTCGATCCCGATCCGTTTGCCGACAGCGACTTCTCCATCAGCGAAGGTACGGATATTTTCAAGCCAAACCCGTTCTCCACGCAGATCCTCGCCATTTAGACCTCGGTCGATACCCATCGCGATACAGAGTTTACCTGGTCCAGAGGTCAAGTTTTTATCTTTCATCGGGCCGCGACGTTCTCGCATTATTTCAATACCCTCAACTGGTTCCAGACCTCGAATGAGAATGGCGTGAGGATGTTCGGCCGGCCCGGTCACCACGTTAAACTGGTAGTACATCCCGTAAACAAAGAAAACGTACGCGTGTCCCCCGTTACCGTACATCACTTCGTTTCTCGCCGTCCGCCTGCCTCTGAAACTGTGAGCCGCCCTGTCTGTCTCGCCGAGGTAGGCTTCTGTCTCGACGATCATACCGGAAACATGTTCACTGTGCGGGCACGAAACAACAAGAAGCTTTCCGAGCAGGTCCCGTGCGATCGCTGCGGTGTCCGCCGAAACGTAAAACTTACGCGGTAGTTTCTTTTGTTTCGCCATGCTTCTAAAATGGGACGCAAATCGAACGTTCATTATCGCATCGAATTGAATTATTTATCGCCGAATTTTGGTAGAATTTGTAAGCACGCGCGACACACTTTAAACAAATGAGAAAGGTTTTCGACATCAGGTTATTATTCTGCATTGGGATCATTCAGCTTCTCGGCGTTAGCATTTTCGCACAGGCTCAGCCGGAAATTCTTGCCACCGCTAAAGGACACTCCATTGCGATATCGGACCTCTCACCGGCGACCCGGAATCTGATAGAGTCATCCCCGGAAACCATTGCGAAGATCCGTTCCGGCCTTCTCGACCAGATGATCGGGGAAGAATTGCTGGCGGCAGAGGCCAAGGCAAGGGGAACGGATCCGGCCAAACTCGCGATCGACATCAGTTCCAAGGCACCGTCGCCGACCGAAACTGAGATCAGTGCCGTATATCAGTCCAATCTCGCAGCCTTGCAAAACAAGCCCTTAAAAGATGTCCGCGAGCAGATTGTAAGTTACCTGAAAAACGAGGCCGGGCAACAGGAATTCTCGAAGTTTATCGACTCTCTTCGAGCGAAGTATAAGATCGTGAACAGCAAAAACGTGAATGCACCAAAGCTGTTGCCCACCGACATTCTGGTTACGGTCAATGGAAAGCCTATAACGGCCCGCGACTTCGAGCAGAAAAATAAATTCGACCTGTTCGAGGTCAGGGCCCAGATCAGCGATCAGGTACTGGGTGAACTCTACTCACAACTCTACTCGGCACTTGTTTTAGACGAGGCTGCTGCACAGGGCGTCGATGCCGGGACCATTATCGCTCGCGAGGTTTCGAACAAAATGCACGATTACACCGACTCGGAACGTGCAGAGCTCGAGGGAGCATTTCAGGAAAGATTATTTACAAAATACAATGTGAAGGTCTTATACGAGGAACCGCAGCCGATCGCCCGCGACATTTCAGTTGGCACATCGCCATCGACCGGGCCGGCGACCGCACCGGTCACGATCGTTATGTTTAGCGATTTTCAATGTCCGGCATGTTCCGCCGCCCACCCGATCCTTAAAAAGGTAATGGCCGAGTACGCCGGGAAGATCCGTTTTGTCGTTCGCAATTATCCACTTACCAATCGTCACGACCACGCGATGCGGGCTGCCCTGGCCGCCGCCGCCGCCCGTGCCCAAGGCAAGTTTTTTGAATACATCGATGTTCTTTACACGCATCAGGATGCACTGGACGACGCATCGCTGCGGCGATACGCGTCGGAACAGGGTTTAAACATGAAACAATTTGAATTAGACTTTAACTCCGAAAAGACCGCGGCCGACATTCGCAGGGACGTTGCGGATGGAGATAGTTATAAGCTCGGGGGAACACCTAGTATTTTTGTCAATGGAGTGCTTGCTCGGGACCTGTCAGCGAGCGGGTTGCGGCGGACGATCGACCGAGCGATTAAGAAGTAAACTTCCCGCGATCTATCACGGTTTTTTAAGTCACACGTTATGCGATCATTAATATTTTTTGTGGCAATAGCGGCCTCACTTTCATGCGGAGGTTCGGGAAATAATGCCGTCAACAATTCCAACGTCACCGCGAACGTCAAACCGACTGGACAGCAACCTCTGCCCGTATATGGCTATGAGGTCGTGAAAGTTTATCCGCACGATCCGAAGGCATTTACCGAAGGCCTATACTTTTACAACGGGTTCTTGTACGAAAGTACTGGCGGCGATCCCGGCGAGTCTTCTATCAGGAAGGTCGAATTGGAATCGGGAAAAGTCGTTCAGAAGTGGGACCTTCCACGCGAGGACTTTGGTGAAGGGATCTCGATGATCGGCGACAAGATCTACATGCTGACCTGGAAAGGAGGGCTGGGCCGGGTTTTCGACGCCAAAGACTTCAAACTGATCAAGGAGTTTAGCTACCAGGGAGACGGTTGGGGAATGACCACGGACGGGACATTGCTATATTTAACGCAGAGCACGCACGTCATCAAAGTAATGGATCCCGAAACTTTTAAGACGGTGCGAACTATTCCAGTCATGCGCGAAGATGGCAAACCTTTGATGCAGATCAACGAACTCGAATGGATCAAGGGCGAGATATGGGCGAATATCTGGCATTCGGAGGAGCTGCAGATTCTCGGCAAACCAAATTACATTGCACGGATCGACCCAGCCAGCGGTAAATTACTCGGCTGGATCAACCTCGCCGGGATTTCGCCGGATGACCAGGGAAAGGAAAGCCAAACCGAAAATACGCTTAACGGCATTGCGTATGACGCCGCAACTGACCGGATCTTCGTCACCGGAAAGAAGTGGAAGAAACTCTACGAGATCAAGTTGACTCCGCCAAAGACATAATGAGCGAACTGGATCAAAAATTCATGATGCGTGCCGTCGAACTTGCACGGCACGGTATGGAATCAAATGATGGCGGCCCATTCGGCTGCGTTGTTGTTAAAGATGGAAAGATCGTCGGCGAGGGCAGCAACCGAGTTACATCGACCAATGATCCGACCGCGCATGCCGAAGTCGTCGCTATCCGCGACGCCTGTGCCAATCTTGAGACTTTCCAACTTGACGGTTGTGCGGTTTACACGTCCTGCGAGCCATGTCCGATGTGTCTCGGAGCGATCTACTGGTCGCGTCCCGCCGCGATCTATTTCGCCGGTACGCGTGAAGATGCCGCGGACGCGGGGTTTGATGATGAGCTTTTTTACGAGGAACTCGATAAGCCAAATGATCTTCGGCAGTTGAAAATGGTCAGTCTTCTTCGCAGTGAGGCCCAAAAAGTATTCCAAGCCTGGAAGGAAAAGACGGACAAAACAGAATACTAACGTTCGATGTCGAATAATTTCTTATTTTTGCTGCTTGCCGTCATGGCAGGAGCGATGATGCCAACCCAGGCCGCCACCAATAATAGGATGGCGGTCGTCGTCGATAGCCCGATACTCGCGGCGTTTCTTTCCTTTGTTATAGGAACCGCCGCGCTGTTTGCATGCGTCGTGGCGTCCGGAACGCCCCTCGGAAATATCGCGGCTATCAAAGACGCTCCGCCAATTGCCTGGATAGGCGGATTTCTCGGTGCGTTTTTTGTTACGGCCGCAGTGGTGCTGGTTCCACGCCTCGGCCCGGCGATGACATTTAGCCTGATGATCGCCGGACAAATGATCGTCTCGTTGGTCATCGACCATTTTGGCTTACTCGGAGTGCCGGTCAAGGAGGTGAGCATTGCTCGTCTAGCCGGTGTTTTGCTAATAACTGGCGGCGTTATTCTGATTCGAAGGTTTTAGATCTTTACGCGATGAAAGGGTTTTCCACCTATGTTTTCATCCCTTTTATCCCTGTTAGTGGTTTCTCGATGATAGATTTCATCTTAAATGATCAAGACATCTCGACCGATGAGCCGTCAGGTTCGACCGTGCTCGATTTTGTCCGTTATCACAAAGACCTCAAGGGCACAAAGATCGGTTGCCGCGAGGGCGACTGCGGTGCGTGCACGATCCTGGTCGGCGAATTAGTCGGCGACGAGGTCAAATACCGCACAATGACCTCGTGTCTCATGCCGCTCGCAAATGCTACCGGCAAGCACATCGTTACAATCGAAGGAATCAATCCGACAGACGGTTCGCTTACGCCGGTACAGCAGGCGATGGTCGACGAGAGCGGCACTCAATGCGGGTTTTGCACCGTCGGATTCGTAATGTCGCTGACCGGATTTTGCGTTGATGATACGGCAAAGACCCCGGAAATGGCTGTTTCCGCCGTGGACGGCAACATTTGCCGCTGCACTGGTTACAAATCGATAGAACGAGCCGCGTGTCACGTCAGTGGGCTAATTTCAAAAACGGAAGCGGCAGCGACTGGATTCCAGCCAATTGTACCGAGGTATTTCTCGGGTATTGCAGATCGGCTTACGACAATTCGTACTTCGACTCCACAGTCCGCAGTCGGCACTCCGCAGTCATTCGTCGGCGGTGGAACCGACGTCTACGTCCAACGGCCTGACGCAATGGCCGAATCTGATGCGTCCCATCTGTTTTACGATGAAAACCTCCGCGGAATCCGCGAAGCGGGTGACTACATCGAGATCGGCGCATCCGCAACCGTTACCGACCTGCTTGTTTCGCCCGTCATGCAGTCGATCTTTCCCGACCTTTACAAGCATCTAAAACTCATCTCATCCACACCGATCCGCAACATGGCGACGCTCGCCGGCAACTTCATCAACGCATCGCCCATCGGAGACATGACCGTCTGGTTTCTCGCCCTCGACACCGAGATCGATCTATTGCCGGGAACGCAGGAGCCCTCGCCTGAATCGCTGCAGAGCGGCGACAAATCGCGGACGATCAAGCTCCGCGACCTCTACCTCGGCTACAAACAGCTCGCGAAATCGACGGAAGAAATGATCACGACGATCCGTTTCCGCAAACCCGAGGGCAATTCCCGATTCAATTTCGAAAAGGTCTGCAAACGAACGTATCTTGATATCGCTACCGTAAACACGGCGATCTCGCTCCAATGCTCCCCTCCTTACGAAGGAGGGGTGGCTGCCGCTTCGGCAGACGGGGTGGTTCTCTCGGTAGCCCATGTCGCGGCAGGCGGCGTCGCACCTATACCGCTTTATCTAAAAGAAGCCTCGACGTTCCTCCAAGGCAAGCAAGTAAATGGAGAAACCATCCGACAAGCAAACGAAATAATGCAGTCCGAGATCTCGCCGATCTCCGACGTCCGCGGAACCGAAACCTACAAACGCCTGCTGCTGAGACAGCTTTTCACCGCTCATTTTTACGAATTATTCGGGCAAAACGCGTTACAATAGTCATATGAAAACCATTGTAATTGAAGGCGAAAACGGCGATTTTACGATGATGCGGCACGGCAAGAACATCAAGGATATGGATCGCTCTTTCGACCTTGAGTTTTGGCAGCGTCAAAGCGATTCGGCCAGATTTAACGCCGCTTGGGAGTTGGTAGAGTTTTACCTCAGTTACAAGAAAATCGATGAGTCCAGACTTCAAAGAGATATTGTCCACTTTCAACGAACACGAGGTTAAATACCTCATAGTTGGAGCGTACGCGGTGATCAAATACGCAGAGCCGCGCTATACGAAAGATCTCGATATTTGGGTTGAGCCGTCCGCGGGAAACGCAGGACGGGTTTTCGCGGCATTACAAGCGTTCGGTGCCCCGATGGGCGAGTTGACCGAAAGCGACTTTGCCACCGACGGTTTTTTTCAAATGGGCCGGCCTCCGGTTCGAATCGATATATTGATGTCAATTGACGGAGTCGAATTCATTGACGCTTGGCCAAATAGACAGGAAGGCGACTTCGATGGTGTTTCCGCAAATTTTCTCGGCCCAGATGACCTGATCATTAACAAATCCGTATCGGCCCGTCCGCAGGACATCATTGATATTGAGTCTGTCAGGAATGCTCGCCTAAGGAACCAAGATAAAAGGTGATTTCGTTAAGAGTTAACTTTTTATGGCACATTTTGTGGAGTTATTTCGATGCTTGATTTAGATGCTCACCAATGGAAAACCATGCATGGCGGATATCTTCTCGCTTATGATGCGTCTGCGGTTCTTCTTGGGTTTATGAAGTCAAGTGCTCCCCAGAAAACTGCTTGGGACGAGTTATGGGACAATCTCTATCACCAGCACGATGTCGGTATCGCGAGTTATGCGGTAATGCCTTGGCTGCTGAAGATTTATCTTGAAAAGGGTTGGATCGATTACCAGTTGCCGACTTATGCTTTCGCAGTCGAAGAGGCACGGTCGAAATATGACAATCCGCCGATTCCGGACTGGCTGGCAGTCGACTATCGTGAGTCTGTTGTCGGATTAATACAATACTGTATGGGAAAAAGGGCAGAATGCGACGATCCGAATTTCAAAAAGGCTGTTGTCCTGTTAGAGGCTATTATGGTTGGAGCCTTAGATCTCGCCGAACTTGTTGACTTTGTCGAAATTTGGGATGAAAAGCGGGCGTTGAAACTATACGACGCCGGGATATGATTTTGAAAAACATCGACTCAAAATCTCACGTCCGCGGCGAGAGTATTTACCTCGACGATATCCCGCTTGTTCGCGGGACGCTGTTTGCGTGCGTTTTTGACTCGCCGGTGGCTCACGGAAAGCTCAGATCAATAGACACAACTGAAGCAGAAAAATCCGAAGGTGTGTTTCTGGTCGTAACGGCCAAAGACATCATCGGAGAAAACCAGATCGGCGGCATACTGCCTGACGAGCCGCTGTTGGCGGAGGGCGAAGTACATTTTCAGGGCATGCCGATCGCGATCGTGCTGGCGACACGCGAAGAGCTTGCGAGAAAAGCCGCAAAAAAGATCCACGTCGAGATTGACGAGCTTGAGCCTGTCACCGACCCGCGTGTCGCCGCAGCAAACGGCAATCTGATCGTTCCACCGAAAAAGTTCAAACTCGGCGATACCGACAACGCCTTCAAGGACTGCGAACATGTTTTCGAGGGTCGCACCGAGCAGAACGGGCAGGAGCATCTCTACATTGAAACACAGGGAGCGTACGCCGTTCCAATGGAAGGCGGCGGTATCAAGGTCTACTCGTCGACACAGGGGCCGACGGCCGTGCAGCGTGCCGTCTGCCGTGTAACAGGGCTCGCAATGCATCAGGTCGAAGTCGATGTGCAACGGCTTGGCGGTGGTTTTGGCGGTAAAGAAGACCAGGCGAACGCTTGGGCGGGCATTGTGGCGGTCTCGACGCAGTTGACCAAACGCCCCGTAAAATACGCCCTCCACCGAATGGAAGACATGCGGATGACCGGAAAGCGGCACCCATATTCGTCCGATTACAAGATCGGACTCGATGCGGATCTCAAGATCATCGCGTACGAAGCCAGCTTTTACCAGAACGCCGGAGCGTCATGCGACCTCTCGCCGCCCGTTCTAGAACGCACCCTGTTTCACTGTACGAACAGCTATTTCGTGCCTAACGTCACCGCGACCGCCTACTGCTGCCGGACAAATCTGCCGCCGAACACGGCCTTTCGCGGTTTTGGCGGGCCGCAGGGCATGTTCGTGATCGAATCGGCAATTGCCCATGCAGCCGAGAAACTTGGCGTTTCAGCCTTCGAAATTCAGCATCGCAATTTACTGACCGACGGCGACGAGTTCCCGTACGGCCAACTCGCCGAGAGCGATGCCGTTACTTCCTGGACGCAGGCCGATGAGAAATATGATTTCGTCAATCTGCAACGAGAGGCCGCCGACTTTAACGCAATTTCGAAATACTTCAAAAAAGGCGTTGCTCTGATGCCCGTTTGCTTCGGCATCTCGTTTACAAAAACACCGATGAATCAGGCACGCTCGCTTGTCCATGTTTACACGGACGGCAGCGTCGCGGTCTCGACTGGAGCCGTCGAAATGGGACAGGGCGTAAACACAAAAATGGCGCAGATCGCGGCTAAGATGTTCGGTCTGGAGATAGACAACGTGCGGGTTCACACGACCAACACGCTGCGTATCGCAAATACAAGCCCAACCGCTGCATCAGCCGCAGCCGACCTCAACGGCAAGGCGACGCAGATCGCTTGCGAAACGATCCGTAAACGGCTTCTCGAAGTGGCAAAAGACCTTGTCGAAGCGGCGAGTGTTGAAGACCTGTCCCTCGGAAACGGCTTTGTGTATCGCAATGGCGAAAGAACCTCACTCGACTGGCAAACTCTCGTCATGGACGCTCATCTCCAGCGTGTAAACCTCAGCGAGCACAGCCACTACGCAACGCCGGGTATCGGCTTCGACTGGTCCACGGCAAAGGGCCATCCCTTCGCGTATCACGTTTACGGAACAGCGGTCATCGGCGTGACGGTGGATTGTCTGCGCGGCCGCTACGAGGTCGACTACGTAAAATGCTGTCACGATTTCGGCACATCGATGAACACGGCGGTCGACAACGGCCAGATCGAAGGCGGCATCGTCCAGGGCCTCGGTTGGGTGACGATGGAAGAGGTCGTCTACGACGCCGCCGGCAAACTCCGTTCAAACGCCCTCTCGACCTACAAGGTTCCCGACATCTATTCCGTCCCAAAAGAGATCGACATACTCGCTCTCCAAACGACCCGCGAAAACCTCGCTATCTTCAACTCCAAAGCCGTTGGCGAACCGCCGCTCATGTACGGCCTCGGAGCTTACTTCGCGATCCGCAACGCGGTCAAGGCGTTTGCCGACTGCTCTCCCGCATTCGACCTGCCATTTACGCCGGAAAGGGTGTTGATGAATTTGTATTCGGAAAAACGATCTTTGATGTAAAATATCCTTAATGGATGATTTCAGAGAACAATGCCGACGACAGCTTAAACGGTCTTTGGCGGACCGGATCGAGTACGGATTCTTTCGAAAATACAAGCCCGTGCTGGACGATGTCACGTATCGGAGCTTTGATACCGTGAAAGAATATCGTGAATGGGCTGATCGAGTGCTGCCCAGATATCTCGGCTACAAGATTGCAAAAAGCAATGGTTGAAAGTCAGCGACGCTATTTCGATCTCCCGCAAACTCAAAAGATCGCCGAGGCATTTTCCAAGAATGGGGTTGAATACCTTTTCATTGGGAAGGGCGGTGCGATCATTCTTGGTTATCCGGGAGCGACACAGGATGTAGACCTCTTCGTAAAGAAGGATAGCGAGAACGCGAAAAGGATAATCGATGCTCTCGCCGTGCTTGGGTTCAAAGTGACCGACGCAATTAGAGCAGATATTTTGAGCGGTAAGGACTTTGTTCAACTGAAGGACGGATCTTTCGATCTTGATCTGATTTTCGCGCCGGACGGTATAGAGAGCTTTGAATTGGCAAAATCACGTCGACACATGATCGAGGGTTTGCCGGTTGCCAACATTCGCGACATCATCGCAAGCAAGAAAGCTTCGGGTCGCGAAAAAGATTTCGTGGACCTACCCCTTCTTGAGGATTTCCGAGAAGAATTTGAAAAATCGATTCGTGGTGAGCCCAAAACAGCGATCGAGATCGCAATTTCGAAATCGAGTAAGATTAGCAAAGATGGTTAATGTAAAAGCAAGACAACCTACTGTTCACGCCCGAAAAGGTGTTGATCAGTCTCTACACTAAGTAAGAATTTGAGCACAGATAAACCCGGATAAACACAGATAAGGCTTTTCGATATATCTGTGTTCTGCCATGTTCTGCGGTTTCAAATTCTTCTGCGGTAGAATTGGTACGTGACTAAGGAATTAGAACTCTGGAGCTTCGTTCTTGACCGTTTGCGCAATGGCGAATCCGTGATGCTCCTCCTCGTAGCCCAAAGCAGCGGCAGCAGTCCTGGACGCGCGGGTTACAAGATGGCGGTCGCAGCCGATGGCGAGCTTATGGGTAGCATCGGCGGCGGTATGATGGAAGTAAACCTCGTCGAGCAAAGCCGAGCCCTATTGTCAGACCCTGGAGCGATAGCGACCGGGTTCCAACCAGGGCAACTGGTCGAGCAAGAGCATCGAAAGAACGCCGAACACCCATCCGGCATGATCTGCTCCGGTCGGCAGACCATTATCCTCCAAACACTCGGCGCGAATGAACTCGGAGCCGTCGAGGTATTAGTCGCCGACCTTCGGCAGGGTCGTGAACCGTGGCTTGTTATCTCGGAAATCGAATTTAAAGCCGCCCCTGAAGAGACTGTGGAGCAAAATTGTCCGCTACCTAACTTCGAACGAGTTGACAATATTTTCACTTACTTTGACAGACTGGGTCCGAAAAATGAACTTTACATTATCGGGGGCGGACACTGCGCCCTCGCCCTCAGTGAACTCATGTCACGACTGGATTTCAAGATCCGCGTCGTCGATGACCGGCCAGCATTAAACACGCTTCAGAAAAATGATTTCGCACATCAAGTCACCATCCTGGAGGGCTACGATCTTGTCGGCAATCAAATTTGCGACGGAGATAATGTCTATGTCGTCATTATGACACTTGGCTACAAATCGGACGAGATCGTGATCCGTTCTCTTTTTGATCGTGACTTCAAATATTTCGGCGTGCTCGGAAGCCGTGCAAAAATGAAAACGCTTCTCACGGCTCTCGAAAAAGATGGGTCTCCAAAAGAAAGGCTAGACCGCATCCGCACACCTATCGGCCTGCCGATAAACAGCCATACCCCCGAAGAGATCGCCGTTTCGATCGCAGCCGAGATCATTTCGGTCAAAAACGCTTGATTTAGGATTAGGCCGCGATGAGCATCGCAAGATTGATATCGTCCGCCGGAAAAAGCTGTTTCGTATGCGGACAATTGTATTTGTTCGACATCATGAATTTGACGGCCGCCGGCAATTCGCCGCCGCTAAAAACCTGGCTCAGCGGCGTCTTATTTAAATTCTCGTCGTCCAGGTTTAGTTGGACATGAACCGAATGCGGTTGTCCACACTCTCCGCAGGTCACGTAAACATCGTACAAAGCCATATTACTTCCGCCACTTTCGTTATCATTCAGAGTAGCACGCCGCCGATAACGGTCAAATCGTAACAAAAGATAAATTTCTCCAAAACGAAGGGAACAAACTCTGCCAACCGGTGTCTAAGTAACCGAACGCAAGGCACCGGCGTTCAGGAGGAAAAACCATGTTTGATAAATTGATCGAATCAGAACCGGAAGGTGCCGATTTCAAAAATAGGCGCGGATTTTTTATGGCGTCGACCCTCGTCGTCGGCATTTTGTTCCTTACTGCTGTCGTCATCAGCATTTACGCCCAGGATTTCGCCCTTGGCCGCGAAAGCCTGGAGATCGAAGCACTACTGGCCCCAGCCGAAACTCTCCCCGACGAACCGCAACCCGCAAAGCCAAGAGCATCGCTGCCCGACACTCACGATCACAGCGACGTTCCACAACGAACCGAAAACCAGTCCCGTACCGACGAGCCCACCGAGGTACCGATCTCAACATCTTCCGTTCAGAATAGCGTCATATCACGGCCTGTTGGAAGATTCGACATTGGCCTTCGCAATACAAACCCGGTCGGCTACAGCAGCCGAACGGATACCGCTACGGGGCCGGGTGAATCAGGCTTTGGCCCTAAGGTCGCCGCCGACACCTCGGAGCCGATCAAGGATCCGCCGCCGCTGATCAAGGACATTCCGCGACCGGTAAGACCGACAGTCCAGTCGGGGGGCGTTATGAACGGCAAGGCTACATATTTGCCAAAGCCGGCTTACTCCGCAGCCGCTCTCGCGGTACGGGCCGATGGAAAGGTCGATGTGCAGATCATGATCGATGAGGAAGGCAAAGTCGTTTCAGCCAAGGCGGTTAGCGGTCATCCTCTTCTCCGAAGCTCCGCAGAACAGGCCGCACGCGCTGCCAAGTTTACACCGACGTTTCTCTCAAAAGTGGCGGTAAAGGTAACCGGCGTAATAGTCTATAACTTCAACCGAAACTAAACCGGCGAACGCTTTGTCCCTATTATCTTCACACCAAAGGCCGTCCGGCAACCAACGAGTCGGTCGGCCCGGTTTTGGCTCAAATTTCATAGGTTTGTTAAATGAGATTTTCAATCCTGGGTCAACGGAGGATGGGGTCAACTTGCAATATAACTGGGTGAAATGCCACCACCGCGGAGTGCCAAGAAATGTGCCGGGTCGGAGTGGAGATGTCGGCAACCTTAAGCGAAAGATAGGTAGGAATGACGGCTTAGTTCGGGTGCTTTCTTTAGTTGCCGAGAAAATCAACAATACCAGGGGTGTCGAGATCATACACCGGAACCGGAAACTGGCGTTTTAGTTCGTCGTAGGTCATGCCGTCGAGGAAGATGGGTTCGTCGGACTTGATTGTTACTCGCGGAATGACTGCGTAGTCGCCTTCGATCTTTGGACGGATCGCCAGGAAATCCTGGGCGGTCAGCAATCCTGCGACGGAGACATCGCCGCCAAAGTAGGTATTCGGAACGGCCAGCACTTCGTGCTCAGTTCCCTTTGCCATGTTATAGCGAACGACCTGCTCTCGAAGGATCGGTGCAAACATTTCGCCGGTAAGGAAAGTCCCTCGGCCGGTTGGCAAATCGTTGGAGGCGGTCGAACCGTTGGTCGATGGCTTGATCGCGACGCTATGGGTTCGAACGTTCTCGTCAAAAGGAAAGGCCTTTTCGACAGCGTTCAGGAACGAGCGGATCATGCCGACGCCGTCTTCGATCTGCGGATAGTTGCCGTAATGCCGACGCGAAGGGATCTCGACCCCAGCCTTGATGTAGATCTCGTCGCCGAGGAAGGCAAACGTCACCCCGAGTGTCTTTCGGAACTCCTTTTGCAGTTTTTCGACCTCTTTGATCGTTCGCTGGCAAAACTCGGGAGTGACACGCGTGAGACGCTCGTCCGTGTTGTAGCGGGTCAGAGCAACCGGCACAACCGCCGTGCTGACCACCTTTGGATAGTGCTCGGCGAGGTCGCGAAGCGTTTTTTCGAGGATCGGACCGTCGTTGATCTCGGGGCACAGGACGACCTGGGCGTGGAGCTCGATGTCATTATCGAGCAGCCGCTGCAGCTTATCCACAATGTCAGCCCGCGATTCGTCAACGCCAAGCAAATAGGCCCTCGTTTTGAGGTCGGTCGCATGAACGGAAACGTACTGCGGCGACAACCGCTGCTCGACGATGCGGTTCATTTCGTCCTCGGTTATGGACGAGAGCGTGGTGTAGTTGCCGTAAAGAAAGGAAAGACGGATGTCTTCGTCGCGGACGAACAGTGAAGGCCTTGCATCCTCTGGATTGCCCTTGCAAAAGCAGAAGATGCACTCGTTGGCACATTGCCGCGGCACGATCTGCTCGAACATCAGGCCGAGGTCTTCGTCCTCGTCGCGGTCAAACTCGATGTCGATCGTCTCGCCGTTAGGCTTTTTGACTTGAAATGTGAGTTCGGTCTCGCCGGCAGTCTGAAATCGAAAGTCGAGATAGTCGCGAACGGTGCGCCCATTCACACGAACTATCCGGTCTTTAGCCTGCAGATCGAGTTCATCGCCGACCGTGCCCGGAGTGACCTCAGTGATGATCACGCCCGGACGGCGAAGTTGCGTAACGGCTGGTGTGACTGCGAATTCGTACATAAATCGTTTGCCCGCGAATTACGCAAATGGGCACGAATAAAATTTTACTCTTCTATTCGCGTTAATTTGCGTAATTCGCGGGCAAGATTCCTTTTCTTTTTTATCCCGCCGATGCCGACGCCAGATCGAGCAGCGAGTCGAGCGGCGTGAATTGGAGCTTTTGCGAGGTGGCGACCGCCTCGTATGTCAGCTTACCGGCATAGGTATTGACACCTTCGCGAAGGCCCGCATCGTCCTTTATTGCCTGCGCAAAACCCTTATTTGCCAGGTCGAGAGCATACGGCAATGTTGCGTTGGTCAGGGCAAACGTCGAAGTCCGGGGCACTGCACCCGGCATATTTGCAACGCAATAATGCAGAACGCCTTCCTCGTAATATGTTGGATTCGAATGCGTGGTTGCATGAGTCGTTTCAAAGCACCCGCCCTGGTCAACCGCTACGTCAACGAGGACCGCACCCTGAGGCACGAGATGAAGCATGTCGCGGGTGACGAGTTTTGGGGCGGCTGCACCGACAACCAAAACGGCCCCGATCACAAGATCGGCATGCGAGATCGCTTCTTCGATCGCATAACGCGAAGATGCAAGCGTCTGCACCTTGGAAAGAAAGATGTCATCGAGCTGACGAAGGCGGTCGAGGTCACGATCGATGATCGTTACCTTTGCCCCCAGGCCAACTGCCATTTTGGCCGCTTCGGTGCCGACAATGCCGCCGCCGATAATAACGACATTTGCCGCCGGCACACCCGGAACTCCGCCGAGCAGGATGCCGCGGCCGCCGTTCATTTTCTCGAGGTACGTCGCACCGACCTGGACAGACATTCGTCCGGCGACTTCAGACATCGGGATCAAAAGCGGGAGCCGGCGTCCGCTTGTGATCGTTTCGTATGCGACGCCGGTCACCTTGCGGTCCATCATCTGCTTGGTCAACTCAAGCTCAGGAGCAAGATGCAGATACGTAAAGAGAACCTGATTCTCGCGCATCCGAGGATATTCCGGTGCGACGGGTTCTTTGACCTTTACGATCATGTCGCCCGTCTGCCAGATCTCGTCCGCGGTGTCGAGCATCTTTCCGCCCGCTTTCACGTACTGTTCGTCCGTGAAGCCCGAGCCCTCGCCGGCTGTCTTTTGCACATAAACGTCATGGCCCGCATGAGCCAACGCTTGAACACCCGCCGGCGTGAGGCCAACGCGATACTCGTTATCTTTTATCTCTTTCGGTAATCCGATCTTCATAAGTAATTTCTCCAAAAAATAGAATAGCGATAAATAAATCCTATATGTCCATAATTTTACGTCGTTTTGCCCAAATATTAAAAAGCGCCCGCCGACTTTTCCTTTTCGCCCGATTCCATAAATGCCAAGACCGCTCTGATCTCGGAGTAGGTGTAATCGTCGCCCAATATTTCCTTTATGGGCGAGAGGGCATTTGTGTCGGAACACTTGAGAATGGCGTCGCGAATGGCAGGCACGCGGTCCGCCGCGACGAACCGGTCGAGCGACACCTGACCGCTCGGAATAAATCGTATCAAGTGGTTCTCCACGGTGGTGACAGAAATACTGCGTTCCGTCGCGATATCCTCAATTGGCCGGCCGCTGAGATACATATCGAGCGAGATGCGATACGTGTCACGGCCGTCTGCGTCACGTTTTGTCCGACGTTTTTGCTCGCGACGGGGTGATTTTAAATCGATGCGTGATGTGAGGTTGTTTCGCGAACAATAGTTGCGAACCTCGTTAATGAAATCGGCTCCATACTTGTCGAATTTAAGATCGCCGACGCCGGAGATCTTTCGCATTTCCGATTCTGTCAGCGGCAGGTACGTTGCCATCTCTACCAGCGTCGCGTCCGAAAAAACGACATACGGCGGCACGTTCTCGCTGCGTGCAAAGGCGGCCCGAATCTGACGCAGGCTGTCGAACAGCTCGGGAATATGCGGGTGCAAGCTCGCTGGTGCGAGTTTTTTCCGCTTCTCTTCACGGATCTTGACCTTGATCAAGTCCACCGGCATTTTGCCCGCAAGCACATCCATACTGGTTTCGGTTAGCCCGATCGTTGGAAATTGCCCTTCCTTTTGGACGAGAAAACCCTGAGCGATCAGATCCTTGAAATAGTCGAACCAATGATCTTTAGGAACATCTGCTCCGACGCCGTAAGTCTTGAGATTTTTGTGTTCGTCACGGATCTTTATCGACTCCGATCCCCGAAGCAGATCGACGAGATAGGCTATTCCGAAACGCTGGCCAGTGCGATAAACCGCACTTAGGGCTTTTTGGGCGATGATGGTGCCGTCAAATTTTTCGAACGTTGTCGTGCAGTTATCGCAGTTACCGCAGTTTTCCGTCAGCTCCTCGGAAAAGTACTTTAGTAAATAACGGCGCCGGCACGAACGCAGATCGCCAAACTCGCTCATTTGATCGAGTTTCTTGAGCATGATCGCGGACTGTTCGGCATTGCCGTCGACCTCGGCGAATTTCTTCAGTTTCAGCACGTCTGCCCAGCTATAGAACAGCAAAGCATCACTCGCGAGGCCATCGCGGCCCGCCCGTCCGGTTTCCTGATAATAACTCTCGACATTTTTGGGCAGGTCCATGTGGACGACAAACCGTACATTCGATTTGTCGATGCCCATTCCAAACGCGATCGTCGCGACGATGATCTTGGTCTCGTCCTTAAGGAAAGATTCCTGATGCTTGTCGCGTGTCTGTTTATCGAGCCCGGCATGATAGGCCAATGCGCTGTAGCCTTCGTCGCGGAGATCAGCCGCGAGCGCGTCGACCGACGCACGGCTCAGGCAGTAGATTATGCCGCTCTCATCCCTACGTTTGGCGAGATAGTCGAGGAGTTGCGAATACGAATTACGCTTCGGCTCGACACCATAGAAGATGTTGGGACGATTAAAGCTTGAGATGAACAGCTCGGCATCCGGTACATTAAGCCGCTCGAAAATGTCCTTGCGAACAAGCCTGTCCGCAGTTGCGGTCAGTGCGATCAAAGGTATCTGAGGAAACTCCCTTTTCAGCGTCGCAAGCCGCAGGTATTCCGGCCGAAAATCGTGTCCCCAACTAGAAATGCAGTGAGCCTCGTCGATCGCGAAAAGCGAAATATTGGTAGCTCGCAGGAAATCGAGAAATTGGTCGCCGCTCTGCAAAAGCCGCTCCGGCGCGACATAAAGTAATTTTAGTTTGCCGCTTCGGACATTTCGAAAAACCTCGTTCTGCTCCGCCTCCGTTTGCGTCGAATTTATAAATGCCGCTGCAATGCCGTTATTTCTGAGTGCGTCGACCTGGTCCTTCATCAACGCGATGAGAGGCGATATGACCACCGTGACGCCTTCCAGCATCATTGCCGGTATCTGATAACAAAGCGATTTTCCGCCGCCGGTCGGCATTAGCACTACGCAGTCTTTTCGACGCAATACGGTCTCAATTGCGGCTTCCTGATTCATTCGAAATGAATCATAGCCAAAGCTCTTTTTGAGAATTTCGCGGGCCTTCTCGATAGTCATGATGATCTTATTCGCGGCCGTAATTCCGCCGCCGGAACGAATCGACCTATTTATCGCCGAACCGTTTTCCGAAGTAGTCACCCTTGTTCCAAGTGGGTGCCTCTTTCTCGCCACTGACATAATATCCGATCAAGAAATTGACCTTTACATGGACGGCCGCCGCGTCGAAGTCGAACGGCTGATTCATATCATCCTTTGGCGTATGGTAGATGGTGCTCCGCCATTCAACGTCCGATTTTGACCGATCGATCTTGTCCGACGGCACGGTCATAAAACCGCTTTTGATGAAAAGGGCCGGAATTCCCTTTTTAATGAAACTGAAATGGTCGCTCCGTATAAAAACGACCTGCTCGGGAAACGGATCGGGGCTGATCTTAAGACCCAGGGCCTTCGCCGCCTTCTGTGTCTGCAATCCTAAACTCGAATGATCGGCTCCGTATGCCACGATATCGAGAACGGGGTGAAAGAAAAACGGCATATCGATCGAGAGGTCGGCCACCACCTTGCCGCCCGCCAATGGGAAATTATTTACCAGATAATCCGACCCCAAAAGGCCGCGTTCTTCGCCGGTTACGACGGCAAAAAGTATCGACCGCTTTGGCCGCGAAGATAAACTCCGATACGCCCTGATTATCTCCAGCAATATTGCATTGCCTGAAGCATCGTCGTGGGCACCATTGTTTATCACGTCAGCCTGATTCGGGTTTGTGGAGATGCCGAGATGATCAAGGTGGGCCGTGTACACGATGTATTCGTTCTTCAGCTTTGGATCGGAACCTTCGATGTAGCCGACCAGATTAGAGCTTTCGACTCGTGTGGATGTGGTCGCAACATTGATCTCGGCGGTGAGATCCAACGGAAACGACTGCGACTTGCCCAAGGCTGCCATCTCGTAGATCTTTTCGATGCTAACGGGTGAGTGCGAAAATAGTTTTCCGAGCGACTGGTTGTTAAACGTCCCAACCGCTTTCAGTTCCGGGTACGAATTACCCGGCGTTCCGTTTTCACCGACCCATTTATAGGAACCTGAGCCCGACCGTCTCACCGCACCGTCCCAGTTAAATCGTTTGTTCGACGGCAAATTGAAGGTTACGACTCCGACGGCGCCGCGTTTTAACGCCTCAGAATATTTGGCATCGGCGGTTGTGAGATAGGCCCTTTCATTCGATGGCCAGCTCGTCGGGGCGTCGTTCATGTAAACTACGATCTTGCCTCTCACATCGATACCGGCATAATCGTCGTATTTCAACTCGGGCGCAGAAATACCGTATCCGACAAACACAAGCGGGGCCTTTACATTTGACGCCGAATTTGGAAAGTACGCATTTAGCAGAAAGTCCTTGCCCCAGATCAGCGGCTGTTCCCCCTCAGGCCCCGAGATCGTGAAACTGCTGCCCTTTTCGTTCACTGAAGCTTTGACAAGCGGCACTTTTTGGACGAAGTTCGTGCCGCCGACCCCTGGCTTGAGGCCAAGCGACATGAATTGAGTTTCCATGTATTTGGACCCGATGTTGAAGCCCCGGCTGCCAATGTCTCGGCCCTCGAGCAGATCATCCGATAAAAAGGTCATGGTCGCCCGGATAGCTTCGGGATTTATGTTCGCAAGGATCTTTTTGATCTCCGAATTGTTCTGCCCGTTTGCAAAACCTGCGGCACAAAAAAGCACGGCGAGGAGTACTCGTTTTTTCATATTGAGTTTTTTTCGACCGATTTCTACTAGATCTCAACCTCATCGATTTGAGCCTTTTGCAGTTTGCCCGAGTAATCGATATACAGCGACTTCCATTCGCTAAAAATGTCGAGCACCTGCGTTCCAGCCTCACGATGACCGTTTCCGGTGCCCTTCGTACCGCCGAACGGAAGATGGACCTCGGCTCCGATCGTTGCCGAATTTACATAACAAATGCCGGTGTAAAGCTCCTGCATTGCATAGAAAGCCTGATTGACGTCCTGCGTGTAGATCGCCGATGAGAGACCGTACGCGACACCATTGACGATGTCGATCGCCTCATCGAGTGTCGAGAATGGAATGACGCTCGTTACCGGTCCAAAGATCTCTTCCTGGGCGATCCTCATTCCCGGTTTAACATTTGTGAAGACTGTCGGCTCGATAAAATATCCTTTAGAATACTCACCTTTAGTCAGCCGGTTGCCGCCGCATGCTAGCGTGGCCTTGTCCTGGTTCTTTCCGATATGAATATAGCCGAGGATCTTATCCATGGCCTGCTCGTTAATGACCGGTCCAACCTCGGTCTTGGGGTCGAGACCATTGCCAACACGAAGTTTTTTTACTTTTTCGACCAGTTTTTCACAGAATTTCTTATAGATCTTCTTGTGAACGACCAGCCTTGACGAAGCGGTGCATCGTTGCCCACTAGTCCCAAATGCTCCCCACAGACTTCCCTCGACCGCATTATCAACGTCGGCGTCGTCCATTACGATAATGGCATTCTTACCACCCATTTCGAGACTGACGATCTTGTTATCGCGGGCGCATGCCTCGGCGATAATGCGTCCCGTCGAGGTCGAGCCTGTGAACGAGATCAGCCTTACTTCCTTGTGATCCACAAGTGCTGCACCTGCCTCGCCGAAGCCGTTGACGACATTCACGACGCCTTTCGGTATTCCGGCTTCCTCGCAGGATTTGACCAGGTTGATCGTCGACAGAGGAACGTCCTCACCGGATTTAATGACGACCGTATTGCCGCACACAAGCGCCGGAATAAGTTTCCATGACGGAATGGCCATCGGAAAATTGAACGGGGTGATCAGGCCGCACAGTCCGACAGGTTGGCGGACGCACATCGCAAATTTGTTTGGCATCTCGGCCGGCGTCGTAAATCCGTGCAGTCGCCGGCCCTCGCCGGCCGTGTAATACGTACAGTCGATCGCCTCCTGGACATCACCGCCGGCCTCCTTGAGCACCTTGCCCATTTCCCGGGTCATTTGTCGAGTGAATTCGTCCTTATTTTTTCGGAGGATCTCGCCCAGGGTAAATAATAATTCAGCACGCTTGGGTGCCGGCGTCCGACGCCATCGCGTTGCCGCATCCTTGGCTGCATCCACGGCAGCGTTGACATCCGCCTCATTGGAGGCCGGAAATCGACCGACCACGTCCGTCGTATCGGCCGGATTCAAATTATCAAACCACTCACCCGACGAAGGCTTGACCCATTCACCGCCGATGAAATTTAAATATTTTTTAACCGTTTGTTTTGTTTTCGCTTGTTTGAGTTTGGCCATAAAAATTACAGTTTTATTATTCCCGCAACCCGCGGGTTTTGTATATAAACACTACTTCACAAAGGATCCTATTTAACCGTAAACTGCACGATCTTCAATTGTGGCACCCGGAAACGGGGGTCATAAGACACGACATGAAGTACAACCGCGTCACCGACCTTCAATTTTGATACCGCCTCGGTAAACGTCTTCAAATCGGTGACATCCACGCGATTCATACGCTGGATCAGATCGCCTTCACCGAGTGCCGCATCGCCGGTCGACAGTTTTACATCGGCGATATAACTCGTCGGATTTACTTCCTTCACGAGAAGCCCTTTGAGTCCTTCGAGTTTATAAGTCGCAGATGCGGTCGGCGTATTTTCGACGAGCGTCAAGCCAAATGGCTTTACCTCCGCCTTGCTCCCGTTTATCGGCAGCTTTCGACTGTTGTTCTCTTCGTTCGAGGGGCGTGAACGGGTTTCCCGTTCCTGCAGCTTTAGCGAAGCCGATTTCTTTTCGATACCAGTTGGAGCGTCCCGAAAATATTCAATATTTACGACCTTTTCAGGGGCTGTCCCGGCCACCTTCGAGATGAGGTCAACAGCATTTTCCACAGCCGCGCCATTGAAACTAACAATAACGTCTCCGGCCTGTAATCCGGCGAGGCCAGCCGCACTTTGTTTATCGCGAACACTTGTCACGATGGCGCCCTTTGCTTCTCGCAGTCCGTAGACTTTTGCAAATTCCGTTTTTACCGACTCCAAAGTTGCTCCCAGGTAGCCGCGTCGAACATGTCCGCCGGCCACGATCTGCTTATAAACATTTGACGAATCGCGTGCCGGCAGAGCAAAACCGATACCGTTGTAATCGCCGGTCGAAGTCGCGATCTGGGAATTTACCCCAATGACCTCCCCATCCATATTGATTAACGGCCCACCGGAATTACCGCGATTGATTGCAGCATCGGTTTGGATAAATTGCTGAAAGGCAGACGCACTTGGCGTTTCCCGACGCACCTGCGAGATAATGCCGGCAGTTACGGTTTTGGAGAGTCCGAACGGCGAACCGATGGCCAGGACCCAATCGCCTACCTCGGCTTTGTCCGAGTCACCAAACTTCAGAAACGGCAGCGGACGGCCCGCGTCGATCTTGAGCACTGCAAGGTCCGTCTCAACATCTGTTCCGATCACCTTTGCGACAAACTCCTCGCCCGATTCAAGCGAAACGGAAACGCGGGCCGCATTATCGATCACATGATTATTTGTAAGGATGTAACCCGCCGCGTCTACGATAAAACCGCTTCCCACCGCGTAAACCGGACGCCGTGGAAGTTGCCGGCGAAAGAAATCAAGAATGTCCTCGGAGTCACCGGGAGCCGTCTCGGCCTTTGTTGTACCATCGGCCACTTTGCTCTTTGCGTCGATACTGACAACAGCCGGCTCGACCGCCTTTGCAATAGAAGCGAATGACACGGAGAGCTTTTCAGGTGACGACACAGATGCAGCCCTGGACTGCCCCGAAACGATCGGCGATGACATTTCTAAGATAGCGACCAGCACACCCAATACTGATAGTTGCGACAAAAGCGATCCTTTTCCGGGGCGAAACCTTAACATTGTTGATTCTCCTAAAACTGCGGGTTCTTACAACACGCCTGACGCCAAATTATACCAAACCGTCACAATATTTTCTGTAAGAAAGCTAGTGTTGGGGATCAAGAATGATCTTTAGGCTGCCACGCACTGATGCGGCATTCATCGCTTCGACCCCTCGCGAAAGCGGTAGCATGTCATCAACAAGACTAAGCACGTCGACGGCCCCGGCAGCCAACAGGTCAATAGCAGGACCGAATCGGCCGCACCGGGAGCCAACGATCGTGATCTCATCAACCACAACTCTCGCAGCCGCCCACACCGGGCTGCCGTGAAATGTGGATTTCAAAACGATCTTTCCACGTGGAACAACCAGATCAAGAGCAAGGGCAAAACCTGACTCCGCCCCGCTTGCTTCGACGACCACGTCGAAGTGTTTAATTAGTGACGCGGGAACGTCGGAGACAAGTATCCCCGCTATTCCCGCTCTTTCGGCGATTTCAATTTTATTTTGATGTTTACCGAACAATGTGAGGTTTCGAGTCTTAAGGCCAAGACTCATCGCACAAAGCAAGCCGAGTTTGCCGTCTCCGATCACGGCAACCCGGTCATCCGGCCGGATCTGGATCTGTTCGGTAATACCGAACGCCGCCGCCAACGGCTCCACAAAAACCGCCTGCTCGTCGGAAACGTTATCCGGCACCTCGATCAGGTTTCGCGAAGGCAGCTGCAGAAACTCCGCATGAGAACCGTCGCGGCCGACAATGCCAAGTACCGTGCGCGTTGGACAGTGACGCGGGTCACCTGAACGGCACAATTCGCATTGGTCGCAGCCCGCATTGATCTCTCCGACAATACGTTTTCCGATGAGGTGAGGTGCATCATCCGCACGCTCAACGACGCCGACAAACTCGTGTCCCAGCGTTCCTTCAAAGCCGGCGTAGCCACGAGCGATCTCGAGATCGGTGTTGCAGATACCTGACCGCGTTACACGAACCAGGGCTTCGCCTGAAACGCCCGGTATCGCGACACTTTCGAGTGAGAGCCGGCCGCCTATCAACCTAAGTGCCTTCATAAGTAAAAGGAGATCAAAGGACGGACACAGAGACGGTGAACCTTGTCACCTGCTGACAGTTATTTGTGAGGTAAAGATAATTGTCACCACTACTGGTCGTGGATCTCATCGAGGTTCCACCGCTGCGGAACGTAATGCATCCACCGCCTGAGACGGTAGCGGACAGCGTCTGTCCGTACTTGCACGCGAGAACCAGCGAGCGGCTATCGCCCGGATTAACATCTCCCGAGAACGAGGTTGAATAAGATCCTCGCCCAAATTTCAACCTCGTTGTCGACGGATAACTTGAAAACTGCCGGGGAACGGGCGTCGCGACCGGTGTTGACGCCGGTGTTGGCGTAGGCGTCGAAGGCACCCTGGTAGATGTAGGAGACGGCGAAGGTGTTGGGCCCGGAGTGGAAACAAAGAAATTCGACAGATCGGTGTTTTTGTTGGGCACGCTATTCGTGTTCGTAGTGCCCATGTTTCTAAGGACAACATACGCGGCGAGTCCGACAAACGCGAACAAAACGATCATGACGGCGGCTGTGACGCCAACCGCCAGTGCGGTCTTGCCCGGGCCCGAGGCCGGCGGACCCGACGCGGAATGATCTATTGAACTGACATGAGTAACCTGGCTCTGGCCCTCCATAAAGCGGGTCTCTGCTGGTTGGCCGCTCGAACGGACCTGGGTCACGATCTCGGGATTCGAGTTCCGGCCAGCCTGTTGGGCAAGATTCAGCACACTCCCATCCTGAAGACAAAACTTTAGTGTGTCGTCCGAATACTGCGTTCCACATGCAGGGCAGGTCATCATGATATCGATTTAGGTTTCTAAATTCCGAAGGAATCATAAACGAGGTAGCGTAAATAGTAAACATGACGGCGGTCGAAGGAAAATTTACATTCTCCCTTCAGAAACTTATACTTTCATTCAGGTAGGTGAGGATAACTTAGTATTAGGATCGGTGATTATGCAGAGAATTACATTAGCAATATTTGGACTTCTTGTTTTGGCGATCGGTATGAGCTGCGGTGGAGGTGCGGCCGCGCCGGGTTCCGGCAGCGACTCACCGACCGAAGCGTACAAGCGGCTTTATGCGGCGGTCAAGAGCAAGGATACCGAGGCAATAAAGCGTGAGCTGACAGAAAAATCGATCGAACTTGCCAAAATGGCTTCGGCAAAAAATAATACGCCGATAGAAAAGGTCTTTGAAAATGGGTTCACCGAAACAACATTTGCCGCTTCCCTGCCGACAATTCGCGACCAGCGAATAGTTGGCGATCAGGGAGCGGTCGAGGTCTGGAACGGGAAAAAGAGCATCTGGGAAGACCTGCCGTTTGCCAAAGTAGACGGGGCCTGGAAATTTGCCGTCGGTGATCTGTTTGCCGGCACGTTTAAGTTCGAGACGGTCGGCCGCGGTCTGTCGTTCCGCGAAGGCGAAGCTGCGAACGCGGCCGGCAAAGGCCCGATCCAGGGACCGCCGGTCTCGATGTCAAACGCGGCAGCGAACACGATGCCTCCGTCGGCAAACGCAGACAACAAGGCAAAATGATCGAACCCGGAGCGGTAGAGGAAATATTCGCCGTTTACCAGAAATATGGATGGATCCTTCGGCGAGTTTTGCTTTCGCCGGAACTGAAAAACCGGTTGAATTTGGCTGATAAGGAGCCGGTCAATAAGACGGGCGACGCTGTCATTGTTGACTCTGACCTGGACGCGGCATGGTTTTCACGCCCACCGAAAGCTGGCGGCGTCGCTTGGGAGATCAGGCATCTAAACAGCGTGCCATATGCTATTCTTGAACAAATCGATGAATTTAGCGAGGGATTTGAAGATTCATTAGCCGAGGTTGAAGCACGGCTTCGCGTAACGAAGGCCACGACAAAATCCTTGACAAAGTTACAAGGTCACCCTCAAACTTAAGCAGTTGAAAATGATATTTAAAGACATTGGCGGAAGCGTCGCAAGCGTATGGGAAGGCCTTCGGCCGATCACTAGAAAAATGCTTGTCCGGGCGTTTCAGGCCCCCACCACATCAGCCCCTTCATCGCCGTCCCGCAAGTTTCAATATGACGCTCACGCGGACTGGGAAGTCAGCCGCCTGCTCACCGCGCTGGATGAACAGTCACGTTCTAAGGACCTCGCAAAAGACGCTTCGGAATTGACCGAGATCAAACAGCTTGCCAGCACCTGCGTTCGCGTCCTGATAAATCAAACTGCCTCGGCCGAAGTATTCATCCAGCTCGCCGAACGAGCGATCAAGGCAAACGACTACGATCATTTGGACAAACTCGCCGACCTGCTCGGGGAACGCTTTACCGCCAGCGAGATTGCCGAGATCATCCGCCAGTCCGAAATGCCCCAGATCCGCGCCATCGCCTACGAGACGCTCGCGATAATGCCGCTCTCAGCGATCACACCCCTTCTCGACGACCCCATTTATTCCGGAATAGCCGCCAGCTCCCTCGAGCAAAAAGCCTTCGAATTCGACTCCGAAGAGGCACGCGACATCCTCGAACGATTCGACCTGGAAAACGAGATCAGCGACGGCGAATAAACCTATAAACAGAATTTAAAGCCTGATCAGGCGGTGGCTCGGCTTCGGGAGCCAGGGCTTAAATGCAGGGTTGCCCTCCGTCCCGGGAGGGTGCCGGGTGTGATATGAGGCCTTGACTGGGGATCGACTAACTCGCGGTGTCGGAGAGAGATCGTTTGGCCCTCGCCGTGTACATTGGGAATCGTTTGGTTAACTCGGCCACGTCGCGGCGGACCCTGGCTTTTACAGCTTCGGATTCCGGTTCGTTGATGACGGCGGCGATCATTGTACCGATCTCGCGCATCTCTGGTTCCCGCATGCCTCGGGTCGTCAGGGCAGGCGTGCCCAACCTCATTCCTGAGGCGGTGAACGGCTTCTGCGTATCAAACGGGATAGTGTTTTTGTTGACCGTGATCTCGACCTCGCCAAGAGCGATCTCGGCGGCTTTGCCCGTAATGCCGCGGCCGTCCATATAAACATCGACGAGGATCAGATGGTTGTCTGTGCCGCCTGATACGAGCCGCAAGCCGGCATCGCTCAAGGTTGTGGCCAGGACCTTTGCGTTGTCGATGATCTGCTGCTGATAGGCCTTGAAGTCGTCACGCAACGCTTCGCCGAACGCGACGGCCTTGGCCGCGATGATGTGGACCAACGGCCCGCCTTGGACACCGGGAAAGACACTGCGGTTAACATCCGCCGCAAACTCTTCGCGGCACAGGATCAATCCGCCGCGCGGCCCGCGCAGGGTCTTGTGCGTGGTGGTCGTAACAAACTCACAATGCGGCACGGGCGAAGGGTGCAAGCCCGTCGCAACCAGGCCGGCGATATGAGCGATATCCGCCATTACCTTTGCCCCGACTCCTCGAGCGATCTCGCCGATCCGGGCAAAATCGATCGTTCGCGGATATGCCGACGCACCGCAAATGAGTAATTTCGGCCGCGATTCCTCGGCGATGCGTTGCAGTTCGTCGTAATCGATCTGCTCGGTGTCACGGCGCACGCCGTAATCGGCTACCTTGTAATTGATGCCGGAGAAATTGAGCGGATGCCCGTGAGTCAAATGCCCGCCGTGAGAGAGGTTCATCCCCAATATCTGATCACCATGATCGAGAGCCGTCATCAAAACCGCCATATTCGCCTGAGCTCCCGAGTGCGGTTGAACATTTGCGTGCTCTGCACCAAAAAGCTGCTTCGCCCGTTCAATAGCAAGGTTTTCGACGACGTCGGCAAATTCGCAGCCCCCGTAGTAACGTTTTCCCGGATAGCCTTCGGCGTACTTATTAGTGAACACCGTGCCCATCGTCTGCAAAACGGCCTCGGATACAAAATTCTCCGACGCGATCAGCTCAAGCCCGTCCGTCTGTCGCCGAACTTCCGCGTCGATCGCGTTGCTAACTATCGGATCTGCGTCCGCTATATTTGTCGTAAAAAAGTTATTCATAAATGAAGCTCGATCTAGTCATTTTCAGGCATCTCAAAACCATAAAGTTCACGGAAAACAAACTTTGACAACTCAGAGCGATTTAGTCCCTCGGGAGCTCGTTTAATGGCGAAGGCTTTGGCAAGTTCAAACATTTCACCGCATTTGCGGAATCTGTCCGCCTCCGGCAAACTCATCCAGATCTTCTGTTGAATTGCCCTCACTTCGAAAGTTGTGTCTTCCATTTTTCGAAAGCATCCCAGACCTGTCTCAGTTCAAGACGAGCGATCCAAGTATTTAGCGAGGTATCATCGATTCCGCTCTCGACTAAACTTCTAATGTCACCAAACTGCTTCTCTGAAAGCGAATCTCTTGCCCACGCCAATTTAGATATTATAAGGTCTTCCTTGGATATCACCCAAAACGGCACGCCATCAATTTCACTGAGCCGTCTGCGCTTAAATTTTGCCATTTCAAGGGAATTGGGCTTCCTAATTATACAATCGACCTTTACGCCATTGATATTGCTAATAATATTGAACATCGAACTGCCCCGAATAGCTCGCTCGATAGAATCCGCATTAACGTAGTAATCTCCCAAGAATCGATTTGCAAAGCGCAAAGCGTCGTTCGGACCGATCTCGATTATCACATCGATATCCATAGTCATCCGAGCAGTTGCGTACGCACTCAGTGCAAACGAACCCGTAACCATATATCCGATCCCAAGGTCATCGAGACGCAACGCAAAGTCCTTTAGCGTATCGATCATCGAATTACCGGTGGTCATAAAACTACCCCATCATTACTTGGAACGCAGCTTCATCAAGAACGCTCACGCCCAAACTCTCCGCCTTGGTCAATTTCGATCCGGCGTCGCTACCAGCTAGCACAAAATCAGTATTTTTACTGACGGACGACGATACGCGACCGCCGCGTTCTTCAATGAGCTTAGCGGCTTCATCTCGGGTGAAATTTTCGAGCTTGCCGGTGAGGACGAATGTTTTGCCGACAAAGCGTTCGTCAAGCGCGGCCGTCGAGGCGGCGTCCATCTCCATTTTGACACCGGCTTTGCGAAGTCGGGCGACGAGATCAATGTTGGACGATTCGCGCATCCAATAATAAACGCTCTCGGCAACAGCGAGGCCGATCTCGGGAATGTCGTCAAGCTGTTTGACCGTCGCTTCGGCGAGTGCATCGATCGATCTGAAATGTTTGGCAAGTATCTTTGCGTATCGCTCGCCAACGTGGCGGATATCGATGCCGTAGAGCAGCCGCTGCAGCCCACGCTCCTTGCTTGCCTCGATCTGCTCGATGAGGTTCGTGCCCGATTTTGCGGCCATGCGTTCAAGCGAGGCTATCTGTTCGACCGTTAGCTTGTAGAGGTCGGCAACGTCCTTGACCCATCCGTTATCGACCAGCGTGCTGATCAGAACTTCGCCGAGGCCCTCGATGTCCATCGCCTTTCGCGAGGCAAAATATCCGATACGGGCCTTGACCTTGGCCGGACAGATATCATTAGTGCAGCGGCGGACCGCCTCGCCGTCGGGTCGTATCGCGTCAAAACCGCACACAGGACAAACGATCGGAAATTCAAAATCCGTCTCGCTGCCGTCGCGTTTCGTCGTCACGACCGAGAGCACTTGCGGGATGATCTCGCCGCTCTTTTCGATCAGCACATGGTCGCCGATCTTGAGATCGAGGCGCTTGATCTCGTCCTCGTTATGCAGCGATGCACGAGCAACAGTCGTGCCCGCAAGCAGCGTCGGGTCGAGATGTGCGACCGGCGTTAATGCTCCGGTGCGGCCCACCTGAATGCTGATCGCGAGCAGCCGCGTTGTTGCTTGCCGTGCAGGGTATTTGTATGCGATCGCCCATCGCGGGGCCTTTGTCGTCGCACCGAATTCGTCTTGCAGCGAGGTCGAATTGACCTTAACCACGACACCGTCGATCTCGTAATCAAGCCCGTCGCGAACGGTTTCCATCTCCGTAATGAACGCACTAAGCTCTTCAAAATCTTTGCAGACACGGCGATGCGGATTCACGTTAAAACCGTTAGCGTCGCACCATTCGAAAGCCTCGGCATGTGTCGCAAACATCTTCTGGCTACCCGTAAAAGCGTCGTATGGAAACATGTTCAACCGACGCGATGCGACGATCTGCGAATCCAGCATTCGCAGCGTGCCCGAGGCGCAGTTGCGCGGATTTGCAAAGGTCTTTTCGCCCTGCATCTCAAGTTCGTCGTTGATCCTTTTGAACTGCGACCGCGACAAGAACACCTCGCCGCGGACCTCGGCATGAGCGGGAGCATCTCTTTTCAAACGGAGTGGTATTGTCCTGATCGTTTTGACGTTCTGCGTGACCTCGTCGCCGGTTTGTCCATCTCCGCGTGTCGCACCGGACATCAAAATTCCGTTCTCGTAATGCAGCGAAACCGAAAGGCCGTCGATCTTTAGCTCGGCTACATAATCCAATTTGCGGCCTTCGGCCAGCCTTTCACATCGCTCAGTAAACGACATCAGATCGTCCAAACTGTAGGAATTGTCGAGCGACATCAGCGGCACCGTATGCATAAACGGTTTGAGACTGGACGACTTGCCCCCGACACGCTGCGTCGGACTATCAGGCGTGATCAGATCCGGATGCTCGGTCTCCAATGTCTTTAGACGCTCGAGGAGCTGATCGAATTCGTAATCCGATATCTCCGGTGTGTCTTGCTGATAATAGAGATCGCTGTGCCGATCGATCTCGGCACGGAGGTGTTGTATATCGTCATTTGCACTCATCATCCGTTCATAAACTCCGCGATCAGACGGTGAAAGTGATGGGTTCCCTGCTCCCGCGTCGGTGAATAACGGCCATGTGAATAAAATCGTGACCGGATGCCCTTTTGCACGCTCTCGACGACGGCCTCGTCTTCCATTTCAACGCCGTGAATGTCCTTTCCTGCGCCTTGATCCATTAGGGATTCATCACTTACGTAGGTCATGTATTCGACGACCGTCTTATCCGGAGCGACCGGGCGGACGACATTTACAGAAATGCCCCATGGGTAAAAGTTGAACATCGTGTTCGGAAAAATAAACAGATATCGTCCCGCTACCTGACCGTTATTGTCATAACCCGTTTGCAGGCTCGAATACGGGAAAGTCTCCGTCGTATAGCTGCCGTAATCTACGACCGAATTCAAGGCGTGATGAACATATGGAATGTGTAAACCTTCCAAGTAGTTTTCACAATATAGTGCCCAGTGAGCATCGATCGGGTATTCGCGAGTCTCCTTGAGAACCAGACGCTCCTGCTCGACGGCGTCCAGAAAAGGCGCGATGCCATCAACAAAGGTACTGAACGACCCACATGGTTCGACCGATGCGAACAAGAATCCGCCCTGTTCCGCAAACGGCAATTTTACCAAATTATCGCTTTCGCCAGGAAAATCCTCGACGCCTTCGAACTCCGGCATCGAGATCATTGTGCCGTCAAGCATGAAACGCCTTCCATGATAACGGCATCGTATCAGAGCTGCATCACATGGCTCTTCGACGAGGATCTTACCGCGATGGGTGCAAACGTTTGACAGGCATGAAAGCCACTCCGAAGTTTTTACCAGCAGCACTGGCTCATCGACGAATCCCGGCAAGATAGTCGCTGGCTTTATGCTTTGGATCTCATCGGCCCTTCCCAGAAATTGCCAAGTTCGGGAAAATATCTTTTCCTTCGACAACTCAAAATACGCCGGATCGGTATAAAACTCTGAACCGAGCGTGTGAGCTTTTCGAATGTCTGGATCGATCTCGAACAGGGACATAACTATTCCGAATAAAGCAGGTACATAGAATTCGGGTCTTCGCGCCTAAATGCCCTGCCCACCAGTCCGCGTTCAAATGCCGTGACGAATTCCCCGCGGATTCGCAGTTGCTCCGCAAGCCCGCCTTCCGGATCAGCCTCCACTAGCCTTTGCCAATCATTCACTATTTCGATCCTCGCGGCCGGATCGCCGGTCTCAACAAACTTCTCACCCGCAGCGAGGGCTTGTACTTTCGAACTTTCAAGATCCCATTCCGCAAACAGCCGATCGCTTTGCAACCCGATCTTTTTGTGGCTTCCGGGTGCAGTCGCATAGTCCGTACCGTAAAAATTCACTTGGTATTCGCGGACAGTCGCACCGAGCTTTTCCAGGTTAAAGTACGCATTTCTTGATTTTACGGGTTCGAACGTCCACTTAATATATCTTACGCCCTCGGAAAGAGCTCGCGTCCTCTGTGCCCATTTCAACCGCGCCCCGACTCCGTGACTCTGAAACTTATTACGGACCCCGGTCATGTGCGAATAAAATGCCCGCCCGCCGCGGTGAAATGCGGGTACGCTCAATACAAATCCGGCTAGTTCGGTGCCGGCGTACGCCCCAAGGGTGAAACCACCCGCATTTCTTGTGACGACGAAGTGACGCACAGGCGACAATTCGACCTCAGGCAAGGCAAACACTTCGCGTTGGAGAGCGACGCATTCACTCAGTTCGTCTAGAGTTTTACATTCGCGAATTTCAAGAATTTCCGCCATTTTTTCGTACGTTCTGACCTGTCTCTTGAAACTGTCGCAATTTGGTCAAAAGGTGTCAAATCTGGTGCAGCGGCCGCAAAAATGATACTTAACATCAGCCGCCTGAATTTGATATCATTTAAGCAGCCGGTTCCGGCGGCCTCCGACGCTTTCTACATTATTGATGACTCCGCAAAGCCAACTCGAACATAAGGGCAACTTCATTACGCACCCTTTTCCCGAACTCGTCGCCGAGATCGGCCACGGACGACTGACTGGCAGTCTGCGCGTATCAGATAAAGAACGAAAATGCGTTATTTATTTCAAAAGCGGACGCATTTCTTTTGCCGTTTCGAACGCTCGTTCGTTTCGTATATTCGAGATGCTGGTCCAGCGAAACCGGATCCAAAAAAGCGACCTCGCGATGATACCCGATTTCGCTAACGATCTTGCTCTCGCGGATTTTCTGGAAGGCAAGGCTTTTTGGACAAGGGAAGAACGCGATAAGTTTTTTGTCGATCAAATAAAGGCAATTACCGTCGACGTACTTTCGTGGACCGACGGCGATTGGAGTTTTAGTTCCCTCGCGCGTCTTCGGGACGGGTTGTCGTTCGAGGTGGATTTCGACGCTGTAATGGTGGAATACGCTCGTTGCTTGCCCGTCGAGGCTGTTCTTGCCAGGTTCCGCAGTCTGGACGAGTCATTTGCCCGCACCAAGACGCCAAATGCAAGTTTTTCGCTCGACCAAACTGAATTGGTCATTCTTGCCAAATTGTCCGTTGAGCCTACGCCTATTAAGGATATTGTTGCAACATTCACCACCCCCGAACATCAAACTATACAGACTCTGTATGCTCTGTGGCTCGGAGGTCTGATCGACCGTAAAGATTGGAATCCCGCCTTTTCGGAAATGACAGTCTCGAGCATGCGCGACGCCAAGTTGGAGCTGAAGACGGAGGCCGTCCATATCAAGCGGTCCGCTCCGATATCCCAAAATGACACGGTAAAAGAGTTCGTTCCTTCGGAGAACGCTAAGGCTGCCGATATAAGGATTAGCCTTGAAGAATACCTCGCCCGGGTTGAAAGTGCCGAAACCCTTTACGATGTCCTCGGAGTCGATCACAAAGCCGACGTGGCGGAGATCAAACGCGCCTATTTCGGACTTGCAAAGGTCTTTCATCCAGACCATTTTCATCAGGAAGCCTCAGATGTTCTTCGGCGGGTTCAAAACGCGTTTACGGAATTGGCTAAGGCACAGGAAACTCTAAAGAATACGGATACTCGTGAAACCTATGACTTCAAAATAAGAAGTGAACTCGCCGCAAAGGAAAAGGCGAGATCGGCCGGGACCTATGAGGAAGTAAGCCGCCAGATACAGCAAGCGGCCGAAAATTTCGAACGCGGCTTTAGCCTTCTCCTCGAACAAAACTACGAAGCGGCTACGCCTTTCCTGGCACGGGCAGCACATTTTGAACCCAAGTCCGCACGTTACCATGCATATTACGGCAAGGCTCTTGCAGCAGATGGCAAGCAGCGACATAAAGCCGAATCGGAGATGCAGACGGCACTTCGCATCGACCCGAACAATCCGACTTTTCGGATCATGCTCGCCGAGTTTTTTATTGAGATTAACCTTATTAAGCGTGCTGAAGGTGACCTAAACCGGCTGCTCGCGCTTTTCCCGAGCAATCGCGAGGCACTCGACCTGCTCGCCTCCATTCAACGATAGTCGAAATAGCCTCTGTCCCGACACGTGACAAGGACTCGACGGAGGTTTTGTACTCGTTTTATCAAGGAAACGGAATCGAGGGGTTTCGCGAACGTGACTTTGGCAGCTCCACTTGAATATTCATACTAAAAGCCCGAAACTAAAATGATGATAGGCGCCACGGTCGAGAAGGAAAATTTTGACAGTGAATTACTTCGGATGTCCTCTGAAATGGACGTGTTCGAGGGCTATCCCGAAACGCACGCTCGTCGCGTTGCGTCCCTGGCTGACTCGATCGCGGCGGCCTTTAATATTGCGCCTCATGACCGATTCTTTTTGCAGCAAGCGGCTCTTGTTCACGACATCGGCGAAATGGATATGGCCCGTGAATACATTGGCATGTCACGCGTCCTGACACCGGATGAACGCGTTGATCTTCAGCGGCATCCGGTTATCGGTGAACAGTCAACGGCAAAGATCGGCCTGTCGCGGGCCGTGCAGCTGATCGTGCGGTGGCATCATGAGTGGTGGAACGGGCTTGGCTATCCAGACGGACTTGAAGGCGAGCAGATACCTCTTGCGGCCCGGATCCTCCGCGTCGCCGACACGTACGCAGCTTTGGTCTCTCCGAGACCATTCCGGGCCGCTATGACCCCGGATGGTGCCCGAAAATATATGGTCGATTGGGCCGGTATCGAATTTGATCCCGCGGTCGTAAAAGCCTTTCTTTCTCCTAAGGCGGCCGTCTGAGCCGCGCCTTGTTCCAATATGCACGGTCAACATAAAGTTTCTCCTAAATCATGGCTCGCATTTGAATTAAACGTCCTTCGTCGTTTTAAGTTCAGTTCGGCGACACTTCCTTTTACGTCTGACCCGGCGTTGGGTGCCTATCTCAAACGGTGGAATGTTCGGGTTTCCGCGAACGATCCGATGCAGTCCTCATGGCTGCGAGCAGTCGCGCAAATTACCAACAACGGCGACAAGCTCTCGTCCGATGAAGTAAATGTTGTTTTAGAAGACGCCTATGTTCCGGGATACAGGCTCAATAATCCAGCTCTCACTAATTGGTTTTCGGAGACCGACGCATGGTGGTTCGACAATGTTCGGCAGCGCATCGATCGGCTCCAGACACCGGTGTCTCGCGCGATCGCCTCCAGCATCGCGATGGCCGCGGGCCAGTATGTAATGTCGTTTACCGATGAGACGCGCGAGTTTCGGCAGCCTC
>JBBRSH010000004.1:0-89009 GCA_038245555.1 Pyrinomonadales bacterium | reverse complement strand
TTTTAAGAAAACGCTAAGTTCCCTTGACCTTACGATGCTCGGCGTCGGAGCGATCATTGGAACCGGTATTTTCGTTTTGACCGGACAAGCTGCCGGAAAACACGCGGGACCCGCGGTTATCATTTCGATGATAATTGCCGGTATCGTTAGTGCTTTTGCCGCACTTTGTTATTCGGAGTTTGCGGCCAGCGTGCCGATCTCCGGCTCGGCATATGCCTACGGTTATGGAACGCTGGGCGAATTTGTAGCCTGGATCATCGGATGGGACCTCATTCTCGAATATGCTTTCGGGGCCGCTACAGTCGCCGTCGGTTGGTCGGGGTATGTCGTCAGCCTTTTCCGCGACACACTTGGGATACCTTTCCCGCTTTCATTAAGTAAAGGGCCTTTTGACGAGATAAAGCTCGCAGACGGCTCCGTCATACATGGACTCATTAACCTTCCAGGCGTGCTTATAGCCGTCGCGGTAACACTGCTGCTGATTCGCGGCATAAAGGAATCGGCGAGTTTCAACTCGATAATCGTGCTCGTCAAGGTGCTCGTTGTTGTCCTCTTTATCATTGCCGGAATCGGCTATGTTTCACCGGACAACATTTTGCGTCAGGGTTGTCCCGCTGATCTTCCTAATTGTAATCAGTTCATGCCATACGGCTTTGCCGGAGTGATAACGGGCGCGGCGGTCATCTTCTTTGCCTATATTGGTTTTGATGCTGTTTCGACCGCTGCACAGGAAGCAAAGAACCCGCAAAAGGATATGCCGATAGGAATTATGGGCAGTCTTGCGATCTGTACGGTGCTCTATATTTTGGTCGCCGGGATCATGGTCGGTCTTGTCGATTACAAGCTTTTGACCACTGCCGCTGCTCCGATCGCCGTTGCTATCGACGCTGCTCTGCAGCAGGCGAAAGGAACCACAATGGGAACGGTCCTTGCGGTGTTTCCTACGATCATTAAGGTGGGTGCGGTACTCGGATTAAGCTCGACCATGGTTGTTATGACAATGGGCCAACCGCGTGTGTTTTACTCGATGTCCAAGGACGGCTTGCTGCCGGCTTGGGCGGCTAAGATCCACCCGAAATTCCAGACGCCGCACATTACGACGATGATTACCGGAGTCGTGGTAGCGATTCTTGCCGGTATTGTTCCGATAAGTTTGCTCGGTGAGCTGGTTTCGATCGGAACTTTATTCGCGTTCGTCATCGTCGGCACGGGAATTATCGTTCTGCGTTCAACTAATCCCGCGCTTAATCGCCCATTCAGGGTGCCGCTAAATCCATACGTCCCGATTGCCACCGTCGTCTCGGCCGCTTTCCTGATGAACAGCCTTCCGCTCGATACCTGGATCCGGCTGATCGACTGGATGGCGATCGGACTCGTTATCTATTTTGGATATAGTTACACACACAGCAACCTCGCGACCGATGGAACCGTGGCTGACGAGCTGCCTGCGGGCTATAAGCCACCGATCGCCGCAATGGTTGGTATCGGTCTTGTCCTAGCGTTGACTGTGTACCAGGTCCTGGCTCCATCGTCGGGCCTGGGTCTCGGTCTCGATCCGGGCAAGTTGGCTGACAATATCGGCGTCAATCTCGCGATCCGACTATTTGCCTGGGCCTTAACGGGCGCACTTGTTTACATGATGCTCTACGGCCGTGGTTCTACGGAACGTAAAGCGTCGACCCGCACGATGGGCCTCGGCCTCTCGGCGGTCAATATCGTCCTCTGGGCGGGAATTACTGCCTGGTACTTTATATCCATCCACGGCAAGTAGGTCCGGGATTAGTGTAGTTACTATGCCGCAAGCGTCTTCAATACAAGATGCTTGCGGCATTTTTATATGCAAAACAAGCTCGTCAAATGGCTGATCGTCTTCGGCTGCGGACTACTGATCGCGGTGATCCCGCGGCCTGAGGGCGTAACGCGCGAGGCGTGGACACTACTGGCGATCTTTGTCGCGACGATCGTTGGTTCGATCGTCCAACCCCTGAGCGGCAGCGCGATGGTGCTGTTTGGGGTTATCGCGACTTCGCTTTTTGGAGCACTTCCGATCGAAAAGGCGTTGAGCGGCTATGCCGATAGATTCGTGTGGTTGGTCCTGGCCGCTTTTTTTATCTCGCGGGCCATGATCAAAACGGGTCTTGGCCATCGGATCGCTTTGATCTTCGTGCGGCTGATCGGGCGGAAAACTCTCGGGCTCGGCTACGCTCTTGTTTTCACTGATTTCATACTGGCTTCGTTTATACCGTCGACAGGTGCTCGTTCCGGAGGTATTATTCTGCCGATTGCGCGGAGCATTTCCGAAACGTATGACTCGCGGCCAGATGACGGAACTGCCGGCAAGCTTGGCCGCTTTCTGATGACCATGCTCTACCAGTGTGAGGTTATCCTGTGTGCGACGTTTCTGACGGGACAGGCCTCCAACGTAATAATCGCGGATTTTGCTGCAAAACAGGCGAATGTCGATCTGAATTACTCGGTATGGTTTGTTTCCGCGATCGTCCCTGCCCTTGTTTCGCTCACGGTAATACCGCTGATGATCTACAGATTTTTCCCTCCCGAGATCAAGGAAACCCCGAACGCCGTAAAGTTTGCCCATGACGAGATCGTAAAACTTGGCCCACTCGCCAGGGAAGAAAAGATTCTTCTCGGGGTTTTTGTATTGGTCGTCATTCTCTGGATCACGGCAAAACTACACGGCATCGACGCAACTGTTGTCGCGTTGCTGGGAATTGTCTTTCTTCTGGGCACACGCGTCCTTGAATGGGACGACATTTTGGATGAAAAACGCGCCTGGGAGGTTTTTATCTGGTACGGCGGCCTTTTAATGATGGCCGCCGCCCTGGGCGAAACCAATCTGCTGAAGCTTTTCGCCGAGAATATGGCGGCCGGGATCAGGGGTTGGCCATGGCCGACGGCCGTGCTTATTTTGGCACTGATTTATTTCTATGCTGCCTATGGTTTTGCCAGTATCACCGCGCACGCCACAGCAATGTTCAAACCATTTCTCGCGGTCACAGTCGCGGTCGGCGCTCCCGCCGGGTTGGCCGTGCTAGTGCTTACTTATTTCTCAAATCTAAGTGCCGGCCTCACACATTACGGCACGACGCCGGCTCCCATCTATTTCGGGACCGGCTATGTAAAACAAAGCAACTGGTGGACTATCGGCCTGATCGCCTCGATCCTGAACGTTCTGATCTGGTCGACGATCGGCGTTGGCTGGTGGAAGATACTGGGCTGGTGGTAGTTAGTGGGCGTAAAATGAAAAGTAGGAGTCAGGCCGTTAACGCCAGACTCCTACTTTATTTCTATCCCAATTACCTACCTTGTAATGGTTCGAACACCATCTTTGTCAACCACACCTTCATCAGGCTGGGGCTCGGACTCGCCGGGTGCGGGTGCGTCAAGCTTAGCGAGGACGTCCTTGTAGATCTTGATGCTGCCGGCGTCCTCGAGTTTCTTTCGAGTTGCTGCCAGATAATCGGAGAAGACTGCTCCACGTTTTTTGGTTAGCATTTGCTCCATCAGGCTGCTGCGTTGCTTTGCAAACTCTGCAGTGTTTGCTTCTTCACGCTTTGTCATTCCGACGATCAAAAGATTCTCTCCCATTCGCATCGGTGTCTTGGTGACATCTCCAACCTTCATAGCGTAGATCGCGTCTTCCAAGGCTTGGTTGGTCGTCGCCGTCGGTCCTTCGCCCAAAGGTGAGCCAAGAATGAAGTTCTTTTGATCTTTTGCCTTTAAGCCCTTTGCCGCAGCTGCAGCCGCAAGCGATGCGGCGTTTGTGGTGCCGCTGGCGATCGCATTGGCGATCTCATCGATCTGCGTCCTGGCTCTTTGCAGTTTTACCAGGTCGACGATCTTGGTTTTGACCTCGTCAAACTCTGAATCGCGTGGCTCTTTTCGATCGGCGAGCATGGGTATAGCAAAACCATTCTGGATCGGGGTCTTGTCACCAACGTCATTTATTGCTTCGAGCGGCTGGATGCCGTCTTCAAACTGCGGTGAGGTTCCGATGTTAGGAACATCGTCGCCGGGCTTAACGTAACCAGTCTCCTTGATCATATCGGCGACGCTCATATTTGCCTGGGCGGCAAACTGCTGGGCAGTTTTCTGAACGTCCTTTGATGCCTTCAGCGCATCGGCGATCTTCTGGGCCAATTCGGCGGCGACTGAGTAAGCCTTACGATTCCGGAGACTTACATCGATCTCTTTCTTAGCTTCCTCGAATGTTTTCGGAACTTCCTCGCCGCGTCGCAAGATAAAGTAACGGCCTTGGTAACTGACCGGGTCCGAGACTTCACCCGGCTTCATTTTCAGCAGGCGTTGATATGGATCATCGGGCTTGTTTGGATTTTCCCTAACCGGTCCGCGAAGCTTGCCGCCGGAAGGGGCAGTGCCAGGATCTTCGGAGTGGCCTTTCGCCATATCCGCGAATGCCTGCTCTGAGACGGTTTCGGCACCATTCTTCAACCTCTGGACGAGATCACTTGCCTTTGTAAGCATTGCACCGTCCAACTCAGGCTTTGGAATTCGAATGACTATCTCCTGCCCGAGCACACCCGCGAGCTTCTTGTCAGCGGGGAGTTTGTCGAACTCGCCACGAAGCTCTTCGTCCGTGATCGCCAATTTTTCACCTATTTTCCCCGTGTTGACAAAGATGTACTTGATCTTTTTCTGAGGAACATTGATGTAATAACTTTGCTTATTCTTTTCAAAGTAATCCTTCAGGTCTGCATCAGTTGGCGTGATCGTCTTGGCAACTTCTGCCGCATCGATCGATACATACGTCAGGTCAAATTTTGTATTCTTTCGCTGGAAGTCGCTCAAGACCTCTTCCTCGGAAACCGTAACGCCGGAGGTGATAAAAGCCTCAACCTTTTTTGCACTCAGGTCATCGCGCATGTTCTGCTCAAACGCTGCTATGCTGCCCGCCTGATCCATAGCGTTTTGCTCATACGTTGCCTGGTCAAGCGATGTGCCATCAGGCCTCTTGAGTTGATCGCGTAGGGCGTCAGCCACCTCTTTGTCGCTCGCCGTCAGGCCAAGCCGTTCAGCTTCAAGCCTCGAGATCCGGCTGCTGATCAGGTTGTCGAGCAGCGATTTTGCCGGAAAGGGCCTTCCCTGCGAGTAGCGGCTGTAATTTTCTCTCAGGCGGGCGAGCTCTCCGACCGTGATCTTCTCACCGGAAACCGACGCCACGGTTTCACCGCTGCGTGTTAGGTTTGCCTCTATACCCCGTTGTGTCGGAGCATAAAACAGCACCAAACTGCCGACCATTAGGATGGCAAAGATCAGGAGAACAAAATTACGTGTCTTCTCGAGACGGTTGAAAAACTTTAACATTTGATTGATTTCCTACAAGTAAGGTATTTGAAATTGTCTGCCAGAATAGACAAACTGTAATTCTAACAAAAACGTAATCCAAAACAAATACCAAAATTACCGCTATATTGGCTCCATTAGTGTGTCATATTCCCAAACGCTTGAAGTTTCACGTTATTTCATCGATGATTAACGGGACGAGCGTTATTCGAATGGAAAGCAAAAAGATCAATTCGGTTGGTATCGTCGTAAAGCCAAATAATGCCGAGGCTTTGGCGACTGCCGCAGAGTTGTCGGTGTGGCTTCGATCAAAAGGGATAGAACAGATCGGCGAGCCGCGATTGGCGGGAATGCCGGTTGACGACGAAGCGTTTCAGGGGGCTGATCTTATCGTCGTTCTCGGCGGTGACGGCACAATGATCTCGACCGCCCGGCTGATCGGAAAAAAAGAGGTTCTTGTACTTGGTATCAACTATGGCAGTCTCGGCTATCTGACCGATTTTCGGTTCGAAGAGATGTTTCCCGCCCTAAACGATATACTCGCGGGCAGCTACGAGATAGACCGGCGTGAAATGCTCGAAGCGGAACTCGTTCGTGACGGTCAAAAGCTTGAAGCCGGTCGTGTTTTGAACGATATTGTCATCAATAAATCGGCGTTGGCCCGAATCATCGAGATAGAGGTGAGGCTCAACGGATTATTCGTCAATTCATTTCGCGCGGACGGGCTGATCGTCTGCACACCGACCGGATCGACCGCATACAATCTCTCGGCCGGCGGCCCGATAATATTTCCCTCGATGAACGCCGTTGTCCTGACGCCTATTTGCCCGTTTACGCTCACAAATCGTCCGATCGTCGTTCCTGATAGCGCGGAGATCGAACTAAACCTAAAAGATGAGAACGAAGGCGTTTTTCTTACTTTCGATGGGCAAACAGGCCACCGCATGAAAGCCGGCGACCGCGTAGTGATCCGCAAGAGCGAAACGACATTTAACCTGGTGCAGCCCGCGAATAGAAACTACTTTGACGTTTTGAGAGATAAGCTGAAGTGGGGCCGGTAAAATTTACTTCTCGAACAAGCTGATCTGATCGTCCTCGTCCGGCTCGAAACCCTCAGGAAACCATTGAAGCTTTGCGAGATCGCATTTACCTTTCTCACTAAAGACCACGCCCTCGGCTTCGAGCAGTTCCTGCTGCAGATTCATCGGTATCGTCAATCGTCCGGTTGAGCATTTGCCTTGCGAATTGATGACACGCTGCCACGGCACGCCTTCGTCCGAGCCGTGCATGACATAGCCAACGGTGCGAGCCGTGTAGCCTTCGCCAAGGATTATCGCGAGTTGGCCGTAGGTCATAACCATACCCACCGGGATCTGGCGGACGATGGCGTAAACACGCTCGCGGTAGATCTTGTCGTTTACGATATTCACAAATTCTTCCGGAACAAAAACGAGATCAAGCGTGGAAGAGCATTCCTGTCGTCTTCATCAAACCATTCGTTAACCGCTGCAATTACAAAATCGCTCTTTACAGCCGCCGCAGTGTAGTCGGTCACATGATGCTGAAAGCACTCGAGAACTTGCTGTTGTCCGTCCGTTTCGAACCGCGCCTTGCTGCCCGCGTATTGTTTGAACGGATGCAATTCGCATACATAGAAATATCCATCGGCGGACAAGGCTTTACTAGCCTGTTTAAAAACGTGTGCAAGATCTTCGACGTGTTCGAGGATCAAACTGCAGGTAATGAGATCAACCCTTGACTCGACAAATTTCCACTCGTGACGAATGTCGCCCTGCCGAAACTCAACATTGGAGTTCTTAACTTTTTCAATTGCGACCGCCTGCATTTCCTCCGAAAGGTCGACGGAAATGACTTGATTTGCACGGCCAGCGAGCCAGAGAGTGTTCTTTCCTGTTCCACTTCCTAGTTCGAGTACGTTCTCGAACTCAATGCCCGAAAGAACTTGCTCGCAAACCTGTTTTTCGAGATCGCGTGTTTTGTTTTCGACATCGTCGTAGGTCTCCGACCACTTATCATAGAGCCTCTGCGTGGACATAAAACCTAACGCGCCATTCTGACTTTTAGAGCGGTAACCTGGCGAACCCAACGCGCATGTTTCTTCTCGTTTGTTGCGATGACCTGCCATGGCCCGTCTTTTTCAGCAAGCGGCTTTCCATCGCGTTTGTCTGCCAGGATTACGATCTTGTCGGTAAAATCAGGATCGAGCTCGGTCAGAGAATAAACTGCATGGTACCCATCGGCGGCCTCGACAACCAGAAATTGGGCGATCGCCGGTCCTCGAAGATCCTTGCCAAGTTTTGCACCGGCCGGTGCTATCACAGCGCGAAGTTCGTAACCAGAGTAGATCCCTTCGACGCCGTCGTGATCCTTAGCCTTGACCTCAACTCTTGGCAGCTTGGCGAGATCGGCAGGCATCATCTTTCGTGCTTGCCCACCTTCGACTTCGACCGTAATACCGATAAAGGGAGGGAGTTTTGTGGGTGTTTGTCCAAAGGTGATAAGACCGAATCCAGCCACAAAACAAATAAGAAATATTGCTTTCATATTTTTAGAGCTCTCGCAAAAAGGTTCTTGCCGGTGCTCCATCTCCGGTCGCTCCGATATATTTCAGCGGCATGCAGATCAATTCATAATCGCCGGGTGGGACCGCCCGCAGGTCGACACCCTCGAGTATGACAGTCTCATTCGCTAGCAGCGTTATGTGAACGGGATGCCCCGGTGCACCGCTCGCTTCGATCGAGAGATAATCGATCCCTACTAAAACGATGCCATTTTCTACCAACAATTTAGCTGTTGATGGCGTCAGATAAGTGAAATCCTTGCGGAAGCCGTCTTCCGGAGTATCCCAAAATTTCGAATTACGCGTCTTAAAAATTACTCTTGAAATCCCCGTTAAATCGCCAACGTGCTCGGGCTCAATACCGATGACATCCTCGGCAACTTCGATCACGCGACATGGACCCAGGAGTTTTGCCGGATCGAGTTCGTGGACGCGCCGCCCGCCCTCGATAAAATGATTAGGCGCATCAACGTGGGTAGCGGTATGAACGCCAAATGCCGCATGCGACACATTTGCCGAATCGCCGCGGGCGATGGCCTTGAACGACGTTAACTCAACGCCCGGGTCGCCTGAATAGATCGGTGTAGCGGCACTGATCGGAACTGTAATATCGTAGATCATCTTGTTATTTGACGAAGTAAGTCGGCCGGAAACATGTTGAGTTTTCTGTACATGTAGAGAATAATTCAAAAGCCATTGACTGACAACATTTGCATTGGCAGCCGCTTTGTATTTAGGCTAAAGGCAATGGATGGCGGACGCCTGAGTTCCAGGATATTCTGGCTTGAAAATATGAGCTCTCCTCGCATTTCTGCGTCAAGCTACACAAATACCGCACCACTTGTCTGGTCGTTTCTCTACGGCAAACTCCATGGCGATGTCGAGTTGATCATGGATACAGCTCCTGCTCGGTCAGCGGAATTGCTGATGCAGGACCGCGTGGATGCTGCTCTCGTACCCGTTATCGCGTACCAGATGATCGACGATGTGCGGATCATTCGCGATATTTGCGTCGGCGCCAGGGAGCGCGTCCGCAGTGTCTGTCTCGTAACAACGGGAGACGATCTCGAAAAAGCCCGAACGGTTTCGCTCGACACCTCGTCACGTACATCGGTCGCACTTACAAAGATCATTTTTCGCGAATTCTTGGGTTTCGAACCGGAGTGGCGTGATGCGACGCCGAATATCGATGCGATGCTTGCTGTATCGGACTGCGCGCTGATCATCGGCGACCCGGCGTTGATGATCGACGAAACTCATTACCGGAAATTTGACCTGGCTGAAACGTGGAACACGCATACCGGCCTCGGTTTTGTCTTTGCAATGTGGATGACACGCCGTGACACGTGCCCGGTCGATCTCGCCGCCGCACGTGACGAAGGCCTGGCACATATCGATGAGATCGTCACAAATTACGAAATACAGATCACGATCGGGCGTGACGAACTCGCTGAGTATTTATCGCGAAACATCTCCTACTCGGTTGATGACTCGATGCGGCAGGGAATGGAACTTTTCTTCAACCTTGCGCACAAAAACGGCCTGATCGATGAGAACAAGCCGCTCGTCTTTCTTTGAGTTATTCTATCGGATCACGATTCGGCCAGCACCGCATAGACCTCTTTTCTTGCCCTGTTCAGGATCTCGCCGATTCGTTTCACCGTTTCCTCGTCTGAGTCGCGGGCTCCGTCCATCACTGCGGCGGCTAACTTCTTCATCGACTGCCTGAGCTCAAACGCCTGCTTCATTCCCGGCGTTTCTTCGTAACAAGATTCACCCCGTTCCTCAACCAGCTTAAGCCCGGCCTCAGTGATCGTAAAGACCTTTTTTCCGTCGACCTGCTCGCTTGTGACAAATCCGCCCTCTTCGAGCATCTGCAGCGTCGGATATACCGAGCCTGGGCTCGGCCGATATCCTCGAAACTGGCCCTCAAGGCCGTTGATCATTTCATAGCCGTGTCGCGGCCCGTCCTTTAGGATCTCAAGCAACAGAAATTTCATGTCGCCGCGCTTAACGCGCGGACCCTCAAATCCAAAACCCATTCCATGGCGTCCACCAAATCTAAAACCAAATCTTCCATTCATATTTTCTACCTCTAATTCTTAAAATATCTCGGCGAGGTCAAAGACTCGCTAACGATTGTCAGTAATCTATCACGATATATCGTTATATGTCAATAGTATATCTTTAACGTTATGAATTTGCGTCGTGTTGGACTGAAATAAGTGGAGGTCCTTATTACGGCAGACTAATACATTGGCCGCTTTAGCTCTTGATAAAGCAGTTTGTCGACGATCTTGCCGCCGTTTGCTTTGAGGTGGTTGATGATCAATAAAGCCTGATGAATGCGGACGTCGATGTCCTTGGCATGCGAAAGAAGATAGAGCATGGACCTTTGTTTTCCTGCTGTTAGGGCATGAAACATTGCATCACCGTCCGGGTCCTGTTTCAGTACCTCTTCGAATTCCTCCGGCATCGGTAGCCCGTACTTACTCACGTCTTTCACAAGCAACACTTTCACAATGTCGCCCGCTACGAGGCCAAGACGCTTCTTTTTGCTGACGATAATGTAGAACAGTTCGCCCCATGGCAACAGAGCACATTGAAACGATTCCTCGCCATTCATCGAGCAGATCACCCGCTTATATTTGCCTTCAAAACCGAGTTTCGTGACGATGTCCTTGGTTACGAGCAGAAAATGCCAACCCGACCCGGTAGTTGACATAACGAGTTCGGTCTCAAATTCGACCTGGTTTTTTGATTTGGGCATTTACAGCTTTCCCGATGTCAGACGATCGATCTCGGCTCCGGGATCTTTTGACCCGGCGATCCGCATGGCCAGGTGCTGTGCGTGGTAGTCAAACCTGCCATCCGACCGTTTCAGGAGATCAACCCCCGCAAGTGAACGGGCAATACGACGATCGACGTCCTTTACAAAGACGACAAGTTTCAACATCAACCTTTGATCGCCCGGTGAAAGTCCGTCAAAAAACCGCTCGCCGGCAGGGTCCTGCAAAAGTACCTCGGCAAATTCCTCAGGCATCGGCATGCCATATTTGCTCTCATCTTTCTTGAGTTCTACCAATACCGCATCACCAACCTCGACCTTGAGCTTATTTCGAAGCTGCTTACTCAGCGTAATAAAGTAGTCACCTTTGCTTGGAAAAAGCGAGCAGTTGAATGGCTCGGTATCATTTAGTGAGCAAATGACCCGGCGAAGATTTCCCTTAAAGCGGAAATGGGCGACCCCAGCTTTGGGAACTCGTAAAATGTGTAACAAAGGCGAACTGTCTGTTACCTCAAGGGCTGATTCAAATTTGGCGGTCGCGACACCCGTCATATGTCTTACAGTTTAGATTCGTATTTTGCTAAAATAAAGCCGATGAACGTGTCAATTCAGCCGATTTTGGACAAAGCTCTTGCCAATGAACGATTAACCGCCGAAGATTGCACCTCGCTGCTCGAATCAAGGGATTTCGTCCGAATTGGGCTTGCCGCCGATGAGATCCGGCAGCGAAAAAATCCCGGCGATGTTGTCACGTACATTATCGACCGCAACATTAACTACACGAACGTCTGCAATGTTGTCTGCACATTTTGTGCATTCTATCGCCGGCCAGGAAAACCCGATACCTATGTTCATTCGATCGAAGAGATCGAAAAACGTATCGACGAAACGATCGAATTAGGCGGCACCGGCGTACTCATGCAGGGTGGGCTGCACCCGGATTTTAATATCGAGTGGTATGAAAACTTGTTATCGACGCTTCACGCAAAATATCCCAAGTTTCAACTCCACTGTTTTTCGCCGCCAGAGATCCATAATATTTCGCTGATCTCCGGACTCGATTACGAAACCATAATGCGGCGGCTTAAAGCTGCTGGCCTCAACAGCCTGCCAGGCGGCGGCGGCGAGATTCTGGACGACGAAGTCCGAAAACGCGTCTCAACCAAATGTAATACGCAGGAATGGCTAGATGTGATGCGGGCCGTGCACAAGGTTGGGCTGATCTCAACGGCGACGATGATGTTCGGCATCGGCGACGGCATTCCACACCGTGTGCGGCATCTGCAGCGTGTTCGTGACGTGCAGGACGAAACCGGCGGTTTTACGGCCTTTATCCCGTGGACATTTCAACGGGAAAACACTGCTCTCGGACGTAAGATCACCGAAGAACCAACCGGCATCGACTATCTCCAGATGGTCGCTGTCTCGAGACTGTTTCTCGACAACGTCCAACACATCCAGGCCTCATGGCTCACCCAGGGCCTCAAGCTCGGCCAAACCGCTCTCCGCTTCGGCGCCGACGACATGGGCTCGATCATGATCGAAGAAAACGTTGTCTCCGCCGCCGGCGCCTCAACCTGCGCCAACGAACGAGACCTCCGCTACCAGATCCGCGAAGCTGGATATGTTCCGCAGCAGCGGGATATTTTGTATAACTACATCAACCGCGACGGCATCGACGACATCGATGAGAAGAAATCAACGCCGCTCAAACAACTGAGCGTGGCGTTCGCGGATTAGAATGCTTAATTCACTACTTGAACAACTTGTCGAAATAGGGCGCCGTGAGACTTTTGAGGAAATCAAAGGCCTTCCAATAGCTGGAAATCACGCCGAGGTAGTTAGGTTTTCTTCATCCCATACTGACGTATCTGCTTTCGTCAAGAAACTGAGCCAACAAGACCAAATAGCCTTAATCAAGGCCATGGCTATTTTGGAAGACTCAGTAGGCGGAATAGGCAGTGTTACAGCCTTGCATCGACTGTTCCCAATTCTTGAGAATCCGCAAAATGATGTATTTGAGTGGGTTTTGACGAATACTTCAAGTTACGCATATTATTCCCACGATGCTCGGTCAATTGAAGAACTGGACGAGATTAAGAAAAGATTGGTCATTCGGCGAAATGAGGCGATCCAAAATGAACAAGATCGAGAAATACAATCTAAAAGAACTAAGGCAGAAAAGGCCTTGGGAAACCTGCTTCGGTCAATTGAACGCGGCGACGAAAAAGCGGTTCAGTCACTTCTTCGAAGCCTAGGCGAATATGCATCTATAATCGGCAAGGAGCGAATTGCGAGCATCTTGAATAATGAAAATTGAGTTGGCTTTTTTCTTGTCAACTTGTCAAGAATCTGCCATAATATTTATTATGAAAAGCCTACCGGTCGGAGAATTCAAAGCACAGTTTTCGGATGTGTTGGAGTTGATCCAGCAGGGCGAAAGCGTCGGAGTCTTGTATGGTAAGAGCAAGAAGCCCGTTGCTAAGCTTGTCCCAATGGATAGCTCGAAGGCTAAGAAGAAGGGCAAGAGAAAGTTGGGCCTGCTAGAGGGAAAGATGAAGGTCGTTTTTGCTCCTGACTTCAAAATGACCGAAGAAGAGTTCATTAATCTTGGTAAATGAGATTACTTCTCGACACCCATACCTTTCTTTGGACGGTATCCGAACCCAAAAAGCTCCCGAAGGTTGCTCGTCACGCAATTGAGGACAAATCAAATCAAGCGTTTGTCAGTTCGATCGGGCTATGGGAAATAGCTATCAAAGTGCGGATCGGCAAGCTCGATCTTGGGTGGAATGACGATCTCCTTACCGCGGCGTTGAATGCCGGTATCGAACCTCTTTCGCTATCGCCAGAGGAAGCAGCGACTTACGGCGAACTAACCGAACCCACTCATAACGACCCATTCGACCGGATGATCATATGGCAGGCGATCTCGCGAAAAATGACCTTGGTTAGCGGCGACCCTGAATTTCGGCGATTTGCTCCGGACGGATTAAAATTGCTTTGGAAATGATCATATTGAAAGGCGTGGTCCGATGATGGCCAAAGGCGTTAAAACATATGAGATTACAAATTGGGCGTCCACTCTTCGTTAGTATGCTATTGGTTTTGCTACTCACGTTTGCGGCATTCACCGGCACCGTCGCGGCACAAAATGCCTGGACAGAACCCTTTCCTCCGTTCAAGATCGCGGGCAATCTCTACTACGTCGGGAGCAAGGGGCTTGCCAACTATCTGATAACGACTCCGGACGGACACATTCTGATCAACAGCGATCTTGAGGCAAATGTTCCACTGATCAAGGCGAGCGTCGAGAAACTCGGTTTTAAGTTTAGCGAAATCAAGATCCTTCTGATCAGCCACGCTCATTGGGACCATATTGCGGGAAGCGCGATGATCAAAAAGCTTACCGGCGCCAAGTATATGGTGATGGATGCCGACGTATCCGTGGTCGAATCCGGCGGCAAAGACGATTTTCAATATGGCAATACGCCTGAGTCCCTTTATCCGGCCACTAAGGTAGATCGCGTTTTGCATGACATGGACGAAGTAAAGCTCGGAGGTTCTGTGCTCGTCGCACATCTGACACCGGGACACACAAAGGGCTGTACAACTTGGACGATGAAGGTAAAGGAAGCCGGAAAGACCCGTAATGTCGTAATTGTCGGGAGCCCAAATGTAAATCCTGGTTACAAGCTAGTCGGCAACAAGCTCTATCCAGGGATCGCCGAGGACTACGAACGCATGTTCAGTGTTTTGAGATCGCTGCCATGCGACTACTACCTAGGGGCCCACGGTGCTTATTTCGGGATGGAAGACAAGTACGCACAAATGAAGGAAGGATCTCAGTCACCATTTATCGATCCGGAAGGATACAAGGCATTTGTGGCAGAAAAAGAAAAGGCCTTTCGAACCGAGTTGGCGAAACAAAAGGCCGCCGTTAAGTAGGTTGGAGCGTACGAGAGTATGGCCGCAAAGAGCGAAACTTGCTTGGGCAATACCGGTCAACCGCTTTCGGAATATGTTTCCAGGCGCGAGGCTCAAACGGCGGCTGATTATGCCAGCACGACTTACCGCAAAAAATTGATTCCTTACGAGTGTCCGCGTTGCGGGCTGTGGCATCTTTCGCCGAGCGAACGCCAAACGCCCAGTTCTTCGAATGTCTGTAAATGCCGCGACGGAAGCGGGCTTTCGAAAGCTCTCTACGACACCAAAGACGGTGCAAAGCTACGAGCCAAGATACTGTCAAAGGAAAAGGCTGTTCGGCTAACCGTTTACCAATGTCCGGACGGAAAAGGATTTCACCTGACAAAAAAGCAATAACCGAAAGAATTTCCAGCCGGGTAATATTTTTCCGGCGTCTCGCTGGATCAAGATATGGTTCTAAAGTTCATCGCGTCTATTTGTACGATGGTCGTTAATGTTATTGCTGGCGTTGGAACCCTGTTCTTCATGCTAATAGCGATGAACGGCTATAGCGAGAGCGATGCATCATGGGGTTTTGGAGCGTACGCGCTCCTCGCGATGATTGTCGCGATAGCTATGAGCATCGGGGCTGTAGTCTTCGCGAACTATCTGATAAACGGGAATCGAAGCCCCGCCCTGGCTTTATTGATCTCGATAACTGCCTTTTCGATGATCGGGATTGTCCTAGAGATAGCATGCGGCCTCGTCGGCGTCGGTCTGGCCGAATTAGTGCGGACAAAGTTCTAAAAACATGCCCAGATTAATTATCGAAACACGTATCCAGGCACCTGCCGAACTGTGCTTTGATCTGATCCGGGACCAACGGATCCAACCTGCACCATCCCCGGAAATATCGGGACCTTTTAGTCTTGGACAGACCGTGAGATTCGAAAGCTCCCAATTTGGTCTGCGTCAGCGATTGACCGTCCGTGTCACAGAATTTGAACACCCGACTCTGCTCGTTGATGAGATGATCGAAGGTTGTTTCAAGACATTCAAGCACATCCACGAATTCGTAAAGCGGGACAGCGGCACTCTGGTTCGCGATACCGTCGTATGGATCTCACCGTTTGGGGTTTTGGGAGCTGTCGCCGACAAACTCGTTCTTGAAAGGCATATTAGATCTCTGGTTATGAAGCGTAACGCCGGCCTGAAGGCGATTGCGGAGGCATCGTCCTGACCTTCGATCTCGTCCCGATGATTCGACAACGCCCGAACTGATTCCGACAAATCTATTACAATCCGTAAGCTGCGAACCTGTTACTCTAATAGTGTCTTAATTTAGTGGTCATATTATCTTCCTAATGCAAAACGTCCTCGAATTCGAGAAACCGCGTACCGGAATTAACTGGAAGAACATGGCGATCGTCGTGTCATTCCATCTGCTCGCGATACCAGCTTTTTTTACTCTGAGCTGGCCTAATTTTGCTGCCCTGATGATCGGCAACTGGATCGTCGGCAGTCTCGGCGTCGGGTTGGGCTGGCACCGTCTGCTTACGCACCGGAGTTTTAAGGCGCCAAAATGGCTCGAATACACGCTGTCTACCTTGGCTACGATGTCGATCCAGGATCCGCCTGATCGTTGGATCGCGACGCACCGGATGCATCACGCATTTACCGATACGGACAAGGACCCGCACTCGATCCGGCCCGGTTTTTGGTGGGCGCAGATCGGCTGGGTACTCTTGGGAACCGCTCAGGATCACGATGCGGCGACCCTCAAGCGTTTTGTGCCCGATTTGCTAAAGGATAAAGGTCACGTGCTCATTTCGCGATATTTTTACCTTCCGATCATAGTTTCCGCGTTCATTCTGTTCGCGATCGGCGGTTGGACGATGGTTGTCTGGGGTGTATTTGCCCGAGTGGTTGTCGGCTGGCACACGACCTGGTTCGTCAATTCACTCGCGCACATCTATGGCAAACGCCCACACGACACTGGCGACTTGTCGACCAACAATTGGTTTGTCGCGATCCTGACATTTGGTGAGGGGTGGCACAATAATCATCACGCGTTTCCGACATCGGCGCGGCACGGGCTGAGCTGGTACCAGTTCGATATGAATTGGATCGCGGTTCGCTTGCTCGAGCGTGTTGGTTGGGCGACTGGTATCAAGCTTCCCGACCTTGAGCGGCAGCCTGTCGAATTGAAACAAGCGGCATAGTGTACTAATATTCGCCGAGAGGGAATATGAATACGAACCCGACGAATTACACGGAATTTTGGGATTTCTACGTTTCGGAGCACCGCCTACCGCTGACCCGGGCATTGCATTTTATCGGTACGTCGCTGGGAATTGCGCTCGCCGCATTTTTTGTTCTTCGTGGACAGTGGTATTTCTTCCCCGTGTTCTTTGTCGTCGGCTATGGCTTTGCCTGGTACTCGCACTTCTATATCGAAAAGAATCGGCCTGCTAGTTTTCGCTTCCCATTCTGGTCGTTTATGAGCGATTTCAAAATGATGGCGTTTATGGCGATCGGAAAGATGGGCGCCGAGGTCGAACGGGTTCTGGGTCAGGAAATATACCACATAGGCACAGAGAAAACATAGGAGGAATCGGGTGCTATGTTACCTATATTTCTATGTGGTTAGAATTCGCTCCGAGATCAACTCCAGCGAGCGATCATACCGATAGGAAATACTAAAATGCCCGTCGTCAAATTCTTCATGAATATGGGTGACATCCAGATCGTCGAGTTTTTTTGAAAGGATACGTGCCCCGATATCGAGAGCAAACTCGTCTCGCGTTCCCGCGTCAATAAACAACAGTTTCAGTCGCGTCAGGTTTTCCACATACTTTTCCACAAGACGGACCGGATCGTGTTCGAGCCAACGCTCCCAAACCTCATCGCGCATTTCGCCCGTGTTTAGGTCGAAAGGAATGTCAAAATCCACGCCTTTTGGAGAATAGCAGGAACTCATGCCGATGATGTTCAATCCCGGAAAACTATTCTTGTCTTTTTTTTCTGAGCCCCAAAATTTCTTGATAAACCCATTTACGTCACCTTTTATCGCGCGAAAAGCTTTTGCAAGATCCGGGATGTAACAAAGCTCAAAATACGCATCGCCGCTGGTCGAACAAACGAGTCCAAACAGGTCGGAGTGCCGGAGTCCCATGATCAACGCGCCATATCCACCTGATGATTTGCCCATAACGGCTCGCGAACCTGGATCGGGAATCGTTCGGAAGTCGCGATCAATTTTCGGTACGAGCTCTTCAGTTAGATAGTCTTCGTAGTTGCCGGTCGCAGTTGAGTTTAGGTACTGGGAACCTCCGTAGTAAGTAAAGCAATCCGGCATTACGACTATCATTGGCCTGATCTTGCCGCTACCGATCAGGCGGTCCATACGTTCAGCAAGATTTGGGGCCATCGCGGAATCATTTAATAGCCCCTTACCGCGGCCTGTAAAACCCGTCAGACAATAAACCGAGGGAAAACGCTCGCCGCCGTGATTGTAACCCGGCGGCAAATAGACAAAGAGGTCACGCACCGATGGATCGCCGAGCGGATTGCCCGCGAGAACAGTGCTTTCAAATCGTGCGTTGACGACGGTGCCTTGAGGGTGCTGATTCATTCCGTTCATTTTTCCGCGATTATAGCGTAGAATTCGAGATAATGTTTGCCGACGAGCTGATTAGTATAAACTCGAATGCGCTGAATACGACCATCGAGTTTTTGACCGCGATGGTTACGCCGGCGTTGCTGATCTCGGCGACCGGTTCGCTCGTACTATCGACATCGACGAGATTGGGCCGTGTGGTCGATCGCGTGCGTAATTTGGAAATACGCCTTGGCGAGTTGATGTATGACGATGATCACGACCAGATACCCTTGTATGACAAGCGTGTTGAGGTAGTCGTCGATCTATTGGACAAGGCGACAAGCCGTTCGCGCGTTTTGCAGAGGGCGATGGGAGCATTCTATTACGGCCTCTGCTCGTTTGTTTTAACGAGTGTCCTGATCGCGATCGCGGCTTTTTTTTCGCATTATCGCATTCTACAGATCCTGCCGATCGTCATCGGTATTGTCGGGATCATGTGTCTTTTTTACGGGAGCCTACAAATGCTTCGTGAGACGCGAATGGCCACCGCTACCGTCAACGCCGAAATGGATTTTACGTGGGAACTGGCGAGAACGCTGGCCCCCGACAACGTCGTAAAGAAATATGCGACAAAGGGCCGAGGCAACGGTACCAAGACGGCAAAAATAAAGGGAAAAAGTGGACGCAAAGTATCTAACACTCTTGGCGGAGAATAGGCTTGAGGAGCGTGTTCTCGCGCTAGAAGCCCTGCTCGCCTCATGCACCGTCTGCCCGAAGGATTGCGGGAACAACCGTCTCGCGGACGAGATTGCCGCGTGTTACTCCGGTCGTCTGCCGATTGTCTCAAGCTATACATCTCATTTTGGCGAAGAGCCGTGTTTAAGCGGGACAAACGGCGCCGGGAACATTTTTTTCGGCAACTGCAATCTTCGGTGCGTATATTGTCAGAATTATCAGATCTCGCAAACCTGGCGTGAGCAGAAAAAGAACGAGATAACCCACGATCGCCTCGCCGAAATGATGCTCGAGCTGCAGGCGAAAGGGTATCATAACATCGGTTTTGTCTCGCCAACACACTTTGCACCGCAGATGGCGAGGGCGATATTGATCGCCGCAGGTCAGGGATTGCGGTTGCCGATCGTATACAACACAAACGCGTACGACTCGGTCGAGGTTCTTAAATTGCTCGATGGCATCGTCGATATCTATTTGCCGGACCTCAAATACGCCGATTCCGACGCCGGATTTCAGTATTCGAAAGTTCACAATTACAAAGAGCACGCCCGTGCCGCGATCACTGAGATGCACCGGCAAATGGGCGGCGGACTTGTCTTCGGCGATGACGGTCTGCTCAAACGAGGTTTGATGATCCGCTTACTCGTCTTGCCTAATGACATCGCAGGGATCGAAGATAATTTGCGTTGGATACGCGATGAGCTTTCACCAAAAACCGCGATCTCGCTAATGGCCCAATATTACGCGACCAACAAAGCCGCGATCGATGAGCGATACATCCTGCTCTCTCGCCGCATTTCCGAAGGAGAATGGTTCGAGGCCGTCTCCCTGCTCGACGATCTCGGCATCGAAGAAGGCTTTATGCAGGAATATGAATCCGCATCGCACTACTACCGGCCGGATTTTACCGACGCGGAGAAACCGTTTAGAGATATCAGGGACTTTCAATAATGCGTCGAGCCCGACTCACATTTATTGCCATTACCTGTCTGTTCGTAATTAGTTGTACTCGCGACTTTAAGGCGAACAGTGAGAAATTTGACTCAGCGAAGTGGAAAACTCATGACCTTCGTGAGCGCGGTCGAATGACAGACGACCTACTGGCACATTCGCTTCTAGTCGGGAAATCGCCTATGGAAGTGCGATCATTACTTGGCGAACCTGAAAATATTACTAAAGCTGGCCTATTGGAATATGAGACTGATCCGGGAGCTTGGCTCGGCGGTGCGAACAATGGCCCTTGGATACACTATTTGATCATAGAGTTTGGAAGCCAAGATGGTCGTGCAATAAAAGCTTACATCATAGATTGAAGGACTAAACAAATGAATATTGGAAAGGCTGCACCTGATTTCACACTAAAAGATGGCGAAGGCAACGATTGGACCCTTAGTAATTACAAAGGACATACGGTTGTTCTGCTTTTCTATCCCGGCGATAATACGCCCGTATGCACGGCACAGCTTTGTTCGGTTCGCGACCATTGGTCGGATTATCAGGCGACGGGAGCGGAGGTCGTCGGCATTTCGACGGACACGGTCGAGTCACATGATAAGTTCGCCGAAAAACACGAACTTCCGCTGCGGCTGCTTTCGGACACTGACCGTAGCGTCTCGACAACGTACGATATGAAGTCATGGCTACCTGGCCGTTCGGCGCGGGGAGTCGTCGTTATCGATAAACAAGGGAAGATCGCCTACCATAAGGCACAGCCGCTAAGCCTATTCAAACCGAGCGACGCTGACGTTCTGGAAGCAATCAAACGTGCTGACGCTGGTGGGTCGTGGTAGGATTGAAATATGGCTTTATTTGGTGACAAATTCAAATGTGCACGTTGCGGGCAGAAGGGTGAACCGATCGGCTACGCGCCGATCCCGACGGAGCTAGGGCAAAAGATCGGTGAGGAGATGTGCCAAGGCTGTTGGAAAGAGTGGCTGGAAAAACAAAAGCAACTGATAAATCATTTCGGCCTCGATGTATCAAACCCGGACTCGCACACTTTTCTCTTCGACAACATGAACATTTTCTTCTACAACGAAGGCGTCGAGCTTACCCAGATCGACACGTCGCAAGAAGGAAAGGTTAATTGGTGATATAAACAAAGGAATTCAAAACAGGAAACTCAGGTCAAAATGCCTGAGTTTCCTGTTTTAGATCATCCGAATCAGCGCTTTTCAAACTTCATCGCGACCGAGTTCATGCAATAGCGAAGTCCGGTCGGTTTAGGTCCGTCGTCGAAGACGTGTCCGAGATGCGAATGGCATCGACTGCAGACGACAGCGGTCCGCGTCGTACCAAACGAGCTGTCGGTGATCTCAGTCACATTCTTCTTATTGATAGGCTCGAAAAAGCTGGGCCATCCGGTTCCCGACTCAAATTTCGCTTTTGAGGAGAATAGTTTCATGTGACAAGCCGCGCAATAGTAATCGCCATCTGCATGATTATCCGCATACTCACCCGTAAATGCCCGTTCCGTGCCTTCCTCGCGAAGAACATAATATTGGGCTGGGGTTAGCTGTTTACGCCATTCTTCCTTATTTTTTTCGACTAACTTTCCGTCAAAAACGTCGTCGGACGAGGCCGATATTCCGTCACGTTCGGCCAGAAGGGTACGGATAACCTTGTCCTGAACGTCATACGCGCCCTCGCCGACATGGCGATAGCGAATTCGGCCCTGTTTATCCAGAATAACGACGGTTGGCCACGCGTTTACACCAAAGGACTCCCATGTGCGGCTTTCATTATCGGTGACAACCGGGTAAGCGATGCCCCGTTGTTTTACAGCGGACTTGAGATTGCCGAAGTCGCGTTCGTTCGGCAACTCGGGGGTTTCGACGCCGACTATGGTCAGGCCTTTTTCACGATACTTTGCATCAAATCCTTTTACTGATGGCAGAGTGTTGACGCAGTTGTAACAGCCAAACGTCCAAAAATCCACCAAAACAACGCGTCCCCGAAGTCCGGCGATCGTAAGGGCGTCCGAATTTACCCATTTGCCCTCGGTGATCTCGGGTGCGACTTTCGCATTTTTTGCCGTGATCAAGACATCCTCGGCGGAGGCCGGAGCGCTCTCATCCGGAGCCATAATGATCGAAACATCATCTTGTCCTGTATTTGCTGATTTCAGACCAGCATCGGTCAAGGGCTGGGCGGCCATCGAGGAAAATGAAGCTGAACGCTTCCAAACACCTGCCGCGGCCAGAGCCGTCGCAAGAAGTATGACTGCGGTTATAGATATTGTTTTATTGCTCATAAATTAACTCTCCGATCGATATTTTACTCTCGACATTAAGAATGCTGAACTAATCGCAAATTATTCCCAGTCGTTTTGATACATTTGGAAAATTGAACTTTAAGCATCAGTCGGTGCAGATTCCTTTATCTGTCGTAATGACGACAAAAAAAGGGAATAAAATCGATCGATCGCTGAATAGGTACTGTGTTGGACGAAAAGGCGTTTCTGACGAGATATCGGAATAAATGTTTGGAATCGGGAAAGAGAGAGAAAAGGAATGGGCGGCTTTTGAGACCGAAGCGGTGCCGTTGATGCCTGACGTTTTTCGTGTGGCAAAATGGCTCTCACGCGACACTGAGATCGCTGAAGACCTGACGCAGGAAACATTTATCCAGGCGTTGAAGGGTTTTCACCGGTACGCACCCGATACAAATTGCCGGGCATGGTTGATGACGATTCTCTATCGCGTCAATGGCAAGAGAAAAATGAGACTCGGTCAGCTAAAACTCGTCGAGGATGCCGAAGAACAGATCGCCGAAACCGTCGCGTTTGAGCCGTCGATACCTCAGCGATTGACCGACGAGGACATTCTGAAGGCCATCGAGCAGGTGCCGGCAAAGTTTAGCGAGGTTGTATTGCTGACGGATGTCGAGGAATTTACATACAAGGAAGCCGCCGAACTGCTCGGACTCCCGATCGGTACCGTGATGTCGCGGCTGCACCGGGGACGGCGGCTGCTTAGGCAGCAATTAACAGGAGTTGCAGGAGAATTTGGCATCGCGTCGAATGGGTGAGGCACAAAAAATGGATTGCCAGGAATTTAGAAGATTGATCGATTCGTATTTGAGCGATGAACTGCTCATCGAGACGAATCACGATGTGCTCAGCCACCTCGAGAATTGCCGCGACTGCCGCGAACAGCTTGCGGCCCAACGTGAACTGCGATCACGGCTTCAGAGTGCCGTACTTTCGTCACGCGAACTACAGATCGACCAGTCGTTTGCTGCACGGCTCCATTCCGATCTTCGACAGATCGCTCTGAGGCCCGGTATTTGGGACCGGCTGACGACAGGGGGCTTTGCCGGTCTGCGGATCGCGGCCGTTAGCTTTGCCGGCCTGTTGATTATTGCTATCGGTGGTTTTTTTATTCTGAGATCGCCCGCTGACCGCGTCGCCGTCACTAAAGACATTAAGCAGCCAAGTCAAAATGAAACAATAGTCGAAGCAAATAAGACCAGAATGGCGGATGCCGTAAAGGTCGCCTGGAATGAACTATCCAGCCAGGCCGTAGGCGATCATAAAAACTGCGCAGTCAAATTTAACCTCGAACATCGTCCAATGCCGCTGGACGAGGCGGTCAAACAATTCGGCCCATTAAATAAGGATATCGATAAAGCCGTATTCGAAGCGGCGAAAACTGCATTCGACGACAAAGGCTCGACGCCGATCAAGCTGCTCGAGTCCCACGTTTGCATCTTCGGCGGCCGCCGGTTTACCCATATCGTGTTGAGCCGTGGTGGCAAGGTTATTTCGGTTCTCGTGACCGACACGGATCTTCCCGCGGAATCAGACTCCGGGGTTAGCGACCGAATTAACGGAGCATTGAATGTTGCCGGCTTTAGCATCGGTACACATGCATTTTTTGTCGTATCGGAAATGGAGGCTGCGGATAACGTACAAGTTGCGCGAGCGATATTTCCGGCGATGCGTAGACATATCGAAGCGGCGAGAGCATAATTCTGGAGAGTTTTCAGACAAACGGTTTAGTGGTTATGGCGAAACAGCTAGAAAGGAAACATCCGCTTGCGGTCCGATGGCTCCATTGGGTCAATTTTCCTCTGCTCACGATGATGATCTGGAGTGGGATATTGATCTATTGGGCCAATCAGGTCTACGCAATTCGTTTGTTCGGAGCCGAGTTGTTCAAGTTTTTTCCGGTGTGGTTCTATGACTATCTCGGTATCCCGTTTCGCCTTGCCGAGGGCCTGCAGCTCCATTTTTTCTTCATGTGGTTCTTTGCCGGGAACGGACTGCTCTATGTGATCTACACCATAGTTTCGGGTGAATGGCGGGCTCTCGTTCCCGTTCCGTCATCGTTCAAACGCGCACCGCTGGTCGCCCTTCACGACGCTCACATCGTCAAAAAACTTCCGCCGCAGGGCAAGTACAACGATGCTCAGCGGATCGCGTACACGAGCATCATACTGATGGGAATCGGCTCGGTCATCACCGGCCTCGCTATATATAAACCTACGCAACTTTCATGGTTGACGACGCTGCTCGGCGGTTATGAATGGGCCCGCTGGGAGCATTTTTACCTAATGATCGGCTATGTGCTGTTTTTTGGGGTCCATATTTTTCAAGTGGCGATGGCGGGTTGGGCGAATTTCCGCTCGATGATCGCGGGCTACGATGTCGTCGAAGCGGTCGAGCCGATCGAGCCGCCGCTGGTACAAGTTCCAGAGGAGGTGACCGCATGAGCGACACAGACAAGGAAATACTTCTCGAAAAAGTTCGCGAGTTTGAAAAACGTACCGGCCACACCGTTGACTCGTTTCCGGACGACCCGAACAACACCGCTTCTATTCTCAATGAGCACCGTTATCTCAGCGAACCGCTCTCACCGGAGGAAGCCAAAAGTCAGATGTTTGCCCGCTCGCGGCGCAACTTTATTATCGGCGGTGCGGCTGCCCTGGTTGGCGTCTTCGGTTGGCGGTGGATGAGCGACGAGACAAAGGTTGGATTATATAAAAAGGCCTTTGAATTCAATGAGCGTGTAAGCCATATCTTTTACAGCCCACGGCGTCTGGCCCACGAGTTTCGTCCCGATCAGATCACCGAGGCCCGCGTAAACAGTAGCCTTGGAGCATCAGATGAAGTTGATATTGCCGACTGGCGGTTGACGGTTCTCGGCTTAGGCGGCGGCGAGGTAACGCTCACATTAGACGATATCAAAGGCATGCCGCGGACCGAGATGATCACCGAATTCAAATGTATCGAGGGCTGGAGCTACATCGCAAAATGGGGCGGTGTCCGCGTTTCCGATCTCGTCGAGCGGCTCGCTCCCGCTATCGAGCTTCAAGCGCTGCCTCAATATGTCGCCATGATGACGCCTGACAAACAGTATTACGTCGGTTGGGACACACAGGCGATCATGCATCCTCAGACTCTGTTCGCATATGACCTTAACGATGCGCCGTTGTCATTGGAGCACGGTGCTCCGCTTCGGATCGCAAGCCCAAATAAATATGGCATCAAACAGATAAAACGGGTCGGCCGTGTCGAATTCACAAACGAGCGTCCGCGCGATTTTTGGGCCCAGCCGGAAAACGGAACTTATGACTGGTACGCGGGGCACTGACCTCGTTTTTATCAATGAGGAGTTTAGTGCCGCCGCAGTCCCGGCTGAGCGGTTGGATTGGCTGCTGGCTGGCGGTTGGCGACACTTCGGGACGTATTTTTTCCGCTATAGTCTCGCCCTTTACCATGATGAGATCCGTCGCGTAATGCCGCTTCGTATCCGCCTCGCGAATTTTCAGCCTTCGAAAAGCCAACGCCGAATCTTGCGCAAAAACGAGGACCTGACCGTCGAGATCCGTCCAACCGCGATCACACCTGAGTCTGAGGCTCTCTTTCACCGCCACAAAGAACGATTTGAACACGGCGTCCCAGCGTCGATATATGATTTTCTCTCGAGCGAACCCGCCTCAGTCCCTAACGAAGGCCGCGAGATCGCCGTCTATCTTAACGACAAACTAATCGCCGTCAGCTATTTTGACGTCGGTGAAAAGATGACATCCGGAATCTACGCGATATTTGATCCAGACGAAGCACGCCGTGGCCTCGGAATCTTTACCATGCTCAAAGAGATCGAATTTGCTTCTGATTCGGGATGCGAATTTTACTACCAGGGTTACGCATACGAGGGCGAATCTTTTTACGACTATAAAAAGCGGTTCAGCGGTATCGAGGTCTTCGATTGGGAAAATAGTTGGACGAGGTTATTAGCCTAAATAACGATTCTCTATTGACCCTTCATATACGAAACTAACTGTTCGAGAGCCTTGCCCCAACCGTGTTCGAAACCCATTTGCCGCGTATTTTGTGCCATCCCCGACGGGTTCGAGCGTGATGACGGCTGTCATCCCTAACTCATGAATATTTGATCTTGTCTTTCTGACTCTGCGTCTTTGCGGGACAAAGTTTCTCGCAGAGCCGCGGAGCCGCAAAGAAAATCAAAGAAGATGTGCAAAAACCCACGGTCTCGAGCGTTCTTCGGGAACAAAGGCAGCGAAAACGCGTCTAATAAAGCAGGAGGCCCCCAATAACCAATGAGACAATTCAACGACCCGCTAAACAACATCCACGTAGCATCCCCATGTCCCGCAAATTGGGACGAAATGTACGGCGACTACCGCAAACGACATTGTGGCGCCTGCAAAATGAACGTTTACAATCTCTCCGACATGACCCGCCGCGAGGCCGAAGATCTGCTAGTAAACTCAGAGGGCCGCTTATGCGTCAGATTCTTTCGCCGCGCGGATGGGTCGATTTTGACCCAGAATTGCCCCGTCGGATGGGCAGCGGTAAAGCGGCGAGTTTCCCGCGTCGCGACCGCGGCTTTTTCGATGATCGCCGGACTGTTCGGCGGTTTGTTTGCATTCAGCATGATCCGCGAACAGCCAAGACAGGCAACTGTTGGTGAGATGACCGTTGATCCAAAAACAGTTAGGCGGACTCTGCCGCAAGTGGGCGAAACTGATGGGATCCGTAGGATAGAGCCTGTCGAAAGCAATGGCGAATACACAAACGGGCAAGTAACAATGGGAAAGCCAGTAATCACGGTAAAACCGAATACAGCCACCTCTGTCACACCACATAGTCGATAAGGAGAAGTCTTGCGGCTTGCCGCTCTATTTGCGGAAAAGCTGTGCATTTCCGTCAAACTCCAGTTATCTTCTGCGGCTACGCCGCCGCTTCGGCGCGAAGGTGCAAAGCATGTAAAGCGGCGGCATAGCCGCAAAACGATTCAGCGGGGTCTCGGCGAAGCTAAGCTTCGCCGCAAATAGATGGGCGTAGCCCAAGATCAATTACCCGCGGCAGGTTCCGCCAAACCCTTCGTCCACTCAATATATTTCTTCGAATCAAACTTCTTCCCCGTACTCCCGCTCGCCATATATCGTATCTGGCCGAACACAGGCCGCTCAAACCACGGGCGGTCGTGCTTGCCGAAGCACCATCAGATTCCGGCGTACGAATTCGGATTGCGGCCGTCGAGACAGTATTTATTGTTGAGATGGACCAGCGTTTCGATCGCGACCTCGTACGAAGGCGACCATGATATGACATTCTTGCCCCACAGCATTCGAACATAGTTGTGCATCCCGCCGGTCGCTACCATTTCGCGCTGAGCGGCGTTCCACAGTTCATCGTGCGTCTCGCCGGCCTCTAGTTCTTCTAACGAATATAGATGCGTGCGTTCGTCGTTCACATGCTCACGCATCGTTTTGTGCGCCCACGCCGGCAGAGCCGCAAGCGAATCGTAGTTCGCATTGTGCCGCGTCAGGTTGAACGAAAGCTCGCGGCGGACGATCAGTTCCTCGAGGTATGCGTCGATCGATTCCTGCCGCGCATCGGCATCGCGAACGGCGAGGGCGATCTCAAGCGGTGACAAAAAACCGAAATGAAGGTACGACGACACCCGCGAAGAACCGTCGCGGTCGGGCTTGCTTCGGGCTTTGTCGTAATCGGGCAAGATCTCATCGACAAACTTATTCAAACGCTTGCGTGCCTCGATCGTTCCTCCGTGATAGACCTCGCTCGGCGGGACGCTGTGGTCGACGTCACACTCCGAAACAAGTTTTGAAACAATTGCAGAAGTTACCAGAGTTTCAGGGCAGTCAACCTCGATGCCAACGCTCGGAATATCGACCGTCTCAACCGGCAATGGCTGCAGATAGCGGTCCAGCAACTTGTTTATCTTCGGCCGGATCGTGTAGGCGGCGTACTCCTCCTTATCGAATTTCGACATGGGAATGATGCCGTTCGAATCGACCGCAAAGACGGGGATTTCCGCCCGATCGGCGAGCCGCCGGTTGTGATCGGGAATGATAAAACACGGAAAATCGTCAGTGACGATGAGGGCGGCGTCTTTTGCGAGTTTCGCGACCGTCCGCTTAGGAGAATCGGCATCTTTTTGTAAATAAAAGACATATCGAATGCCCAACGCTTCAAAAGCCGTCCGCTTGTCCTCGACGCCCTCTAAAATAAACGTATGGATCCGGTCCGACGCCCACGGATAGTAGTATTTCAGGCCTTCGTAAACAACGAGCGGCAGCTTCAATTCATTCGCCCGCCGGATCGCGTAGATCAGCGCATGATTGTTGTCCACCCGCTTATACATCTGCATCCAATACAGCACATATCTCGCCCGCGGGTTGACCGCACGATCGTTTAGCTCGACGACTCTTTCGTTGATACGCATTTCAAGTATTATAGGACTTGCTAACCACATAGATACATAGGACACATAGAAATGCAAAATCACATTTTCACCGCGGCATTCGAAAGATCAATTAGGCTCTTCCTTCTCTTCCTATGTGCCCTATGTCTCTATGTGGTTGAACTTTCCGCCCAGGATTGGAGAACACTCAAGGACGGCATTGAGTACGCCGAGGTCACAAAAGAGATCAGTGGGCTCAAGGTCAATATGAACCTGCTCCGCCTCGACCTCACAAAGGTCCGTCTCGATGTCAATCACGCCATGGACGCCGCCATCGGCACCGAAAAAACGTCGTCCATCGCCACGCGTCACGGAGCGTTCGCCGCTATAAATGCGGGGTTTTTCAGGTTGGATTCGAGTATCTGGGCTGGTGACGCCGCAAACTGGCTTCAGATTGACGGAGAAACCTATAGCGAGGCTCCATTTGAAAGAGTTGCGCTTTTCATCATTAATGACCCTAAACACCTCGGACTGGATAAAACTGGTGTCCACATCAAGAAGTTGTTTTGCACCAACTCAATTGAGATTTGGAACAAAAAATTAGCTCTTTCCGGTGTAAACCGACAACGTGGGGAGAACGAGATAGTCATTTTTAGCAAGGTCTTCGGGTTGACCACATTAACGAATCCCAACGGTGTGGAGGTAACGATCAGAAATGGGAAAGTGATAAGTGTGAATGATGGTGTTGGAAGCTCCGTCATCCCGTTAGACGGTTATGTTATTTCGGCTTCAGGCGAGGAACGAATCCACCTTAAGCAAATGGCGATTGTCGGAAAGAAATTTCACTTTCTCCACTCCTTTAGCGGGTCCTTCATACCGGGAATGGATCCGATCTACGACACTTCTACGTTGTCGGCATTTGCGGAAGATATAGTTGCCGGAGTTCCCCAACTGATCAAAAACGGCAAGATCGACATCACCTGGCAGGAAGAAAAATCGAGCAAGTCCTTTGTCGAAACGCGTCACCCACGCACCGCAGTGGCGAAGCTCAAAGACGGCAAATTCCTGATGATAACGGTCGACGGGCGGACGGAGTCGAGTGGCGGGATCGGGCTGCAGGACCTGGCGGAGTATCTGCTCAGTTTGGGAGCCGTCGACGCGATGAATCTGGACGGCGGCGGTTCGACGACGATGTTTCTCGATGGCAAGGTCGTCAATCACCCATCCGACAAAGAGGGCGAGCGAAAGGTCAGCGATGCGATCCTCGTTACTCCTAGAAAGAAGAAATGAGAAGCCGTCCATGCCGGATCCCGGTTGCAAACAAACCATTCGCAGGCCCATTGTTCCTGAAAGGGACGAACGCAATAGCGTCGGGTGGAATCCGACGTACGATCGTCCCAGATTCCACCTTGTCCCTGAAAGGTACACATTAGCGTAAGTTTGTCCAACAATAATGGCTGACTCGTCCCTTTCAGGACGGCATAATCGTGCATTTCCGCCGTCGGGTTTCACCCGACGCTATTACATAGATTCCTTTCATGGACCCTTCCGGTAATGGTTTCGGACTGCCGTCCCGCTAATGAAACGTTTTTCCTTTGCGTGCAATTCTGTGCTATACTTGCAACGTGCAGGCTTGTATTTGCAAATCTAAGATAAAGCGTAGATCCGCTTCAAAGCAGTCCGAAAAAATTGAAAAACGCTTGGGACAGCGGGACAGTTTTGACTCGTGCCGTAAGTCATTTATTGACAACATCTTGGCTTGTCCCAACGGTGTCCCAACGGTGTCCCGAGTAATGCACTTTGCACCTGTTGTATGCATTTTGTAATACAGGCGAAATACAGTGAATTACATTCACACTTTTAATTATGAGAACTATCGTCAATATTTCGATGCCGGAATCGCTCCGGCTTTACATGGTCAAGCGGTCAAAAGAGAGTAATTACGGATCGGTGAGCGAGTATGTTCGCGATCTCGTGCGCGCAGATCAGGAGCGCTACCTGGCAAAGATCGACCAAGCGATCGACCGCGATCGACAATATTTTTTGCAGAGGCAACAGCTGCGGTGATCGAGCCGGCAATGTCAAAAACCCAGGTTGGATATGAAGCGTATTAGTGCTAAATTTCAGCTTTAATTTATCTCGCGCAAAACAAACCTTTTATGAATAGAATCCTGATCGTGTTGCTGGTCGCTGTCTCTCTCGTTGCCGCTGCCTCAGCCCAGACGCCGCCGAAGAAGACCATTGCTTCTATTACCGAAAAAACGCAAAAGATCGAAGGTTTCATGCCGCTGTACATCGACAGCGAGGGCGGCAAGATCTACATCGAGATCACGCGGTTCAATAAAGAGTTCCTTTACCTTGTAAGCCTTCCGACCGGCGTCGGTTCAAATCCCATCGGGCTCGATCGGGGACAGTTGGGCTCGACAAAGGTAGTTGAGTTTGAACGGGCCGGAAATAAAATCCTGCTCGTTCAGCCGAATTATGATTTCCGAGCTTTAAGCGACAACGCGGCGGAGAAACGTTCGGTCGAGGAATCGTTTGCCAGGTCGGTCATTTGGGGTTTTAAGGTCGAGGCCGCCGAGGGCGACCGCGTTTTGGTCGATGCGACGAGTTTTCTGATCCGTGACGCCCACGGCGTTGGTGATCGGATAAACCAGATGCGACAGGGCGTATACGGTTTTGACGAGAGCCGCAGCGCACTGTATCTGCCGAATACGAAGGGTTTTCCGAAGAACACCGAGGTCGAGGCCACGATCACTCTTACGACCAACGGCGAGACAAACAATCTAGTTAATCAGGTCGCACCAACGGGCCGCTACGTGACCGTTCGCGAACGCCATTCGTTTGTCGAACTGCCCGACGACAAGTTTCGCCCGCGAAAATTTGACCCGCGCGTCGGCATGATCCCGATCAGCTTTTACGACTACGGCACGAACATCAACGAAGACCTTGAGAAACGCTGGATCGAACGACACCGTATTGAGAAAAAAGACCCGACCGCGGCCTTCAGCGACCCTGTAAAACCGATCATCTATTACGTAGATAGTGGCGCTCCGAAAGTGATACAGGACGCGTTGATCGAAGGTGCGTCGTGGTGGAATCAGGCGTTTGAGGCCGCCGGGTTTCGTAACGGGTTTCAGGTCAAGGTGTTGCCGCCGGACGGCGACCCGATGGATGTCCGCTACAACATGATCAATTGGGTGCACCGGTCGACACGCGGCTGGTCGATCGGCAGCAGCGTTGTCGATCCGCGGACCGGCGAGATCATCAAGGGCGACGTGACGCTCGACTCGCAGCGGGCCCGGCAGGATTTTCTGCTTGGCGAGGGACTTGCGCCACAATACCTCGCGGCGAACGCCTGCGATTTTGGCCTGCTGCCGGACATCGATTATTTGACAGGCTCCGGATCCAGTGCCGAGGTCAACTCGATGCTGATCGCCCGAATCCGTCAGCTTTCGGCGCACGAGGTCGGCCATACTCTGGGCCTCACTCACAATTTCGCGGCGAGCACATACGGACGTGCCTCGGTTATGGACTATCCGGCACCGATGATCGAGATCAAGGACGGCAAACTCGACTTTTCAAATGCATACGCCGTCGGCATCGGGGTTTATGACAAATTTGCGATCAAATATGGATATTCGGAGATCGATCCTTCAAAGGAGCCGGCTGAGCTCGAAAAGATCCTCCGCGAAGGCACCTCGAGTGGAATGCTGTTCCTTTCCGATCAAGATGCAAGGCCGGCGAACGCTGTAAATCCGCTCGCCAATCTCTGGGACAACGGCCCGGACCCGGTCGCGATGCTCAGACACGAAATGCAGGTCCGTCGCATCGGCCTCAATCAGTTTGGCCTTCAAAATATTTCAACGGGCACACCGCTATCGGAGCTTGAGAACAAATTTTTGCCGCTCTATTTGCACCACCGCTATCAACTGACTGCGGCGATCAAATCGCTTGGCGGTATTTACTACACTTTTGCAGTGCGTACCAAAAATGGCCCCGATCCAAAGCAGGTCCGCGAGATCGTTCCGGCGCAGCGACAGCGGGATGCTTTGCAAGCGGCGCTCGACACGATCAAGCCTGAAGAGCTTGTTATCTCAGATAAGATCCTTGATCTGATACCGCCAATGGCGTACGGCTATCGGTCGGACCGCTCGGAGCTGTTTGCAAAACACACGGCACCGATCTTCGATGCGATCGGAGCTGCCGAGATCGCCGCCGATCTGGCGATCAGCGGACTGTTGGAGCCAAGCCGGGCTGCACGGACGATCGACTTTAATGCGCGGAACCGAACTAATCCACATTTTCGAGAGGTCGTCGATGCGATCCTTAAGACGACGTGGGGAACGCCGTATTCAGTTAATGCAAATCAGGCCGCCGTCCAGCGCGCGGTGCAGAGCCTAACGGTTTCGCGTCTGATGGACCTTGCGGCCAACGCCAATGCGCAGCCGCAAGTTCGTGCGGTAGCGTCCGAGGCTCTACGCACGCTCCTGATAAAGTTGAAAGGGACGATCGAGACGGGCGATAACGTCGCACATTATCATGCAACGGCCGACGACATTGAGCGGTTCCTCGCGCGGCCGGACGCTCCACGAAAGCAGACGTCACCGCTCGCACCGCCGCCGGGCGATCCGATCGGGAATTAGATCTTTGAAAATTTTAGGCTACCTCGTGATCCTGTTCAGATAGTTCCGGACCGTCTCCGGCGAAAAATCGTCAGAGATGAGCCCGATATAATTGTCAGGCCGAAGGATAACAAAAAACGAGCCTTTCGTTCCGAATATCTCGGAGATATTGGGATAGAGAGATATTACGGTACTGTCGATGTGACCTTCCCATTCCTTCATGAGGTCGTCGGCTAACGGCGGGATCTCGGCTGCGCCATCGTAGAAAACGACAAGGTGAAATACGGGCTCACGCAGCCGGTCGTAGATGCTCGCACTCTCGACCTCGAACCACGGCATACGGTCGCCAGCGTTGACAGCAAAGCTGCCGTTCTCCTGGCTTAAGCTTTGGTCCTCATAATTGATGCCGATCTGAGAGATCCGCGGGAACATAAATCGCTTGACCATATCGAGGCTCAATAGGAATTGAGCAACGTATGGAAAAACGTAGAGCCGTGTAAACACGAGGAACGGTTCGGGGCTGGCCACGAGGCCAAAGAATCTGTCGGTCGTTTTGGTTAGCGTCTCAGCATTGGGTAAACGTTCTTCGTTATAGGTGGTTAGCAGTTCGCCGCTGGCTTTGCCCTTGAGAACGAACGCTAGTTTCCAGGCCAGATTGTAGCCGTCCTGGATGCCCGTATTCATCCCTTGAGCTCCCGCGGGCGAATGAATGTGTGCGGCATCTCCAGCGAGGAAGCAGCGGCCGACCGAGAATTTGTCGACGTGCCGCGTATGCACTTTGTAGGTTGAGAACCAATTGACATCGGAAATGTCGAGTTCGAGTTCAGTATCGGTTTTGATTCTCTCCTCGATCTCTTCGTAAAGCACGTCACCTTCGTCTTTGCTGAACTCGTCGGGGAAGGTTCCAACGATGCGGTAACGCTTGTCGCCAAGCATCGGGAAAAAGGCGAGGAGCGAGTTTTTCATCAGAAAAATCTGTAGGGCGTCATGGCCAAATTCCCAATCGATCTGGACGTCGGCGACATAGAACATCCGCTCGAACGTGCTGCCGGCAAATTGGAGACCGAGGTTGTGGCGAACGAGGCTCTTGGCGCCGTCGCAGGCGACGAGATATTTGGCCGAGACCGTCTCGGTTGTGCCGTCGGCGGCTTTGATCGTGGCAGTTACGCCAGCTTCGTCTTGAGCGAAACTTTCGAGCTCGGTCTGCCAACGGATGTCCTTACCGTTTGATCTTATGTGATCGTAAAGCAGCGACTCGTGCTTGCCCTGTTCGACGATCAAAACGTATGGGTACGGGCTGAGACCCTCGCCGATGTCCTTGAACTCAGCTTCGCCGCGCACCTTGCCGCCGGCGAACATTCTGACTTTCTCGGCCTTTGCGCCTAGCTCGATGAGTTTATCCGCAAGGCCTATCTGTTCGTAGATCTCGAGAGTCCGGGCCTGAACGCCGATCGCTTTGGAATGCGGCGTGGTCGTTTCCTTTTTGTCGACGATCACAAAATCGATACCGTAACGGATCAATTGGCAGGCGAGAGCGAGACCCGTGGGGCCCGCGCCGATAATTAGAATATCTGTCTGCATTTTGGCATTCTAATATCTTTCAGACGATTTACAAATCAGCGGCAAAGTATAATATTGAGTCTCTGTCAACCAAATATGAAATCCTACAATAGGTCCCCGATCTGCGCTCTTCTTGCCATCATCATCCTTCTGCCATTGCATGCACTGGCGGACACGGTCGACGATTACATTCGGTCCCAGATGGCCGAGCACCATGTCCCGGGCGTTGCGCTGGCTGTCGTCATCAAGGGTCGAGTGGCAAAGATAAAAGGCTATGGGGTTGCGAGTCTCGAATTTAACGTACCCGTCAACACGCAGTCGGCGTTCGAGATCGGTTCGGTTTCCAAACAGATGACCGCCGCAGCCATAATGCTGCTGGTCGAGCAGGGCAAAGTTGGCCTCGACGATTCCGTCTCGAACTATCTTAGAGACGCACCGGACTCATGGAAGGCGGTTACCATCCGCCATCTTCTCACGCACAGCTCCGGCGTCAAAAGCTACACGAGCCTCAACGGATTTGAGTTGATCAAGCGGATGAAGGTCGACGATTTTGTAAAGCAGCTTGGGATCCAGCCGCTCGAGTTCACACCGGGCGAAAAGAACATATACAGCAACAGTGGCTTTTCCCTGCTCGCGTATGTGATCGAGAGCGTTTCCGGGAAGCAGTACATCGATTTTATGCGGGAGCAAGTTTTCGGACCGCTCGGTATGAGATCTTGCGGTGACCGTGACCCTCAGTTCATCATTCCAAACCGCGTGACCGGATACGAGTGGCGCAGCGATCGATATACCGGTCGCGACTGGGACCTGACCGACCTCAAAGGAGCCGGGACCATCGTCTGTACCATCGAGGACATGGTCAAATGGGATCAGGCTCTGGACGGCGATAAGTTTTTGTCGGAGGCGAGCCGAAATGCGATCTGGACACAGTTTACATTTAACAACGGCCAGCTTTCGCCCTACGGATTTGGCTGGCGTATTTCGGACGTTCGGGGCCACAAACTGATCGGCCACACGGGCCAAACCGCCGGATTTGCTGCCGCGAATTATCGATTTGTAGACGACGGTGTCAACGTGATCGTTCTTACAAACCAGGGCGACAGCGGCGGCGGCGGTAACCTGGCAATGGGCGTCGCAAAACTATTCATACCCGGCGTGTCGATCAAGTCGATGAAGGAAGTGTCTGGCGGTGATGCCGCAACGACCGCCCTTGTTGCCATGGCATTTAGGCAACGGTCCAAGAACAAGCCCGACACAGCCGTCTTTTCGCCAAACATGGTCAAATCGCTTTCGACAGAACGATCGCGCATTGCTAATGCGAAGATAGCCGCAGCAGGTGCGATCCGGTCACTCACACTCGTAGGCATCGAAACAGTGGATGGACAAAAGGAATATATCTACCGGGCAACGACCTCCAGCGGCGCATCGCTTTGGAGGATCGCATTTTCCGACGATCGCAAGATCATAGAGATGTCGTTGGAGGAACAGGAGTAATGGTTAACGGCCAAGCTAGAAACTGAGGGTCAAATTATCGTCTTCGACGGCGACAAGAGCACTTCCGCCGTCAGTGAGTTTGCCAAAGAGGATCTCGCTTGCCAGCGGTTGTTTGATCTCTTCATGGATCAGCCGGGCCATCGGGCGAGCACCGTAGCGGGCATCAAAACCATTTTTGCCAAGCCATTCTCTGGCTTCCTCGGTCAGCCTTACGAGCACGCGTTTCTCAGCGAGTTGGCCATTTAGTTCTTTGATAAATTTATCGACGATCAACTTAATGACGTCCATGTCGAGAGCCTTGAACGGCACCCATGCGTCGAGCCGGTTGCGAAACTCCGGCGAAAACGTTCGCTCGATAACACCCTTTGCATTTCCTTTGGTGTCCGAGCTGTTTCGGAATCCCATTCCGCCGGACGACAACTCTCGGGCACCTGCATTCGTTGTCATTATCAGGATGACATTGCGAAAATCTGCCTTTTTGCCGTTGTTATCGGTTAAGGTCGCCGAATCCATGACCTGAAGCAGTAGATTGAACAGGTTCGGATGGGCTTTTTCGATCTCGTCGAGAACGAGGACAGCATGCGGCGTTCGCATTATCGCCTCGGTCAGAAGGCCGCCCTGATCAAACCCGACATATCCCGGCGGCGCGCCGATCAGACGCGAAACAGTATGCGGCTCGGCGTATTCGCTCATGTCGAAACGCATAAACTCGACGCCAAGTATTTCGGCAAGCTGCTTCGAGACCTCGGTTTTCCCGACACCAGTCGGGCCCGAAAATAGGAACGAACCGACTGGCTTGGTCAAAGCTCCGAGACCTGCACGCGATATTTGAATCGCATCTACGATCTTGTCGATCGCTTCGTCCTGTCCGAAGATCGTTTTTTTGATGTCTTCCCTCAGGGATTTAAGTCGCAGTTTTTCGTCGGCGACGACCGTTTTGGGTGGGATCTTTGCCATTCGAGCGACGGTATTCTCCACCATCTGGACAGTCACTTTCTTTGGCCGCCGGTTGACGGGCAACAACTTGACAGACGCACCAACCTCGTCGATCACATCTATCGCTTTGTCCGGCAAAAATCGATCGCCGATGTATTTTCCCGCCAATTCGGCAGCTGTTCGAAGCGCTTCATTGGTGAACTTAACGCCGTGAAAGGACTCGTAAAATCGTCTCAGGCCTTTGAGGATCTCAAACGTCTCCTCGACGGTCGGTTCATTGATCTCGATCCTTTGAAAGCGCCGCGCAAGAGCACGATCGCGATCAAACGCGGCTTTGTATTCCGCGTGAGTCGTCGATCCGATGCATCGAAGCTCGCCGGCGGCAAGCGCCGGCTTGAGGATATTTGAAGCATCCATTGACCCACCGGAAACGGCTCCCGCGCCGACGATCGTATGGATCTCATCGATAAACAGGATCGCGTTTTCCTGTTGTTTCAGTTCATTAATGATCGCTTTGAAACGCTGCTCAAAATCGCCGCGATAACGGGTTCCGGCAAGGACGGCTCCCATATCGAGAGCAAAGACCTTGGCTCCCTTTAGTACGTCCGGTACGTCGCCTTCGCTTATTTTCAATGCAAGGCCTTCGGCAAGTGCGGTCTTACCGACACCCGGTTCGCCGATGTACAACGGATTGTTCTTTTTTCGGCGGCACAGGACCTGTATGGTCCGTTCGATCTCGGCAAGGCGCCCGACGATCGGGTCGATCTCGCCGGCCGCCGCCTTCGCGACAAGTTCGACCGTGAAACTTTCGAGCGGTTTCTTGCGAGGATCGGCTGTCGGACCATCCATCGCTTCGTCGTCAATTCCGTCGGGCATAGGCCCTTCCGAATCAACCTTGGAAATTCCGTGAGAAATGTAATTCAGGATGTCGAGCCGCGAAACGCCCTGCTGATGCAATAGATAGACAGCGTACGACTGCTCAACCTGATAAAATGCCGCGAGAATATTGCCGCCGTCAACGGCTCCCTGCCCACTTCCCTCGGCCTGGAGCACAGCGTAAGATATCGTCGATTGAAATGTCGACGTCAGCTCCGGCATCGCTTTGGAGTCAGGCGGCATTTTCTCTAGAACGCCGTCAAAATACTCTTGTAACGCACGGGCTATCTCTTCTAAATTTGCTCCGCAATGAAATAGTATCTCGCGGGCCGCGGCATCTTCGAGCAAGGCGAAAAGCAGGTGCTCAAGTGTTACAAACTCGTGCTTATGCTTGACGGCCTCATCGACCGCATAACTAAGTGTTTCCTCTAGTTCTCTCGTAAGCATCCTTTAATCATCTTAACAGTTTTGCCGCGATTGAAAATAGCGCGTTCTATCGCCTCACTTTACACGGACACCTTCCGAATGAATTTTGGTTACGTAAGTATTGAAATCCATGCCTGTCTGTCTGAAGACATCAGACATGGATCGTTCAACGTTCTCGGCGTCGCTTTGGGTTTTGCAAAGCATGAATATCGACGGTCCCGATCCTGAGATCCCTCCGCCAAGGGCCCCGCAGGATGAACTCGCGGCCTTGATCTCGTCAAATTTTGGGATAAGAGATTTGCGGACCGGTTCGACAATGGTGTCTTCCAGCGAACGCGAGACAAGGTCGTAATCGCCATTTGCGAGAGCTGCAATGAGGGCTCCGAGGTTGCTCCAATTACGGATCGCGTTCTTTAGAGGGATCTCCTTTGGCAGCATTGCTCGTGCTTCCGATGTCTTTATCTCGATCTGGGGATGGAGGATAACGACAAAAAGAGGCGGGAAATCGACCTCGACAATATCGAGCGGTTCGGTCGAGCGAACCAGCGTAAAGCCGCCGTAGATGCACGGTGCCAGGTTGTCGGCGTGGCGTGAGCCCGACGCAAGCATCTCGCCGGCCAATGCGTGCTCGACAAGTTCAGGTTTTGAAAACCGGCCTCCGATCAGGTGGTTTGCCGCTACGACAGCACCACAGGCGCTTGCCGCGCTCGACCCAATGCCGCTGCCGGGCTTAATGTGTTTGGTGATCTCGGCCTCAAATCCGAAATCGAGATCAGCGGCGTCGATAAAGGCTTGGAGGGCAACGCCGGCTACGTTTTTCGTCGGATCATTTGGAAGACCAAAAGTATCGCGATTGATGATACGCACTTCACGCTCGACGATCTTCCGCACCGTCATTTCGTCAGCCGGTTCCGCAAGGGCAAATCCGAGGCAGTCAAAACCGCAAACCACGTTCGCGACGGTTGCTGGCGCCAAAACCTTGATCTCATCCATATTTTAGAAATCGCTCTAACCGATATATTATCTAAGACTTGAAATTATCGTACGTTGAATTTTAGCAGGATTGAGAGATAAAGAGACAGTAAAGCGGGATGACGTCTTTTCCCGCACATCTGATCAGCACGATTCAGGAATGCAATATTTTAGCACCAACAGGCGATCGCCCGATGCTTCCTTCCGGGAAGCGGTCTTAAACGGCCAACCTGACGACAAGGGGCTTTATTTCCCCTCCCAAATACCAAGGCTGTCGCCCGATTTTTTGAAGAATCTCGCCGACCGAGCGAATGAAGAGATCGCGTTCGAGGTCATCCGTCCGTATATTGGCGGCGAGATCGAGAATGAGGTACTGCGGCAGATCTGCTCCGAGACCGTCAATTTTGAATTTCCCCTCGTTCCGGTCACCGATCGAATTTCAGCGCTCGAGTTGTTTCACGGTCCAACTCTTGCTTTTAAGGATGTAGGTGCACGGTTCATGAGCCGCTGCCTACGATATTTTTCCAAGGATATCGCTGAAAAGACCGTTGTCATCGTTGCCACTTCCGGCGATACAGGCGGTGCCGTTGCCGCTGGTTTTCACGGAGTCGAAGGAGTCGAGGTCGTTATCCTATACCCGGCTGGCAAGGTCAGTAAGGTGCAGGAACTGCAACTAACGACACTCGGTGGTAATGTAACTACATTGGAATTACATGGTAATTTTGATGACTGCCAGGCACTCGCGAAACGAGCCCTTGCAGATACTGAGCTACAACAGAGTGTCCGACTCACTTCGGCGAATTCGATCAATGTCGCCCGTTGGCTTCCTCAGCAGTTTTACTATTTCTTCGCCCTTAAATCTTGGGATGGTGCGCCGCCAATTATCTCTGTTCCAAGCGGCAACTTTGGCAACCTTGCGTCGGGCATCCTCGCCCATGTTTCAGGATTACCAGTCGGCAAATTTATCGCCGCGTGCAATGCTAATGACGTTGTCCCGCGATATATGGAAAGCCAGGACTATGAACCGCGCCCGTCGGTCGCCACGCTTTCGAACGCAATGGATGTTGGGGAGCCGAGTAATTTTGTCCGCGTTCTCGAGATATTTGCGCATGATTTTCCTGAACTAACAAGGACACTTGAGGCCGCCAGCGTCTCTGATATTACAACCGCCGCAACCATGCGCGAAGTATATGAAAGGACGGGTTATATACTGGATCCGCACGGAGCTGTCGGTTATCGGTGCCTCGAAGACTACCTCGAAGAACATTCCGGTAGCTCTGGTATCTTTCTTGAAACCGCTCATCCAGTGAAATTCGACTCCGTAAATGAGATAATCGGAACGACCGGGCCTGTCCCGCCCGCGATCTCTGTTCTACATTCACGTGAAAAACATAGTATCGAGATGAACGTCGACTATGACGGCCTGCGTGACGTCCTGGTGAGCAAAATATGAAGGTCCTAAAATTCGGCGGTACGTCGGTTGGTAGTGCCGAAAACATCGAAAAGGTCATTTCGATCATTCGAGAGAAATGCAGTAACGACGACGTAGCTGTGGTTCTGTCGGCTATGCACGGCACGACCGACGCCCTTATCGAGGCCGGACGAGCGGCCGAAGGTGGAGATGATGGGTTCCTTGAGATCATCCACAGTATCGGCGACAAGCACTTGCTTGCAATTCGGACGCTTTTCATTAACGGTGAGCACCACGGCATCGCGGATTTTGCCGAAAGCACGCTCAAGGAACTTGAAAACATCTGCGAAGGCGTTCGACTTGTTCGTGAACTTAGCCCGCGCACACTGGACCGTGTCCTGAGTTTCGGCGAGATCGTTTCATCGAGGATAGTTTCCGAGCGGCTTGCAACGGCGGGTCTCGAAAACGTTTGGAAAGACAGCCGCGAAGTAGTCAGGACCGACGCAAATTATGGGTTTGCGGCAGTGGATTTTGCGGAGACGAACAAGCAAATAAGGGAGCACTTTGCGAATTCCAAAGCCCGCTTGCACATCTTTCCCGGTTTTATTGCGGCTGACGCCAGCGGTTCGACCACCACCCTCGGTCGAGGCGGGTCGGATTACACCGCCGCACTTATCGCCGCTGCCATCGGAGCAGACGTGCTCGAGATTTGGACCGACGTCAGCGGCATGATGACGGCCGATCCGCGATTTGTCCGAAACGTTAGGCAGATACCCCACATAACGTATCGCGAGGCGATGGAATTGTCTCACTTTGGAGCAAAGGTCATTTATCCACCTACGATCCAGCCCGTGATGGCAAAAGGCATTCCAGTCCTGATCAAAAACACATTCGAACCGGAAGCTGTGGGAACGTTGATCGAGGCTGAGGCAACTGCTGGCGGCGAGATGATCCGCGGGATAACAAGTATTGACCAGATGGCAATGTTGAGCCTCGAGGGAAGCGGCATGGTCGGCATTCCCGGCTTTTCAAAGCGTCTGTTCGACGCACTTTCGCGGGCCCAGATCAACGTTATCTTAATTACCCAGAGTTCGTCCGAACACTCCATCTGCGTGGCGATCGAGCAGAAGTTTGCAGAATTTGCCCGCGTTGCGGTCGACCTCGAATTCGAATACGAGATCAGCACCGGCAAGATCGAACCGCTGCGGGTTGAGACCGGTTTTTCGATCCTCGCACTCGTTGGCGACAACATGAAGGCCCATACCGGAGTCAGTGGCAAGATGTTTACCACGCTCGGCCAAAACGGCATCAATATTCATGCGATCGCCCAGGGCTCAAGCGAGCGCAACATCTCGGCGGTCATCTCGTCAAACGATGTCCGTAAGGCTGTAAATACGCTTCATGAAGAGTTCTTCTCGGATGGGAAAAAGCAGATCAATGTCTTTGTCGCAGGAGTCGGAACTGTGGGCGGTAAACTTGTCGACCAACTTCGCTCACAGTACGACCATTTGTCGGACGACATGCGTTTAAACGTTCGTGTCGTCGGCGTCGCAAACAGCCGTCGCGCCATCCTGCAGTCTGAGGGAGTCGATCTGGAGGGGTACAAGTCCGAGCTTGCGTCGTCACCTGAGATGAATATCGGCGCATTTACGGATGCGATAATCGAGCAAAATCTCCGCAATTCGGTATTCGTTGATATCACGTCGAGCCCGGCCGTTGTTGAGACCTACCCAAAACTGCTTGCAAAAAGCGTTTCGGTTATCGCGTGCAATAAGATCGCAGCGTCTTCGGGTTTCGAGAAATATACAGATCTAAAGAACCTGGCACGTGAATTTGGAACCAACTTTCTCTACGAGACAAATGTCGGAGCAGGTCTGCCGGTCATAAATACGCTCAACGACCTCCTTCGAAGCGGCGATCGCGTAAAACGGATCGAGGCGGTGCTTTCCGGAACGCTAAATTTTGTCTTTAATAACTACGATGGTACGCGAAAGTTTGCCGAGGTCGTCCGTCAGGCCCAGGACGAAGGTTATACTGAGCCGGATCCGCGGCTTGATCTGAGCGGAACCGACGTCGCTCGCAAGATACTAATACTAGCTCGCGAAGCTGGCCACGCATCGGAGATGAGCGACATCGAAAACACCGGATTTCTACCTGAGTCATGTTTGGCGGGCACCGTCGATGATTTCTACCGTGAGCTCGAAGCCAATGAAGGTCATTTCCGGGGCCTTCTCGACGACGCTCTCGCACGCGGCCTCAAGCTCAAATACATAGCTTCGTTCAGTGATGGTAAGGCCGCGGTCGGATTACAGTCGATCGGGCCCGACCACAATTTTGCCAATCTCTCCGGCAAGGACAATGCCGTGCTCTTTTATACAAACCGTTATTCCGAACAGCCGTTGGTCATAAAAGGCGCCGGTGCAGGAGCGGACGTAACAGCTGCCGGCGTCTTCGCCGATATCATTCGCGCTTGCCGTTGATCCGAATAATGAAAAGAGATTTTGAGGCGGGCAAGCAGAAAGCTTGTCCGCCTATTAGTTGGGCGTCAGTCTGCCAAATATCCGAATTTGCCGTTTCGGTAATCGTCGATCGCCTCAGCAAGTTCAGTCTTGGTGTTCATCAGGAACGGGCCATATTGCGCGATCGGTTCATTCAACGGTTCCCCGCTCATCACTAGGAGGATGCTGTCTTCGAGCGCCTCGATCCGGATGTCGACGCCTTTGCGTTCAAAAAGGGCGAGGTTGTTGGTCTCAAGTTTCTCCGCATCGTTGATCTTCGCCGAGCCATCGATCGCAAGTACCGCCGTCGTGTATCCCTCCGGAAATGACAGATGAACTGTCTCGCCGGCTTTTGGTTTTAGGTTTATCAGATGTACTGGTGTGAACGTCGATGCGGGGCCTTTTACCCCGGCGAATTCACCCGCGATGATCTCGACTTCGCCGCCGCCGGGCAGTGGAACGCGTCCCATCTCCGCACTGGCTATCGCTTGGTATTTGGGCTCCGTCATCTTGTCCTTTGCCGGCAAGTTCACCCATAGCTGAACCATCTGGAAAGGGCCGCCCTCGCGGTTATATTCCTGCTCGTGATACTCCTTGTGGAGCAATCCGCTGCCGGCAGTCATCCATTGAACATCGCCTTCACCGATCACGCCTCCGCCTCCGCGGCTGTCGTTATGGGCAACTTTACCCTTGTACGCGATCGTGACCGTTTCAAATCCACGGTGAGGATGCGGCCCGACGCCGAACGGTTCTTCGCGTGGGGGAAAATTGGTTAGTGCATTGTAATCAAGCAGGAAAAACGGGCTCATGCGCTCGCCCGTTAATGGTCCGTGTGGAAAGAATCCGTGCACGTTAAATCCGTCGCCGACCCAATGTTTGGGCGGCGGAGCCACGATCCTTTCTACCTTCTTTGTGTTGGTTTCTAATTTCATTTTCGACTTCATCATTACTCTCCTTGTTCGACACAAGTTATTGTGTCATCCATTAATACGAGTTTAGGACAAAGTTTCTGGCAATACATCGGCATTTATGGCTATCGAAAAGTCATACTTTCAGGTGATGTCACCGTTTCTTGGAAACCATTAATCCGTCTCGTATAGGAAGCAGAACATTCTCGACACGATCGTCAGCGAGTATTTTTCGGTTGTAATCATGAAGGGCCTGAGTATTCTCGTCCTTATTGGCGTCGATGACCTTTCCGCTCCAAAGCACGTTGTCGGCGATGATGAATCCGCCGGGCCGGACCTTTTCAAAAACGAGGTCGAAGTAGTTGGCATAGTTAGGCTTGTCGGCGTCGATGAATACAAGGTCGAACGGGCCGATCAGGTTTGGGATCAGGTCTGTCGCCGTTCCGAGCAAAAACTCGATATTGTCCTTATACTCCGTTTTTGCGACAAATGAGCGAGCGACTCGGTTCGTGTCTTCTTGTATGTCTAATGTAATTACCTTGCCACCGTCCGCCAACCCTTCGGCAAAGCACAGTGCGGAGTAGCCTAAGTATGTGCCGATCTCCAGGACGAACTTCGGACGTATCATGTTTGAGAACATGCTTAGGATACGGCCTTGGACAAATCCGGACAGCATGGCTTTGTCTTCAAAGTTGGCATAACAATGCTCGCGAAGGTCCCTCAGCACCTCGCTCTCATTCGAAGTGAAGTTTTCTGAGTAATCGATCATTTCTTCTGTAAATATCATAGGTCAACTCTCACTAATCCTCGTCTTATTGCCGCGGTCGCAGCAGAAGTGCGATCCGAAACGCCGATCTTTCCAAAAATATTTTGTATGTGCGTCTTGCCTGTGTTCTCTGAGATGTCCAAAGCAAAGGCAATTTCCTTATTGGCCATGCCGCCGACGATCATTCGTAGTATGTTGGTTTCCGTTGCCGTCAGTTCTTCTCGGCCGATATGTTCGCTCAAGATAACTGCAATATCAGCGGGTATGTATCGCTTGCCGGTAGCGACCGTTCGTATCGCAGCCACTAGTTCAGCCGGAGCGACGTCCTTACAGATATACCCAAGTGCGCCTTTCTTTAAAGCTCTGGTTATCTCGGCGTCGCCCTCATGTTCGGCCAGAACTATTATTTTTGCTTTCGGATCCTCGGTAAAGTAATTGTCGAGATCGTCTATCGAACAGGAATTAGGAAATTTGAGGCCGAGGATGACGACATTTGGGTGGTGGCGGCGAAAAAACTCAAATCCTTCCGACGCATCGCCGGTTTCCGCGATAACTTCGATATCGGCCTCACCGCCGAGCACGGTACTAATGCCTACTCGGGTAAGCGGTGCGTGTTCAATAAGCAAGACATTGATCATTTTGGAAAAACCGGAATTGCAACGCCTTCCAACACTCAGGCCTCTGCCTTCTTGCGAAGGATGCCACCGGCCATCGACATTGGAGCAAAGAACAATATCGCGGCGATCTGTGTGTAGTGGCTGCCGTCCGACTTCAATAAGGAGATCAGAGCAAATCCAGCGATCAGACAAAATAGAACGATATTGACAGCGAGCGATCTGGCAAAAGCGATAAGACGAGCCGTGTAACCGCCAATGAATGCAAAAAAAGCTCCGAATACGATAACTAAAACCATCGTGCCGATACCGGCGTCGGCATGAGGATCGATACCGCTTAGTTGGAAAAGCAAGACCGCGCTGACCGCGAAGATCAGATAGCCGACAATCACTCCTAAAATATTTCTCGCTATATTCATCCCAGTCCGGCCGCGAATTCGACGATAGGTCTGATCAGGTCCGTTTCGTAGTTGGTCTTCACATGCTGCATTACAGCGGTTATGCGTTCGAGGCCCATGCCGGTATCAACCGAAGGAGCAGGCAGCGGCGTCAGCCTGAACGTGCCGTCTGGTTCGAGCGTACGGTTGTACTGCATAAAGACGAGGTTCCATATCTCCATCGTCGTGTCACCCTCGCCATTTACCCATTTGGGATGATTTTTTTCGGGATCGTCAGGGTCATCGCCCATATAATAGTGGATCTCCGAGCACGGTCCACACGGTCCGGTATCGCCCATCTGCCAGAAATTATCCTTGCGGCCGTATCCGAGGATACGCTCGGGTTTCGCACCGGCCGCTTCCCACAATGAGCGTGCCTCGTCGTCCGGCCCGACCTCGCCATCGCCCTCAAAGACCGAAAGCCAAAGCCGCGATTCATCAATTTTCAACTCGTTGACAAGAAAATCCCACGCGTAAAGAATGGCTTCTTTCTTGAAATAGTCGCCGAACGAACAATTGCCGAGCATCTCAAAAAAAGTATGATGACGTGCCGTCTTGCCGACCTCGTCGAGGTCGTTGTGCTTACCGCCGGCACGAATACATTTCTGTGAAGAGACCGCGCGTTTGTAGTCACGTTTCTCGATACCTAGGAACACGTCCTTAAACTGGTTCATCCCCGCGTTTGTAAAAAGCAGCGTCGGGTCGTCCGCCGGCAGCAGCGGCGACGAATGCACGCGCCGATGGTCATGCCGCTCAAAATACTCAAGAAATCTCTCTCGGATCTCGTTTCCTGTCATATAAAAACTTTAGCACATAGCCCTAGGCTGGCGCATTTCAAAAAAAGGGCCGAATGCGATGATACATTCGACAGCATCTTCAATATTAGATACGCGACTTACTCTTTGAGGCCACGTCTCCGCTACGGCCGCTATACTGTCATCCAACGGGCCTCGTAGAGACGCTTGTCGTCGTCTAAAGGTTTCTTTTGAATATCGAGATATGAAAAGCCGATATTTTCGCCATGATAGGTGCTGATATCGATACCACGGGCACCCTGTTTACCGGCCTGAAAGGTATGGATATTATCCCGTTTTGCCGAAAGCGTAATTGCCCTTCCATTAGAGACCAGGCCCCGCCTCGTTTCGCGGACGTTAAACTGTTGATTCGACGAGAAATCTGGCGGCGAGCCAACGGGCTCAAAATTGCGGACCTCCGCCTCGCCTTCGATGCCAATGGTGTAGACGCTGGCGTTCGGATGGCAATGAGGCGGAAGGAAAGCATTTGGAGCCATGCGCCACTCGACTACAAAGAAAGGGACGCCGCGATATCCGACACCAAATTCGACTGACGGTTTTATGCCGTCGAGAGCCCCCAGTTTCGCCGTCGGTCTGGTCGTAAGGTCAAGCCGTGCCGCCACGGAGGCGATCCAATAAAGATATGCGTCTTGCCCCTGTGCCGTCGAATCCTTGTGGAGTTCAACGGCGTTTGGGAGACATTGTTTCGTAAACTCGTCCCACGTCACTGCACCGTCCATCCGACGTGCGCCAGCGTCCGCAAAAATAGCTTTTGGCGACATAAGAGCGGCTGCGGCGATAACCGGCAACCATAGAATCTGGCGTCGTTCAATGAAAAGGCCCGGCTCGGTTTCGGGCCCGCGTGGCTCGTCCGGCGTAAATAGCTTTATTGAATCAAAAACGTTTTTAATTGACATAATATTTTCCTAACTTGCTACGAGGGCCGCCAAACAAAGATTTGCGGCCGAGAATGCAGGGTCAAACGCCGGCAGATCAAAACACCTCATTGGGGCCTTTGCCGGTTTCAACCAGATAGGCTGCATGAGCCAGTGCAGTGCTTGAGACATAATCCTCAAACCGATGTTTCAAAAATGGGTCTCCGTTCGTAAATCGCTTCTCGACGTTCGAGTAATCCACCTTTGCGATCGCATCCTTTTCGGAAAGGCCTTGTGCGACAAGCGATCTCATTTGTTTCGATACCGTTTGAATCGTATCGCTGAGAAGATCTATGTATTCGGAGTCATGCTCGACGAGGCCGTGTCCTGGGACCAGCGTCGTAAAGGCAAGGGCTTTAATCTTGCCCAACACCGCGACGTAATCGTTGGTATAAGGACTCGGCATCAGCGGAACCGGAGCGGTTACAATATCACCGGTTGCCACGATCTTTTCCTGCGGCAGCCACATTATCAGGTCGCCGGCAGTATGGGCATTGCCGAGGTGCAGGAAACGGATCTCTCTACCGCCCATAAATATCGTCATTTGGTCGGTGAATGTTGCGGTGGGCATGACATATGCGGTGCGCTTGTTTTCGGATTCGATGTTGTCGAGGATCCCGACGCCGTTTTCCAGCCACTTCCGTTCCGGAACGGTCAAGGGCCGGCCGCTCATATCGACGTTTTTCTCTAACGCCGCCCCCAGGCCTTTTCGAATATTTGGCACCATCGTGACACGTCGTTTCAACCATTTATCCTGCGTTGAGACAATGAAATCTCGCGAATACGGATGGGCGAAGATCTGCACGTTTGGAAAAGCGGCTTGAATTCCTTGGAGGCCGCGCATATGATCGCCGTGCCAGTGACTGATCACGACATGTGTTATGGGCTTGTCGGTGACCGAACGCACCTTTGCCACGATCCGTTCGCCCATTATCGGGTAGCCACCCGCATCGAACAGGACAACGCCCTGGTCGGTAACTACAAAAACCGCATTACCTTCTTGAGGCAGTTCGAACGGATCCTGCCGGATCGCGGCCCAGACGCCCGGGGCCAGCTGTTGCCATGCGTAATCGAACGGATCGGCGTATACGTTATTAACTAATAAAACCGGTATTACGACGAGCGTGACCAGCGCCAAAACCAACATTCTCATAAATATCATTTTCTTATTTCTTCCTCACGTACATCCCGTCCCAAACAGACGTCCATGTTTTTCCGTCATCGGTCGACGTTTCCGCAGTCTGCCGAACCTTGTCAGGGCCCATGTTGTAAAAAGTCATATGCACCAGCACCTTACCGGTCGGAGAATAGATCGTACCTTCGTAACGCAGCACGCCGTCTCTTAATTCACCGTCCATCATCCAATTGCCGCCCGTGTTGTCCATATAGGACTGATGCCATTTCTTTGTCGTCGGATTATAGAAGTTGAAGCTCTTTCCGACACCGCCGCCCGCAGATTCCCAGTTTTCTTCAACGATGCAGCCATCCGCCAGCACGACGACTTTGTTAGTGCCAAGTTGCTGGCCTGCTTGGCCTACCACGTTCCAGTCTCCGACCCAAAAATCGAAACCGCGGTATTCGGGAATGTTCATGCACACCTTGGCTGCTTTTGCGCCAGCTTCGCTAAGCTCCTTGAATCGCCGATCCCCTCGGAGGCCTACGAAATTAGGGTCATTCTTTAGGCCCTGGAGTTGAGACGCCCTTGTTGCCAGTGTTTTGTTTAGCCACTCAAATGCCTTTTCCATATCCTTCATCCCCGCATACATCGTTGCCGAAGCGTACAGCACCGCCGCCTCTCGCGGGGTGCCTTTACTGAGCTGCAAAGGTTTTTGCAGAGCATCGAGAGCCGCCTGATATTGACCGAGACCATGTCGTGCCCAAGCCAATTGGAACCACGCCAGGCCATTGTTCGGCTCGTCCACGGTGATCGCCTCGTACGCCTTAACGGCCTCGTCCCATTTCTGAGATTGAAGCAATGCATTCGCAGCGGCCATCCGCGTTGCCATCTGCTGCGTTTGAGCGACCGATGTCGATACACAGATCGACAAAATCAGTAGCAGAAGTGGTATTTGCATTTTGAGAATATTCATATCCGTAACAAACCTTTACCGAAGAATCGCGTAAGACTAAAGCATAGATGAATCTGGCATTATGAAAAGTGCCACTTTTATAAAGTAGAGAGGGCCAATTTGCGAGACGTATTCAACCTCGAATTATTTTTAGGGGGATCCATTGTCCCGGAAAAGGGGAATCAGACCCTGGTTCAGCAGGTTTCCCAAGGCCTGAGGGAAGCTATCCTGCTCCGTCGTTTAAGCGTTGGCACGAAATTGCCCTCGTCGCGGCGGCTTGCCTCAGAGTTAAAGGTATCGCGAAACACCATAACCACAGCGTTCGAACAGTTGACTGCTGAGGGCTATTTGAACAGCAGGCGCGGATCCGGGAGTTTTGTTGCTGACGAGCTGCCGGAGGATCTTCTTCAGGCACGCGTTTCGAACAAAGCGGCTTTTCAGGAACAACCTGTTGATCGCCATATCGCCGTGCGCGCGGCCAGGCTCGATGGTGTTTCGCTCAGCTTTTCGTCAGCTCTGGACAAACCGCGTGCCTTTCAGATAGGTTTTTCAGCCGTGGATGAATTCCCGATCGAAAGCTGGACGCGGATCTTTTCACGGCGCCTCCGCAAACTCCCCCGCAAATCACTTGATTATGCGGATGCAGCTGGATACGCACCGCTTAGGGAAGCTATCGCAAAATACCTCAAGGCTTCACGCGGCGTATCGGCGGATGCTTCGCAGGTATTCATAACCGCCGGGTCACAGCAAGCTCTGGACGCAGCATTCCGTATTTTGCTCGACGAGGGTGATGAAGCTCTGATCGAGGACCCGAATTATATTGGAGCTCGCGGAGCACTTCTCGCGGCCGGGGCACGTTTGATACCGGTGCCAGTTGACAGAGAAGGCATTGACATCTCGCGCGGAAGCGAACTTTCACCCGCAGCAAAGCTGGCTTACGTGACACCTTCACATCAATTTCCTCTTGGAGTAGTGATGAGCCTTTCACGACGGCTCGAACTGTTGGAGTGGGCAAATCAAAACTCTGCCTGGATCATCGAAGACGATTACGACAGCGAATTCCGTTATCGAGGCCGCCCGTCAGAGGCTCTTCACGGGCTCGACAACAGCGGGCGTGTTATCTATGTGGGAACCTTCAGCAAAGTTCTGTTTCCATCGCTGAGATTGGGATATTTGGTAGTGCCGACGGATCTGATAGACGTCTTCGAACGCACTCTCTCGTTTATGTCTTACCACACGTCGCTGATCGAGCAGTTGGTCCTGACTGATTTCATAAACGAAGGACACTTTGGACGCCATATCCGTAAAATGCGCGTTCTATACGCGGAACGTCAGAAAGTCCTGATCTCTGCTATCGACGAACATCTCAACGACTTTGTCGAGGCTAAATATGACAACGCCGGGATGCACGTTATCGCCTGGTTGAAAGGCGATCTAAATGCTGAAGCGATCTCCATCGAGGCCGCAAAGATCGGAGTTTACGTCCCACCCCTTTCGTTTTATTGCATGAACGCCCAACCACCCGAAGGCCTGCTGCTCGGTTATACGGGGGTCAGCAATACGGAGATTCGCCGGGGGATCCGTAGACTAGCGGAATTGTCGCCGCCGGATTAAATCCTCTTCTCGTCGTATTAATAATTGAGGCCACCCAGAAAGGCGGCCTCGCAATTCGACAGTAAGGACAAAAGAAGTTCTCATTTGGCCTTAAATTTCATTGCGACCGAGTTCATGCAGTATCGCAATCCGGTTGGCTGAGGTCCATCGTCGAAAACGTGTCCGAGGTGCGAGTGGCAGCGTGGACATTCGACCTCAGTTCGCACTTCGCCGAGACTGCGGTCTTCTTTTTCGAGCACGTTCTTCTTAAATATCGGCTGGAAAAAACTTGGCCATCCCGTGCCCGATTCAAACTTGGCTTCTGAGCTGAAGATCGCCAAACCGCACGCCGCACAATAATAAGTTCCGTGTTTGTGGTTGGTCGTAAGAGCTCCTGAATACGGTGCTTCGGTGCCCTCCTTTCTCAAAACGACAAAACTGGCGTTCGGCAGTTCAGCCTTCCATTCGGCATCGGTTTTGGTTATTTCCTTGCCGTCAAATTCACCATCGGCCAATTCAGAACCGCTTTTAGCCGACTTGGTGCCGGGCGTCGCGTCGGGCTCGGCTGCAATCGCTGGCGTCGCAGCATTTGCCGCTGTTTGGTTGCCCTTATAAAAACATGACAGTACCGTTGTCGCGGCGATCACTGCAAAGATCGTTATCATGAACTTATGTCTCATATTATTCCCATTTTGGCCGTTCACGGCCCTGTTTTTCACGCCCTTGCTTAATAAGATGCCGGATGAATAAATATTACTACGTTTTGATAATTGTGTGATGCCCGATCATCCTCGAAGGCGGTTATTAAAAGCGGTTTCGCCGGGTGATCGAAGGACTTTCCCTGTTCTCAAGGTTTGACCGGCCCCCCGGTAATGCCAAACTTTTTGAACCCTTGATATCGTTGCCTTCGATCACCCGGCGAAATTTTAATGCCTAGTTAGGCATAAGAACGGTATCGACGACGTGAATGACGCCGTTTGACTGCCGAACGTCGGCGATCGTAACCATTGATTTGCCGCCTTTTTCATCGGTTAGGACCAACATCTTGCCGTCCATCGAAGCCCACAGCTTGCCGCCTGAGACTGTTGTAAGTTCCGCTTTGCCGTTGCCTTTCTTAATGGCCTTTGCGATCGCCTTTGAGTCCATATTTCCCGCTACCACATGATACGTCAGGATCTTGGTAAGAAGTGCCTTGTTTTCCGGCTTGACCAACGTGCCAACCGTTCCAGCCGGCAGCTTGTCGAACGCACTGTTTGTCGGAGCAAACACCGTGAACGGCCCTGCACTTGCGAGCGTATCGACCAATCCGGCCGCCTTAACGGCCGCGACGAGCGTCGTGTGGTCCTTCGAATTGACCGCGTTCTCGACGATGTTCTTAGCCTTATACATCGCGGCTCCACCGACATTCGGGTTACCATCACCCGACATACCCATCATCTGAGCAGAAACGCTCATCGTCCCAAATCCAACCCCAAGTGCCAACATTACTAATCCAACAAATGATTTCATTTTAATACTCCCCTGTTCTTGTTTTTAATGAAAAGGTTTTTCTTTCCCTTTGATGAGGTTTTCGCTAAGGGTAGATAAACGGATTCAAAAAAAATTCGGCGGCAGTAATTCGTAAGTTCAAAATCCGGGCCCCCAACGAGTTCAGCGGAACGGGAATTTATCCGCAATATGGAAAAGGCCGCCCGATAATTGAGTTATCAGACGGCCTCTCTTTTATCGTGGTCGGTTACTTCGGCGACCCGTCGTCCGGCTCTTTTTCCGGGGGCTTGCCGTTTTTCATTTGGTCTTTGAAAAGGTTGAGCAATAGCAGTTGGCCGATTCCGCCGCCGCCGTCGCCACTTCCGCCGCCGGAGGCCAGGATGTCGGGCGTGATGCGGACGTTCTTTTCTCCGATTACCTTTAGGGTTTCGATCATGGCGATGTTGGCACCGCCCAGGGCCTTGACCTGTTCGTTGTAAGCGACGCCCTGGGCTTCGCCGATGAGACGCATTTTTTCGGCCTCGGCTTTACCGGTTTCGCTGATGTAATAGGCTTCGCCCTCGGCCTCTTTCTTACGCTGCTCGGAACGCTTGCCGGCGATATCGACACCGACGGTTGCTTCCATCAGGCTGCGTTGGTTGTCGGCCTGCGAGCTGGTTTTTTCGAGCTCGATACGCTTGATCTCGGCTTCTCGCTGGGCGTTGAACATACCTTGCTTCTGCTCGGCAAGGATCTTTTCAGTCTGAGTTTTCATCAGCTCCTCAGGCAGGCGGATGTGGCAGATGAGCACGTTGACGACGTCAACGTGGTATTTCAGCAGGTGCATGCGGACGCGGGCCTCGGCCCGCTCCTGTTCCTCGTGACGGTTTTGCAGATACGCCATCGCCGAACTTTCGGACGCCTGATTCCTAAAGATCGAATCGATCAGTGGATGCATCACGTTCTGAACCAGGCGGCTCACATCGCCGATCTTGGCGACCATGAAGGGTGCGTCCTCGGGCTTTACCCGAAATACAACACGAACCTCTAATTGCATCGTAAAGCCGTCTTTTGAAATGACCTCAAACGGGTCGAAAGTATTCGCCAATTCACCGGCCGTCCACTCGACCGTCTGGTTCGTCGTCGGGATGATGATGGGCGAAACCGCCAATGTGTTGACATAATATCGTCCGGGCCCGACAACCGATTCCTGGATACCGCGATAGCCCTCGGGAACGACATACGCCTCGTGAGCACCGCTGTCGAGCCGTTTGTCCGCGGGATCGCCGGAGAGCAGTTCGGCCTTGATATCCTCAAGCGAGGCCTTGTCGCCGTCTACGCGCTCAAGTTTTTGGGCGGCGATCTCCATCTGCTGCTTTTCTTCCACTTCGAGCCGTTCGCGGATCTTTCGGGCCATGGCCTGCCTGATCTCTTCGGACGGGTCCTTGCCCGTATTCGAGACGATAACGGCGACTTCGCCGGGCTTAACTTCCTTAGCCGATTCGAGGATCACTTTGAACAGCAGCGGATTTATGTAGTAGGTACCGGGCAGGAGAATGTCTTTCTGCGGGCCGCGCTGTCCGCCCGCGGTGATAAAGGTATTCGAGTCCTGAAAATTGTCGTGTCCGGCGATCGGCGTCGCGACATAATCCCGCGGGTCAAGCGGTGCGCCGTCGAGAGCCTCGACGAGACCGATCTGATTTTCGGAGATCATCGTTGCATCGAAAAACCGCACGTCAAAAAGCCCGGCCTGCGTACTGCCGTCTTCGGTCGAAGTGGACATCGTGTGAATACGATAGGTTCCCGGCGTCAGTATCTCGACCTGCGGCCCTTTCTGGCCGCCATTGTAAAGAAACGCTTCGGCGTCCTGAAAATTCTTGTGGTTTTCGATCGCTTTTCCGTGCAGCCGTCCCTGATCGAGCGGTGCACCATCGGCGGACGTTATGATGCCAATTTTTCCCGGCGGAATGACGGTGGTTTGGGCGACCGAAACGCGAAACAGATACGGGTGGATGGCCCATTTGCCCGGCGGCAGCGTCCGAAGTTGGATGCCCTTGATACCGCCCTGCTTAATGAAGGCGATCGGGTCCTGAAAATTGTTATGTGCGTTCTGCGCCCGGTCCGGAGCAAATATGCAGCCCATCGGCATCGGCTCGCCGTCGATCGCGTCGATCACGCCAAGCTCGTCGGCACCGATCTCCACAAGCGGGACCTTTTGCACGACACGTTCGACAGGGTACATAACGAAGTGCAAACCGGGCTTTAGGATGTCGGCCTGCAAACCGACCTCGCCGTCGGTTGCTACAACACGGCCCTGCGGCATTCGGCGTCCGAAGTAACGACGCTCCTTGATGCCGACTTCTTTAGCACCGATATTGACCAGAAATCGGGTCACAATGTACCAGAGCAAAAGTAACGCAACTACAATGACTACGATAAGGACGATCAACGGGTAAGGTGCTTGCATGATTGTTTCCTTAGGAATATCTGGGCCTAAAAAGCCGTTAATACCATTTTTTAGCTACGAGCCGCGAGCCTGGCTATTTCCTCTTTTAGCCAGAAAAGCTCGCCCGAACTTCTTTCCGATGGCGGAAGAAGCCTGTAGTGGCTGTCCAAAAGGGCAGCCAGATCCGGTGCCGAAAGCCCGGCAATTCCGGTTGTGCGAAAAACTTTGACGACCTCCGTCGCAGCCCGTGAAAAATCACCATCGAGGCCGTGTTCGGCAGTTACTCTTAACAGTTCCGCTGCATGTGTTCCAGCGGGCGCCGACCGCCAATTCACCAGAGCTTCGTCGACCTTGACTCGCTCCTTAGCGCGGGCCTTGTATTCACGGCGGGCAATCCTGCGTGCCGCCTTGGCCTCCGTCTCAAGTCGAAGCTCAGAGTCGGTTGGAGCAAACAGCGGCCTGGCATTCGACGGCGGATCGTCCGGGAGTGATCGCGGCGATTCATTGCCCATGTTTTGCCAACGGAAGTAGCGAAACAGCAGCAAAGCTGCCGACGCCACGGCTAAGACTCCAAACAGAACAAGCATTTACTTGAAACGCATATCCAAAGCGACCTCGAAAGATCTAATTTATTCGCATAAAACAATATACGAACGAATCTAAACCAGGTTCGAAAATCCTTCAAGCCGGGGCGAGCTACTCGTCATGACCGTCATCGCCAAATCTGCCGCCCGCGACCGCCGCCATCTTCGCGCGGATCAGGTCAAATCCGAAGCCCTGGCGCAGCAGATGATCATAAAACTTCTTGGTATCCTCGCGAGTTTCAGGTTTACCTTTTACGCGCAGCCGTTTGCCGATCGTTGCGTCGATCAACTCGTCCTCAGGCAGTTTTTCGAATGCTTCGGATATTGCCGACTCAACCGTCTCTTTGTCGAGCTTTTTCTGCGACATCGATTGCTGAAGCCGCCGTTTGCCTTGCGGTTTCTGCCGCAATTTTGACATGGCGAGGTTGCGGGCGTATTGCTCGTCGTCGAGATACTTATACTCTTTGAGCTTTTCGATGACGCTTTCGACGATCTCCTCATCGGTCCACAGCTTTTCCAGTAGACGCTCGCGCAGTTCGCCAATAGACCTCGGTTTTGCCGCAAGCAGCTTAACGGCTCGGTTCATCGTCCGCTCGCGCGAACGCTCAGCGTCCTTTACGACCCGAACGCGTTCCTCTGTGCTATAACTGCCTCGCCGCCACATTAATTGCATTCTGTTGCACAAGCCCGCGAGTAGGCAAGGGCGATACGCTCATCTTCAAAGTTACGCCCTTGCTTATGCGCAGGCCCCGCGCATCCTTTAGTATTGAATTGTGAATGGAATTCTCATTATCGACAAACCCGCCGGTATCACATCGCACGACGTTGTTTCGCGTGTCCGCCGCATCTTAAAGACGAAACGCGTCGGCCACACCGGAACGCTCGACCCGTTTGCAACCGGCGTGATGGTCATACTCGTCGGCCAGGCGACACGCCTCGCTCAGTTTCTCGACAAGGATGAAAAAGAGTACGAAGCTCTCGTCAGATTCGGATTTGAGACCGACACCGGAGATCGGACGGGTAGTCCCAAGTCCCAAGCCCCAAGTCAGTGCCGATCGGAGGTGTCGAAGCCGTCCTCCCTTTCTTTCGCGGCGAGATCGAGCAGGTGCCGCCTATGTATTCGGCTAAAAAGATCGAGGGAAAAAAGCTTTACGAATCTGCCCGAAAGGGAATCGACGTCGAACGAAAAGCGGTGAAAGTGACCATTCATAAGTTGAAGGTCATTGCTGAGTCGGCAACCACAGGCCTGGAGTTGGGAACCTGGGACCTGGGACTCACGGTATCTTGTTCCGCGGGCACCTATATTCGGACACTTGCCGAGGACATCGGCCGTAAAATTGGCGTCGGTGCACATCTGGCGGAATTGCGGCGGACGCGAGCCGGGCGAGTTGGTCTCTCGCGTGCCATTACGCTCGAGGCTCTGGGCGAGTTAGATGACCCGGCTTCAATGTTGATAAGGATGGAGGAAGCTGTCGATCATCTGGCGTCATTCACTCTAACGGTTGACCGTGTCGATAAGACAAAAAACGGCATGTCGACCCGAATTGGTGAATCTGAATTCGCGGACGGCGAGCCTATAGGAATGTTTGACGAAAGCCTGAACCTGATCGCGGTCGGCTTTTACGAGGAATCGGAAAAATCGATTCGCCCGAAGGTGGTTTTGGTATAAAATTAGCCGAGAGATCTGCTTTTTATGAAAAAAAGAAACGTAGCATTGGCAGTCGGTGGAGCGATCGGGGCGGCTGTCGCCGTCAAACTTTTGACGCGGCCTGCGACCGTAAATTTTGACGATGTTGCGGATCGCGTGGTGCATTCGGAGCACTCGCATTTTGTAAATGTCGATGGCGCGCGGGTGCATTACCAGGAATTTGGCGATGCATCGAAGCCGCCGATCGTACTGATCCATGGATATACGGCGTCGGTGTACGTTTGGAAAACGGCGGCCCCGATGCTCGCGGATGCTGGTTTCCGCGTGCTGGCTGTTGATCTGCTCGGGTTTGGCTATTCGGAAAAACCGTCGTGGTTCGACTATTCCATCCAGTCCCAGGCACGAATGATCTCACGGTTTATGGATCTCCTTGGCGTAGGACGGGCGAACATTTGCGGCAGTTCGTACGGTGGGGCGGTCGCGTTGAACCTGACTCTCGACTATCCGGAACGAGTCGAAAAGCTAGTCCTCGTCGACTCAGTCTGCAACGATGAACCGAAAGATCACCCGATCCTAAAGCTCGCCGCCCTTCCCGGCGTCGGCGAGGTCATTACGCCTTTTCTATGCGATTCAAAATCGTTTATGAAGATTCGGATGTACGGCACTCTTGCCAAAGCCAATCACCATTTGATCACAAGGGACCGTATCGAATCGATCGTGAGGCCGCTCGCCGCGGCTGACGGCCATCATTCGGTACTTGCCGCGTCCCGAAACTGGCACGCAGACTGGCTCCAACAGGACGCGCACCTCATCAACCAACCAACCCTAATCATCTGGGGCGAAGAGGACACCGTCATACCCATCAAGCATGGCTACAAACTCCACGAAGAGATCCTCAATTCACGTTTCGTCGTCCTCAAAGACTGCGGCCACGTTCCCCAGGAAGAGAAGAGCGAGCTGTTTACCGAACTCGTAACTGAGTTTTGTAACGACAAAAAAGGACGAATCGCTTCGAAAAATACCGACGGTGTGCGTCTAGAGGCCTAAATGCCCTCATCGAATGCTGAACTCTACGGTAGCGGTGTTTTCACGACCGTTGCGTTCCGAGGTGGCGAACCATTTCTTTGGGAAAAGCACTGGCGGCGATTGACTGAAAATGCTGCCGCGGTCGATATCGACCTAACAAACCATTCAAACCAAGGCACAAGACAAGCTGTCGACTCACTGTTTTCAAAGACAAAGCTTGTCGAAGGCCGGGCAAGAATCACTTTTTTCGACGAGCGACCGAGCGAAGTCTGGTCAACAGACACCAGACCGGGCCGAAAGATAAGACTAAATATTATAGTCGGCGAACGTCGATCGGTACCGAAGAATTTCAAGCTAACGGTCTCGTCGCATCCGGTAAACTCGCGGTCGCCGCTCGCAGGTGTGAAATCGTGCAATTATCTTGAAAACATACTTACCCTTAACGAAGCAAAGAATCGTGGTTTTGATGAGGCCGTTAGGCTCAATGAAAATGGAAAAGTTACTTCGGTGTCAATGGCCAACTTGTTTTGGCTAAAGGATGATGTTCTCTACACGCCAAGCCTGTCGACCGGGTGCCTGGCTGGAACGACTCGTGAATTCGTGCTTGAAAATCTTGATTGCAACGAGGTTGAGGTGGAGATCGACGCTATCCGATCAGCCGACGCGATCTTTTTGACCTCGGCAGGACTGGGAGTTGCACAGGTTGCCGAATTCGAATCAAGAAAACTCCCGGACATCGATCATCCCATTAAAACCGTGCTGCCGTGGACGCGCTAAAAAACACGAAGCCGCACAAACATATTTCGTGTTTCTTCGTGTAATTTCGTGGTTAAGAATTCTTAAGCGGCGGTTTCGAAGAGTGCGAGGATTTGTTTGCCCTCGTGCGAACGCGGGTCGATGGTGCGGAGATGTTTTTGTCCCTGCATTTCCCAAATCGCGGTCACCGTTCCTTCCTTCTCAACTGCCTGATAGGAAACGTCTTCCGGCTCAGCCGGTGTCTCGGGTGCGGCCGCCACCACTTCTGTTTTCTCTTCCGTCGCTGCGGACGGTTCTACCGACTCCTCAGCCACCTGAACTGCTTCTTCTGACATCTATATTACTGGTCTCCTTAAAACGCTATTATCTAATAAAGTATTAATAGAAAAGGAATTCTGACACATTAGGGGCGAATTTGTCGAGTCTTATGTCAGTAGCCCGCACGTAAGTAAGGGCTCTCTGCTGAAACGAAGCCCTTACTTACGTGCGGGCTACCGACATGCTCCATCTATTTCGTACGCTTCAACTCCAGTTCATAGAACCAAAAATCGTTATTCGGCTGGTCGATCTTGAGCATATCGGTCTTCGCGTTTTTGTCGATGGTGAACGTCACGAATCCGCGCGGAAAATTGTAGTGGACCGACTGCCGCCAATGTATCTGGAACGTGTCATAGTGCCAATGATCGAGATCCGCGACAAAGTTTGGTGCCGGACCGAGCCTTAGCACGAGCTTGCCGTTTTCCTCGGCAACGGTCACATCGCCGTACATTTGGCTAGTGTAGGTTCCGGCGTAGGCTGAGGTCGCGAGCGATGGTTTGGTGTTCGGGACGTGTGCGGCGTCGACTTTCTTTGCCTCGTCAGCGTCGGCAGCTTTACCCGCCGCGATCTGGGCTTTGGCTTCTTCGTTCCAGTCACGTTTTGGGGCGTCGACGAACATGTCCCTTATTTTCGCCATCATGATCTGAAACGTCGGCGACTCGTTATTGGTCAGGACGACAAAACCTACGTTTTCCTCCGGGATGAGCACCGTGTACGAGAGCATGCCGTCGAGGCCGCCGCTGTGATTGACGATCTTGCGGCCGTAATAGTCGTAGGTGCCCCAGCCCATCGCGTACGCGTTGAAATGCCGCGTCGGGTTATTTTTTGACGCTGCTTCGGAGATGGGCTGCAGCGTATTTGGCTGCCACATCTGCCAGCTTTGGGCTTCGCTGAAGATCTTCTTACCTTCGAACGTCCCGCGACCAAGTTGCAAACGTATCCATTTCGAAAGGTCCGCGACGGTCGAATTTAGCCGCACCGCGCCGATCGCATCGTCCAAATATCCCGGCGGCAGGGCCCGCATCGTGCCGCCAGATTCGTTGTGCGGCATTGCAAAATTGTCCTTCATATCCCGGACGCTTGTCGTCGTACGGTTCATCCCCAACGGCGTGAGAATTCGCGAGCGAACAAAATCTGCCCATTTCATTCCAGAGGCTTTTTCGACGACGCGACCGGCGGCGATAAACATTAGATTCTGATAGCCATAGCGGGTGCGAAAACTCGAAACCGGCTTGAGATAACGAACTCGCCTCAGTATCTCGTCAGTCGAATACGTCGTGTCATACCACAACAGATCGCCGCTAAAGGTGTCGAGACCCGAGCGGTGGCTGACAATGTCGCGGATCGTGAGTTCGTTCGTCACCCACGGATCGTACATCTGGAATTCGGGCAGGTATTTCGATACCTTGTCGTTCCAATTTAGCTTGCCCTCATCGACCAGGATCGCGAGGCTCGCGGTCGTAAAGGCCTTGGTGTTTGAGGCGATCGCGAACAGTGTATTTTCATCTACCTTGTCCGGCTTACCCAGTTCGCGAACCCCATATCCTTTCGCCAAAACAACCTTTCCATCCTTAACGATGGCAATAGCCATTCCCGGGCCGTGCCATGTGTCCATCACCGTATTGGCGTAGGCGTCGATCTCTTTGAGTTTGTCGTCAAGCGACTGAGCACTGACAAAAAGCGGAAAGACAAAGAGCAGCAAAAATAGAATGCGAATGTTTTTCATATCGTTAGTAGACCTGCATGTCAGGGTCCGAGGTGATCCGTAATTCTACGCTGGGCTGGGGCTTTAGTTTCTTACGCAAACGCCTTTCTTTTCGGAGCAGCGACGGCATCGTATATTTCGCCAAACGCATTCGCCTGAGTGCCCCGATCGGATCGACGAGATGCGTGTCGGGCAGTTTGTAGCCCGACTCTTTTAATACGAGGCCGATCGGAAGTTCCATTTCGTCCTGTAGCTGGATCATTTTCGCGACAAGCTGCGAACCCGGCGTCAACAGCGGCCCGATCCCGTAACGAACCTGCTGCGTGCCGATGATGTAAAGGTTCTTGTAGTCAGGCAGGGCGCATCCGGCGTACAGGGCCGCAAGCTGCTCGTTTATCATCGGGACCATTCCATCCGGCAAGAATGGAAAACTCAGATAAAATCCGGTGGCCGCGACGATCATGTCGTACTCGTCACTTGTTCCGTCCTTAAAATAGACAGTATCTCCGTCAAATCGCTCGATGTCCGGCCGCGGTTTGATGCGTCCGTGTTTGAGGTAGTGAAAGATCTCGGTGCTGATAGTCGGATGCTTTTCGAATATTTTATGGTCTGGCTTCGGCAATCCGTAGTCGGAATATTTACCGACGACAACACGGAGCAAGCCGCGCAGAAGAAAACGCTGGATCGATATCGGCAGATGCATCAACGGCGATTCGATCGACGGCTTGCCAAACACGGTCTTCGGCGTCATCCAATAACCGCGCCTGAGGCTGAGATGGGCACATTCCGAAACGCGGGCTGCCTCCGAAACCACATCACAAGCCGAGTTTCCGCCGCCAATGACGAGCACGCGTTTTCCGGCAAGCTGCTCCGGGTCCTTAAAGTCTTTTGAATGAATATACTCGCCTGTAAATTCGCCCTGGTAAGTCGGAAACCGTTTGTGCCAATGGTGACCATTGCAGACAAGGACACCCTTGTAGACGCGCTGATCGCCACTTGCGAGTTCGACAACCCAAAGCTCGTCCGAACGCGGCTGGATCGCCGTAACCTTGGTTTCAAATTCGATATGCGGCCTCAGATCGAAGGTATCGGCGTAGAGCTTGTAATAGTCGCCCATCTGCCGCTGGCTCGGAAAATCTGGATAGTCCGCCGGCATCGGAAAGTCAGTAAACTCTGTCGTCCGTCGAGATGAAATGATGTGAGCGGTTCGATATGTCCCGTGATACCAGTTGCCGCCCACTTCCGTATCCGCCTCGACCTGCTCGTACCTGATGCCCGCATCTTTGAATGCTTTGGCGTGGGACAGGCCGCAAGGGCCGGCACCGATTATCAGGAATAGGCTGCTTCGATCATTTTCCATGCGATTACGTCGGAATTATAGCATGAAGAAATTTCTATGATTGCTTTGTAGACGGGCCCGAAAGCTCACGAAACGAGAGCCCACGCTTGGCGATTATCAAGAGCCCGATCAACGTCCAAAATATTATTCGCCCTTTCCTAATGATCGCCATCGTGACACCGACCCCGGCCGCCAGTGCCACTGCGTCGCCGACAAACTGGGCACCTGCCTCATCGACGCCGACAACGAATGGAATCAGCTTGAATAGGATCGATATCATGCGGCTCACCGATTCGAGCAGGAACGATGTCAGTAAACTGGGAAACGCGTCGCTCAAACGGCTGAGAATATACCAGACCTCTACGACCCCGAGAACATGATACGCGGTCTCACACAGGCAGATCGGGAGAAATCTCCTTGGATATCGCCGGTAAAACCCAAAGATCATGTTCTCGAACAGACGGACGTCCAGCCGCCCATTTTCGAGGATTCCGCGGGCGTAGCCTCGTTTGTACAGCGATTCGCAAGCTTCGCTCGCAAAATGCCACTGCCTGAGTACCATCAGGATCAAAAAAACCAGAAGTGCGAGTGTCCCGACTACTAGAATATCGATCGTAAACACCCAGTAATCGTCAAGCGGATAACTCCGAACAAACGTAAATCCACCGGCTATCAAAAAAATGCTCGTGACGACGCTGTAAAAGAGATTTTCCGTCGCCACCGACGATAGTCCGACAACCATTGGAACCCGATTCCGGACGGCGACTGCTTTTGACGTGCCGCTGATCAGTATCCCGAGCGGGATCATACTGCTCATCGCCTCGCCGATCACGACCGCCGGCAACGTATCGCGAAACTTCAGGTAGTATGGCTCATAAACCGATAAACTCCAGGCGTATGCCCTGACCGCCATCCGCAGAAAGTAGATCGCCAGAATTACGGCAAAACCCGCGAGCCCAAATCTCGTGATCCCGCCGATCAATTCGTCGAAGCCAACCGAGTAAAGGTAATAGGCGAAAAGGAACACGCCGCCGAGCGTGAACACAATTGCGGTGATCTTTAGGCGGTTGAGATTTTTCGACGATTTTGGCGTGAGATTTGTTAAGGGAATTTCGTGTCGCGGTTCGGAATCCACTGCTTTGCCTTTGCCTCGCGGCTTGATTAAAATGGTATTTTATCTAACTTCAAATAACAAAACAGCATTTAGGAAATCAATATGAGCACCGCAGCCGGAACCGCACTTTCAAACGCCGGATTAACCATACTTTCCGAGGACGAAGAGCTTTTTCGCTCCTCCGTTCGCGAATTTGCCGAGGGCGAGGTCCGTCCCCGCGTCGAGGCCATGGAACACGCATCAAAACTTGACCCTGACCTGATCAAACAGTGTTTCGAACTCGGCCTGATGGCGATCGAGTCGCCCGAGGAATACGGCGGCGCGGGCTCCTCCATTTTTAACGCTGTCCTGGCGATCGAGGAACTTGCCCGTGTCGATGCGTCTGTGTCCGTGTTTGTCGATGTTCATAACACGCTCGTTACCAACGCCTTTATGAAATGGGGCAATGACGAGCTGAAGAAAAAGTATTTGACACAGATGGCTATTGATCGGGTCGGCGCTTACGCTCTGAGCGAGGCGAGTTCTGGATCTGACGCATTTGCACTGAAAACAAAAGCGGCTGATAAAGGTGATCATTGGGAACTCAATGGCCAGAAACTCTGGATAACCAATGGCAACGAGGCCGAGATCTTTCTTGTATTTGCGACGCTTGATCCCCAGGCTGGTTATAAGGGCATCACGGCGTTCATCGTTGAAAAGGGTTTTGAAGGGTTTTCGATCGGCAAGAAAGAAGACAAGCTCGGTATTCGAGCGTCGTCGACCACGGAACTGATCTTTGACGGATGTAAAGTGCCAAAGGAAAATGTCCTCGGCGAGGTCGGCAAGGGGTACAAAGTTTCGATCGAAACGCTCAACGAAGGCCGTATCGGAATCGGAGCTCAGATGGTTGGCATCGCACAGGGAGCTTTTGAGGCGGCCCTCAAGTACACCCAGGAGCGCGAGCAGTTTGGACAGTCCATTTCAAATTTTCAAGCGATACAATTCCAGCTTGCCGAAATGGCCGTCGAGATCGAGGCCGCCCGCCTCCTCGTCTACAACGCCGCCCGTCGCAAAGACGCCGGCCAGCCATTTCTCAAGGAAGCCGCGATCGCAAAACTCTACTCATCCCGCGTCGCCGAAGCAGTATCCAGCAAAGCCATAGAACTCTACGGCGGGTACGGCTACGTAAAGGATTATCCCGTCGAAAAATTCTGGAGAGACTCCAAGATCGGCTCTATCTATGAGGGAACGTCAAATATGCAGCTGCAGACGATCGCTAAGTTGATAATGAGCGGAAAGTAAATTGGTGAATTCGAAAGATAAGATGCAATGTTGACTTTCATTATTTATTTGATAGTCGGTTTTGTGTTTGGGCTTTTTGTCTACGCCCAGATGCTCCTGCCTCTAATATACGGCTTTCCAAAAGGCCTGTATTGGTATTTGACAGGCAGGCTTAGATTCATGGGCGTTGTAAGACAGTTAGTTGCGCCATTGTTGTGGACTGCCTCATTTTTTATCCTCGGGTTTATATTTCAAATTTTTGCTCCTTCGGTTAATGAGTTTTTGATTACCAATAAGGGGTTCAATTTCGGCCAACTTCTTTCGATATTTGCTCTAATACTGAACTTCCTCTCCCGAAGAGGCCGTTCCGATATGGCGGAAGGCTTTTATCGTTCAACGATTAAGACATTTGGGATTTTAAAAGGGCCTTCGGAAAAGGATCAAATCTGCCAAGTCCACAAACTGGTCTTGGAATTCGGGGCAATGCCTTATTCGTACGGCTATGCTCCAGTGGAGCAATGGCATGGAACTCGTGGGTTCCGTCAAGCGATAGGCAAATCATTCCCAAATGTTGAAACGCTCTTACCAAACGGTCGCTTTACAAAGAATGAGAAAGTTTTCTTTAGGTTCGCGTCTTGCGAAGAGTGCAGAAACGAATACGGTCTCTGGGCCAGAATCGCCGGATTTGAACCACACGATTGTGCAATATTGCCGAGAAATCTGGCTGATCAGGACCTTCCCGATGTTATGGATCGAATCAATTGGAACAATGTAGCTGACGACATTACGTACCTTAAGGAGCATGGCAAGGAAGCGCTTCAAAACAGGGTCGTGGAAAGAATGCTCCCGTTTCTAAGGAAAAACAGTGAAGAATTGGGAAGGCACGAACTGTCAGAAATGGATGACCGCAGGGCAGAGGGTATGGCTCCGATAGATGATCGATTTACAAAGCCAGGGAGGTGTGAAATTCATTCCTTGGTTTTGCGAGCCGTTGAGGAGAAGCGCGTTGTGCAGTTAGTCACCTATTCGGCGGATTCCCTCTACGCAAAAAAAAAGGCGAAGGAAGTGGAAAAGGATTTATTTCCGAACTTTGAAGTGATGGTTTCGAAAGTCGACGAAGAGGTATGCGGATCATATCTTATTCGATTTTTGGTATGTGATGAATGTTTGAGATGCAGGAAAGAATACATGGACAAATGTATAAAAGAGTTTCGACCGTAGTTGAAACGGATTGTGCTTTTCAAGGTGTTTTTCTGTTCGACGTGTGGTGAAGAGCTGGAGTATTTTGGGTTCCCACGGCGAAAATGCCGAAAGGGTTGGGAGAGTTTTAGTATCTTGCGTAGTGTTCCCATCACGGCAGCGTATTATTTTGGTATCCCAAAGCGAATATTCGGAGGCAAAAGTAATGGAAACGATTCTATTTACCAACCATTTGGGGCAATCCATAGTTGAATTCGACGGAACCGTTTGGATGTTTTACTCCGATCCTGAATCCAAAGTTGCGCCTGAGAGATTGTCACATGATCAGGTTGTTGATTGCCCTTTTGTCCTATTTCACGCGCTTGAAACGGTCGGAGACGGTGATGAATTAATGGCGAGGTTGGGGCAAGAATCAAAGAAATTACAACAACTCGTCGGAGATTTCTTCAGCTATAAACGGCGGCTGATGAAACGGATCATACTGTTTGAGAAAACCTCTCAGGGAATGCTTGACGAATTTACGGACAGGATATCGATTTTCCACGCCCCAAAAGAAGGATTCGTCGTCGAAGCTTCGATCGAAAGCGACTTTTCGCATTCGGATCACTACAGAAATGCGGTCGGCGAGATAGTTACCTACCAGGGGAATATTAACAGTCCAGACGGCTTAATTGAGGTAATCGACGATATCACGTCCGAGGAACACTGGGACGAAAAAGGTTGGACTTGGAAAGAAACTCTTTCGAACCTTGCAAGACATTATCCAGATGTCGCCGCGGAGGTTGACCGGAAAATCAAAGAGCGGGGAATGGTAAACCCGAGGCGAATCAAAAATGAACTTTACTATTTCAAGCGCATCGAAACTTTTCACAATGGGGAAAGATACGATTACGCAATAGACTGTGCAAATGAGGGGATTGAGAAGTTCCCGTTCAGCCCCATTCTGCCAGCTGCTCGAGGCGAATCGTATTTTTCGAAAGGTGACATAGAGAAGGCGATCAAGGATTACGAAACCGCTTTGCAAATGGGAATGGAGGAGGCTTCCCTGTTGAACAACTTAGGCATTTGCTATGTTGTTAGGCAAGATTTTTCACGTTCAGTAGAATGTTTTACTGAAGCGATCGCTCTGCGGCCAGATCCCAACACATATATGTTACGAGCAAAAGCCTATCGAGAAATGGGCAACTTCGATTTGGCGAAGTTAGATCATCAGTATGCGGATAATCTGATTTCAGAAAGAGAAGAAAGAAATCAACAGCCTGAAGCTGAGGGAATTAAAGGGCAAATTCAAACAATGGGCAAGATAATTAAGTATTGCGACTCTTGTGATGAAGGGTTCGCGGAGAAGTTCGACATTTGTCCTATATGTGGCAAAATGCTCGGTGTATTCCGAGAGATTAATGCTCAGGAGGCTGTTAATCCAATTGAATTGTCAGAACCTAACCCGAGCGCTTTGCATAGTATTAACAAGGACATCATGGCAGAGGATATGGCCTACTTACGAGAACACGGAAAGAAAGCTTTGGCTAAACGCGTGAGCGAACGGATATGGCAGCATGCGGGTGGAAATTTCGTCACAGAGAATGTGAATACTGAAACCCTGGTGCAAACCAATGTTGGCGATGAAGAGCGGTTGATCGAAACAAGGTTTGCAATTAGAGAAGAACCGCTAAAGTGGTCAAGGGAGATCTTCGGTGGCGAATTACTTGTAGGCGACTTCCCATTGTACCGTCTTTCTCGAATGTTCGTAATCGAGACACTTCGAAAATCGCTGGATGTAGTGCTCGTGATGGTGCTTTGGGGAACGATAATCGCAGGACTGCTTATTAGGTTGGGTTCACCCTGGTGGGCCGGTGGGTTTTTTGCATTCATGTTCATTATATTTGCCGTTTTTTATATCTCGACAACCAGAGTTCAGGAGATTGGTAGTGCTGGTCAACTTTCGGTCGGACTCTCCAAGAGATCACCTCTCATACATGACGACAACTTTATTAAATTGATTGGAAACCGAGTAGAAAAGATGACGCGACTTAATAAGATCGTGGAGGTCATTTGGGGACTCGGCCTAATGGGGATTATTCCGCTTATGTCTTTTTTTCTCGGGGCATACGTAGGCATTGAAATTGCAATAATCTCAGTTATTGTCGCCTTTTTGCTCTTCGTGTTTACTGCAAAAACTAACACCGGACTTTTCAAAATGGCTGTTAATGATGAGGAAACCTCCTGCCAAGGTTTCATTGAAAAATTCAAAGATAAACACATAGACGATTGAATGCATCGGGTTAGATTGATTTGATACTATCCGAAAAACCAAATCAGAACTGCCGATGAATATTTTATCCGGAAGCTTTTCAGCAATGATTACTGCAGTCGAAACGAAACAAAAATTCGAAGATGACCCTGAGTGGTGGAAAATACCACTGATGGACTTCGTTGACGATTTTCGTCGCCACAAGGATCCAGCCGCTATCGCCGAGCCATTCAAATTGAATGACGAACGTAAGGATGCGTTGTTGGCGAGTGTGATCGAAACTTTGTGTGACGAACTTGGTCTTGCAATACCCGATTGGCTCAATGATGTGCCGGCTTGTCGGGAACCGTATTTCGTATCTGAAATGGAGAGTCTCAAAGCGATGAGCCTGGTTCAGACTCCGATTCATTTCCGAATTCGAAAGGTTTTCATTATGGAAAATTTCCTATTCCGCGTTTGAATTAGATGCAGCAATGCCTTTCCCAAGCTTGCTGTGCCGCATGCTGTATCCAAAATAGATAATCAGGCCGATCGCCATCCAAATGATCAACCTTGCCCAGGTATCGAACGGCAAACCGTACATCAAATAGAGACTTGCCCCGGCCGATATTATGGGCACGACGGGTGAGAACGGCACTTTGAATGGTCGGGGTAGATCCGGCTGCGTTCGGCGGAGAACGACTATGCCGATCGAGACGATGACGAAGGCAAACAGGGTTCCGATGCTGACAAGTTCGCCAAGCATCGAGATCGGGACGAGCGCAGCCATGACGGCGACGATTCCGCCGGTGATGATGGTCGTAACATATGGCGTACGAAATTTAGGATGGATCTTTGCGGCCCAGCCGGGAAGCAACCCGTCCTTGCCCATCGAATAGAATATTCGTGGCTGTCCCATGATCTGAACCACCATCGTTGAGCTGAGCCCGAGGATCGCACCGATCTTGATAATGATCGAGAACGATTTAAGTAAGTAGCTGATCGTCGAGCCGTCCGGAGCGAGCCGCGAGGCGGCGGTGATCGCAGCCGCGATCGGTGCGGCCTCTTCCTTTAGCTGCGTATACGGAACAAGGCCGACCATGATTCCCGCCACGAGAATGTATAGGACGGTACAGATCACCAGAGATCCAATTATTGCTCGTGGCATGTCTCTTTGAGGATTTTTGGCTTCCTGAGCGGCGGTCGAAACTGCGTCAAACCCGATGTAGGCAAAAAATATCACCGAAGCACCCGTAAGTATGCCGCTATAGCCGAATTCGCCAAATGTTCCGGTATTTGCCGGTACGAATCGCAGACAGTCACCGACGCCAGCCTGACAGCCCATACCGAGGAAATGCGTATTAACGTAACCGATCCCGGCGATCATAAATAGCAGGACAACACCGATCTTAACCATCACGACGACCGAATTAAAATTCGCCGATTCCTGAATGCCTTTGACCAGCAAAGCGGTGACTGCGATCGCGATCAGCATCGCGGGTAGATTGAAGATCGCAGTTTCCGTTTGGAGGGTGATGCCTGCTTGCGATAGTCCTTTTACAAGGTCGTCGGTCAACATCGTGTATCCCGCCGCCGGTTGCAGGACTGTTTCACCGACGCGCATATTTGTTAGTTGGCTGACGGCGGCTTCGGACAAATTAACAAACTTTGTTCCTGGTGCGCCCGCAAGTGCGATCGGAAAATTAATTCCAAAATTTGCGAGGAGGCTGACCACGTTTCCCGACCAACCCACTGCGACCGTCGCCGCGCCGAACGCGTATTCCAGGATCAGGTCCCATCCGATTATCCACGCCACAAATTCGCCCAGCGTTGCGTAACCGTAGGCATAGGCCGAACCCGAGATCGGAACGGCCGACGCAAATTCGGAATAACAGAGGGCCGCGAGTGCGCTCACGATACCAGCAAGGATCATCGAGATCACGACCGCCGGACCGGCATGTTTCCCGGCCGCCTGGCCAGTCAGCACGAAAATACCGGTGCCGATGATCGCCCCGACTCCCAGCAGGGTCAGTGCCCTCACGCCTAGCGTCTTTTTCAGTGAGTGTTCCCCGGTCTCTTTAGTTTCGCTTAGTATCGCCTCTATCGGCTTTGTTCGAAATATCTGCATATTGTAATTAGTCGGTCCCGCGACTCTCAGGTTTACAAAAGCAGCTGGTCAAAGTACTTAGACAGAGTGAAATCAAATGAAATCTTGTGAGATCGAGTGGTGTGGCTATCATACTCTGCGATTTTTTGATTGTTTGAGGCCAGCGCGCTCGCGTATAATGCGGTTCAAAGCAGCTTTGCGGCAATATTGAGGGATCTTAAGTATGAACGAGCAAACACAAACCGTCGTATTCGGCTTTGGTGACTATCGGGTATGCCCTCGGCGGCGGCGATTGGAGCTAGATGGCAGGACAATTGCGATCACCGCAAAGGCCTTTGATACTCTAGTCACATTGCTCGACCGCTCTGGCGAAGTAGTTACAAAAGATGAGCTGATGACAGCGGTCTGGCCCGATACCGTGGTCGAGGAAAACAACCTGATCCAGCAGATCTCGTACTTGCGGAAACTTTTGGGAGATGGTGCCGGACAGCAGGATCTTATCGTAACCGTTCCCGGGCGCGGATATAGTTTTGTGGCAAGGGTCGGCCAAACCGACTATGAGAATTCGAGCTTGTCAGTTTCGAAAGCGGGTATATGGTCTTCGATTTCTGGCTGGATAAAATCATTGGAGCACGGGCGGTTGACTGGCTACTCGTGGGCCTTCCTCTTTATCGCGTTGGTGTGCCTACCCGTATTTGGGCCGGTCGTGCGAAATGTGGCGTACCCGGACCATCCGCAGAGTCTCGCCGTCCTGGGCTTTAGAATCGCGGCAGCTGGCGATGAACCGATCGGTGCCGGCATAAGCGACACATTGCGGGCACGGCTCGGCAGTGTTGAGGACCTTGTTGTACGGCCCGGGCCGAACGATACAGCCTTTCAAAATGTAGTGGCGGCGGGCAAGGAACTGCACGTCAATGCAGTATTGACCGGCTCGGTCCAGCGATCTGACGATCGGATCAGGGTCACCGTCGAAATGATCGACGTCGAAAATGGCCGGATAGTTTGGGGCAGGATCTTCGACAACAGCTCGTCAAATGTTTTTGAACTACAAGACTCGATCGCAGGCGAGGTCGCTGACTTCTTAAAAGTTCGATTCAGCCCCCCTTCGTTCGATGTTCATGGATGGAGCCACTCCTGAGGCCCTAACACTTTATATTAATGAACTCCGTTTCGATCCGCGAAGTAAACGCTGCCGACACCCGGCTCCTAACCGACCTTTCATACACCACGTTTTGGGATGCATTCGCTCACCATCCGAAGAACGCACCTGACGATCTAGCCCACTATATGAGGCAGGCGTTCAGCATCGAACAGATCACAGTTGAGCTTGCCGAACCAAATGCCACGTTTCTGATTGCCGAGTTCGAAGGCAAGGCTGCGGGTTACGCAAAGCTTATAGTTGGCAGCATCGAGGAGGGCATTACGGCCGACAGGCCGATCGAGCTTTCTCGCCTTTATTCACATCAGGAGTACCTCGGCAAGGGTGTCGGCCAAAATCTGATGGACGCCTGTTTCGGATTTGGTCGGACCCATGGACACGATGTGATGTGGCTCGGGGTTTGGGAATTCAACCCGCGCGCACAGCGCTTCTACGAAAAAAACGGCTTCCAACAGGTGGGACGGCATGTATTCCAGCTAGGTTCTGACCCGCAAACGGACCTGCTAATGCAACGAGTGATCTAAAGCCCGAGACGCTGAGAGTTCTCCGCGATCTGCAATACAAGCCTTGACTTGCTCTCTTTAACGCATTATCGTTGCAAGTGTGCGACAAATTACAAACCCACCAAATCCTTACAATAAATACTCCGCAGAATACGTTGGTGAGCCGCCGCCCACAAAGCTTGAGATTTTTGAGGAAACGGCCACCAAAAAGGTGATCACAAAGGCGTTTGCCTCCGGTTGGGAAGGTGGTTGGCGATATACGGTCAACTGCTATCGCGGCTGCGTTCATGGATGCACATACTGTTTTGCTCGGCAGTACCACGAATACCTCGGTTATGGAGCCGGTACCGATTTCGAGACCAAGATAGTCGTCAAGCCGAACGCGCCGCAGCTTTTAAGGCAGGAACTCAAAAAGACACGCGACAAGATGCCTCACATTGATTTTTCGTTTGCGACGGACCCATATCTACCGCTTGAGGCAAGCTACGAGCTGACCCGCAAATGCCTCGAGGTCTGCGTCGATTTTCAGGTTCCGGTCGGAGTAATCACAAAGGCGCCACTTGTGACCCGTGATATTGATCTCCTGAAAAAACTGCTAAAGGTTTCGGTATTTTTTTCATTGCCCTTCTTAACAAAAGAAAAATCGAATCCTTTCGAACCGTATACGCCGGTTCCCGAGGCTCGTTTCCGGGCAATGAAAATGGTTGCCGACGCCGGCATTACGGTCGGAATCGGCGTCGCACCAATAATCCCCGGATACAACGAATCCGACATTCCGGGCCTGTTGGAGCGGGCAAAGGAATGCGGTGCGACACGTTCCTTCATGTCCATGCTCCATATCGATACCGACTCGATCGAGGAGTATTTTGTGCAGAAAATGCATGAACGGCTCCCACCGACTCGCGTCACCAAGATCATCAACACAATGAAGCGCGAACGCGGCGGCTCATTGAGGCATCAGACACATAAGGAACGAAGTACCGGCAAGACGGAGCAGTGGGAGGTAACCCAAAAGCTGTTTGATTTTCATGCGAAACGTTTGGGCTACGAGCAGCATGAGAAACCCAGCGAAACACCGGTAGAACAAGCTCCCGTTCAGCAGAGCCTGTTTTGACAAACCTAAAATAATCGCAAGATCGTGTACGATACCGCACATAACAAGAGGACGCGATGAATTACAATAATGGCATCGGATAATTTTCTGATGCTGAGTGGAGACTATTATGAGATCAAAAATTCTTTCATCATTTTTAATATTGACGTGCGTAGCTATCCTTTGGGCCAATGCATTTGCCCAGAAGAAGGAAATGAGGGCCGCCGAGGACCGGGTGGACAACGCCACGGCGGTCATAACCGAGATCATGCAGATCGATGACAAATCGATCCCGAGAGACCTGCTCGAAAAAGCCAAGGCGATCGTCGTCTTTCCAGGCTCGTTAAAAGTCAGTTTTATTGTTGGAGGCCAGGGTGGTAAGGGCGTCGTCATTCGACGGCTGGCATCGGGCTGGAGCGCACCCGTATTCATGAATATGGGTGGAGGCAGCATAGGCCCGCAGATCGGCGGCCAAAAAACAGACTATATTCTTCTGATCATGAATGAAAAGGGCCTGAAGGGGCTGTTAGAGGATAAGTTTGAGATCGGCGGTGAAGCAAGCGTTTCGGCCGGTCCGGTCGGTCGCACGGCCGCCGCATCGACAAATGTGACGCTGGATGCCGAGATCCTTAGCTATTCTCGCAGCAAGGGATTATTTGCCGGTATTTCGTTGAAGGGCGTCGTCATCTCACAGGACGAGAGCATGAATCAGGCCGTTTACCAGAAATCGGCAAAACAGATCTTGGGCGACTCTCCGATCCTTTGGTCGGACGCTCCGCAGTCGCTTCAAAACTTCCCGAAAACTGTCGCAAAATACGCCAAATGATCGTTTTTGATAGCAACGCAACTTATCGTTACGAGGAAAAAGACGGCTCCGGCCGTCTTTTGCTTTTCATAGGACTTGCCTGCCAGGCTTCGGTGATGTAAATTTCACCCATTATGTGTGAAGGACAAGAGACCGCGTTGAGGAATATCTCCGACACAGCTCTTTGGGTGGCGATCTATCGAGCGCGGGAGACAGAGCGGCCGGACGCGTGGTTCAGCGACCCCTATGCTCGGCGGCTTGCCGGCGAGCGGGGCGAGCAGATCGTGAGCGAGGTGCAAAACAAGATGAGCCAGGAATGGCCTTTCATCGCCCGCACCGTAAATCTGGACCGCATCGTCGCTGACTGCGTTGCGAGCGGCACGGACATGGTGATCAACCTTGCTGCTGGGCTCGACACGCGTCCGTACAGGATGGACCTGCCTGCTGGTCTCAGATGGATCGAGGTTGACCTGGGCGACATGATCGACTACAAGGAACAAGCTCTTGACGGCGAAACTCCGCGATGCAAGCTGGAGCGCGTTCGGCTGGACCTGCGTGACACGGAGAAGAGACGCGAGCTGTTTTCGCGTTTGGATGGCGAGTGCACAAAGGCGCTTGTGATATCCGAAGGCTTGCTCATCTATCTCGAGGAGCCTGAGGTTGTCAAGCTTGCAAAGGACCTCGCAGCTCTGCCTCACTTCACCCACTGGGCGATCGATCTAGGCACGCCGGCCCTCCTCAAGATGATGATGAAGAGCTACAGCTCACTCGAAAAAGCCAACGCCCCGCTGAGATTTGCACCAACTGAAGGACCGGAGTTCTTTACGCAGTTCGGCTGGAAGCCCGTCGAGATCGAGTCAGCCCTTCATTCGGCCGCAAAACTCAACCGCTTGCCGTGGCTCTTTCGCTTGTTTGCATTGCTACCAGACTCAAAAGGAAGAAAGCCGAATCAGGTCTGGGGAGGGGTCGTGAAACTTCAGCGGCTATGAAAAAATTTCTCGTAGCGAATGCCGCGGCGAAACGCTGATCTGACCCATATTATGTCCAATCGAATCGAAGTCTTTAAGGAAATGCTCGTCGCCGACCCCGACAATACAATGGTGATGTTCGGTCTCGCCAAGGAATACGAAAAGCTCGGCCAGCAAGCCGACGTTATCGACCTGCTTGAAACCTATCTTGCTAAGGCGGATGACGAAGGCAACGCCTATGGCGTACTCGCAAATGCCTATGCACGATCAGGCGACCGCGAAAAAGCCGTAGCCGTGTATCGAAAAGGCATCGATGTTGCCATGGCACACGGTCATCCGTCTATGGCAAACGAATACAAGATGACGCTCGATCTCGATTTTTCCGATTAGTTGGCGGTACACATAGTAACGATGGCCTTTTTGATCCTGACAGGTTTTTCCGGCTTCTCATCGGTGACGGGTGCCTTGTTGATGGCATCGACCACTTCCATTCCTTTCGTGACTCGTCCGAACGCCGCGAACTTGCCGTCGAGATACGAAGCAGTACCGACAAGAATAAAAAAGTGGGTCGAGGCTGAATTTGCATCATCCGTTCGAGCCATCGAGACGATGCCACGTTCGTGCAAAATTTTGTTCGGCTCGTCAGGAACGGTTTTACGTGCCCGCATCCCAAGCGCATAGCTCACCTTGCCCTCACGCGAATACAGATCGCCGCCCTGGATAACAAAACCCGGCACGATCCTTGTAAACGCCGTCGTATCGAACGCTCCGGTCGCCGTCAGGTTCAGGAAACTGCGGACAGATTCCCGTGCGCTCTCCGGGTATAGTTCCATCTCGATATCGCCGGACTCGGTCTCGAGCTTGACGCACTTTGCGGCCATTGTCTTGACGTCAGCCTGATCGAACGGCTCGGAGGCCGGCGGCGATGGGGAAGGCGTCGGTCTGGAATTGGCCTTGACGGGGACTTTTTCCGGAGTTGCGGTTTGGGCAAAGGACAGGGTGGCCGAAAATAAAACGGCAAGGACAATCGTAAATACAATTCTTCCAAACATCGTGTACATTTTCGGTAAAAAGCGTTCGGGTGTAAAGTGTATTCGCCGGGAACGCGGGCGCGGTCAAAGTTAAACCCATGAAATATTCAGCAAAGATCTCTATCCTTCTTTTCATTTTCGCAAGTGTAATGATCGCCCAGCGGGACCTCGGCGTTCGGCCTACGGAGACCGGCGGACCGTTGATGTTTGAGCAGGCGGTTTTTGACGTGCAGAATTATGACATCACCTTGAGTGCCGATCCGAAAACAAGATCGATCTCCGGCACGACCGTGATGACGGCCCGAACAGTCATTCCGACCAATGTCATCGTGCTCGATCTCGACACACCTTACACGATCAGCAAACTCACCGAAGGCGGGCATGACGTCAAATATCAGCGCAAAGAGGGCAAGATCTGGATATGGTTCCCGATGACCAAACAGGTCGGCGACGAGATCAAAACCTCGATAACCTACGCGGGCACGCCGCGCGAGGCACCGCGTCCACCGTGGGTAGGTGGTTTTATCTGGACAAAGACACCAAGCGGGGCCGATTGGATATCGGTTGCTCTCCAGAACGACGGAGCCGATCTGATGTTTCCGTGCAAGGACCATCCGTCCGACAAGGCCGCAACCTCGGCGATGCATATTACGGTGCCGGATCCGTTGGTCGCAGCCGGCCCGGGCAAATTGGCGGGCGTCACAAAAAATATGAACGGCACGTCCACCTACAACTGGCGAATGACCAACCCGATCGGCAACTATTCGCTCGTTTTTAACGCCGCGCCGTACAAGACTATCCAGGACACATACAAGTCGGTCGCCGGCGTCATGCTGCCGATCGTCTTCTATGTGCTGCCTGAGGATTTCGCCAAGGGCCCCGGCCTGATCGCCGAGCAGAAGAAATATCTCGCGTTCTATGAGAAATATCTCGGACCGTATCCTTTTCGCACGCAGAAGGTCGGCATCGTCGAGACGCCCCATCTCGGCATGGAGCACTCGACTGCCATTGCCTACGGCAACGGTTTCAACTATGACGCGGACGGAACCGACTGGCTGCTGCTGCACGAGTTTGGCCACGAGTGGTGGGCCAATCTTGTCACGTGCACCGACTGGCGTGACTTCTGGGTACACGAGGGCTTTCAATCATACATGGACACCCTCTACCAGGAGCATCTGCATGGAAAACAAGCCTATCTTGAGGCTATGAAAAAGCGAGTAAAAGGCCTTCGCAACATGCAGCCCATCGCCCCCCGCGAGCCAAAGATCTCATACCAGGTCTACATGGCCGAGCCCGACTATCTAAAGTCCGACGGCGACATCTATGGCAAAGGCGCCCTCTTTCTCCACGCTCTGCGCTACCTGATCGGTGACCAGGCCTTTTTCAAAGCCCTCCACCACATGGCCTATCCGACCAAATTAATGGAGACCTATACCGACGGTCGCCAGGAACGCCTCGTAAACACCGACGATTTTCTGACGATCGCCGAACAGGACTCGGGAATGAAGCTGGATTGGTTTTTTGAGATGTATCTGCGACAGCCAAAATTGCCGAAACTCGTTACTGGCGGCTCTAATTTCGAAAGCGGCCGCGACAGCTTTACTACCTTAACTCTCCGCTGGGAAACGCCAAACAACATGCCATTCCCGATGCCGATCGATGTGGTCGTCAACGGCAAGACCCAACGGGTCGAAATGAAAGACGGCAAAGCAACCATTTCATCTACCGGCGGTACTGCCCCGATCATCGATCCGGATGGCTGGGTCCTAAAGTCGCAGTAAAGGAATCATTAATATGGACGATCAGCTTCCGGATTTTACGGGTCAAACCGTTGTGTTCTATATCACAACATCAAGCGAATCGCTTATGTGGGTAGCCGACGGGATAGCGATGGATTCTCCGTCGTTTCATAGGCAGGGCGACCGTGTTTTTGTTACCGGCAAGACACCGCCCGCGGACGACAATTCAGAAGTCTTCGACCGGGAAGCAAATCGTGACATTGGTCTGGCATGGGATTCAGTCTTTTATTACGTCGTTGCGCCAACAAAGGAGTATCGAGAAGCCATTAGAAAAGAAGGTATAGCTGAGGGTTAGTTCCCGAACATGTATCATTTGATAGCTATTTTAGCATCGCATTAGTCCATTTTTCCTTTCCAAATTCGCACGTTTTCCGCAAAACATTCGTTTACTTTTAGGCCAGAAAATTGCCCGTGTCACGTCGATTTGGTATGTTAGAAAGTTACCTGCGTATTAGAAGTATTTATAGATAGGATCAATGTAATGGCGACTGGGACAAAGAAAGGAATGGGAAAAAAGGCAGTGGCCGAGAGCAATGGCAACGTAATAAGAGCTGCAGGAAAGTATCAAGGCCTCGACACCGAGACGTTGGTAGGGCTTTATCGCACGATGTATACGTCGCGCCGGGTCGATGATAAAGAGATCCAGCTCAAGGGTCAAAACAAGATCTTTTTCCAGATATCGGGTGCCGGACACGAAGCCATATTGGCAGCCGCGGCTCTCACGATGAAGGCCGGATATGACTGGTTCTTTCCGTACTATCGCGACCGGGCGCTGATGCTTGGTCTGGGAATGACCGCACAGGAAATGCTCTGGTCATCTGTCGGAGCCGAACCTGACCCGAATTCCCACGGCCGCCAGATGCCATCGCATTGGGGATGTACCCGGCTCAATGTTCCTTCTCAGTCTTCATGTACTGGCTCGCAAGCACTGCACTCGGTTGGTGCTGCCGAGGCAGGATACCGTGCGTCGCTGGCCGGAGAGCTCCGGGATAAAGTCACGGGGTTCAAGGGCGACGAGGTCGTCTATATGTCGGTCGGAGACGGAACCACGAGCGAGGGCGAGTGGTGGGAGTCGCTGAACACGGCCTGTAACCTGAAACTGCCCGTCATCTTCCTGGTCGAAGACAACGGCTACGCAATATCGACGCCCGTCGAGGTCGGCACGGCAGGCGGCGACATCTCAAAGCTCGTGGCGGGCTTTCCCAACCTATCGATCCAAAATGTCGATGGCACCGACGTTCTGGCGTCCTACGAGGTCTTCAAAAATGCCGTTGAATATTGCCGTGAACGCAAGGGCCCGGCGTTTATTCATGCCAAGGTCGTTCGTCCTTATTCGCATTCGCTCTCTGACGACGAAAAGCTCTACCGCCCGGCCGAGGAGATTCAGACAGATGCGGCAAGCGACCCCATAAAGAAATTTGCCGAGTTTCTAATGACCGAGGGCATTGTCTCGTCAGAGGATCTCGAAACTCTGCGTAAAACCGTTGATGCCGAGGTAACTGCGGCCTCCGATATCGCGATCGAGACGCCCCAGCCTGCGGCTGAAACTGCGCTTCGCAATGTTTTTTCACCCGATGTTGATCCGACCGACCGGCAGCTTTTCGACACCGAGGACGGAGCCGAGCTTTCGGGAAATGCCGGCACGATGGTCGACCTCATTAACCGGTGCATGCACGAGGAGATGGAGCGTGACACGTCGATCGTCGTATTTGGCGAGGATGTCGCGGATTGCTCCCGCGAACAGTATCTCGATCAGGTCAAGGGCAAGGGTGGCGTGTTTAAGGTCACGGCGAACCTGCAACGCGAATTTGGCTCGGCGCGAGTTTTTAATTCGCCACTCGCCGAGGCAAACATCATCGGCCGAGCGATCGGAATGTCGCTTCGCGGTTTGAAACCGGTTGTCGAGATCCAGTTTTTTGATTACATTTTTCCCGCGATGCATCAGATCCGCAATGAACTCGCGACTATGCGCTGGCGTTCCGACGGGGAATCTAAAGCACCGATGGTCATGCGTGTTCCCGTCGGTGGCTACCTCAAGGGCGGAGCCCTTTATCACTCACAATCCGGCACAACGCTATTTGCGCACACACCCGGATTGATGATCGCGTACCCGTCAACTGCATTGGATGCGAACGGGCTCCTTAGAACCGCGATTCGATGCGATGACCCGGTGATGTTCCTCGAGCACAAACACCTTTACCGTCAGGTCTATAACAAGTCGCAATACCCTTCAAAAGAATTCCTGATCCCGTTCGGCAAGGCGAAAAAGGTCCGCGAGGGCACTGACGTTTCGATAATCACCTACGGGGCGTTGGTCGAGCGGTCCAATCAAGCTGCCAAACGACTTGAGCAACAGGGAATTTCCGTCGAACTTATCGATCTCCGAACACTGGTCCCGTACGACTGGGAAGCGGTCGCCGAGTCCGTCAAGAAAACCTCACGAGTGATCGTCGCTCACGAAGACCCGATCTCATACGGCTACGGCGCCGAGATCGCCGCCCGCATCTCGGACGAGCTCTTCGAATACCTCGACGCACCCGTTCGCCGAGTCGGAGCGACCGATACCTTTGTCGGCTATGCTCCGACGCTCGAAGATTTTATCCTGCCGCAGTCGGACGATGTCGAAAAGGCGGCTCAGGAATTGATGAAATATTAGTAAACGGTCATCGGGATCTGATTCGCACGTGGTTGAACCATTTCAGTAGCTTAAATTACTTTCTATATGTCAAAAGTCGTAATTCAAGCATTCGGTCTATCGCTAGACGGTTTTTCAGCCGGTACGGAACAGTCGCTCGAAAATCCGCTTGGTGTTCGTGGGCCGGAGCTCATGGAATGGTTCTTTCCGACTAAAACATTTATCGAACAGCACGGCGGAAACGGCTGCGGCGAGACCGGTGTTGACGATAGTTTTGCGGCCGCCAGCATGGCTAACAAAGGTGCCTGGATCCTCGGCAGAAATATGTTCGGTCCTATTCGTGGTCCGTGGCCTAACGAAGACTGGAAGGGCTGGTGGGGTGACGAACCGCCGTATCATGTTCCCACTTTCGTGCTCACGCATAACCCACGCGAACCGATCGAAATGAGGGGCGGCACGACGTTTCACTTTGTAACGGACGGCATCGAATCGGCGCTCGAGCAGGCAAAGGCCGCGGCGGGCGACAAGGATGTTCGCATTGGGGGCGGCCCGGCGACTGTCCGACAGTACCTGGCCAAAGGCCTGATCGACGAAATTCATATCGCTCTGGGTCCGGTTCTTCTCGGCAAAGGCGAGCCGCTGTTTGCCGGCCTCGATCTACGCGAAATAGGCTATCGAGTGGACAGTTCGGTGACCGGAGAACGGGCGACTCACATTATCCTTACCAAACAAAAAGCTGACTGATATGAGTATAGGAATGTCGTCATTTGCTGCGAATGCCATTGCCGTCCTTATTTTCTTATTTGCCATTTCCCAAACGTCGGCTCAGAATCTATTTCCCTCCGATCGGGCGACGATGGTGAATCCCGATGTCCAGCTAAAGCTGACATTCACGGAAACACCTGTTGTCGGCAAATCGGGAAAGATCCGCATCTACGATTCCGCGGATGACCGGCTCGTCGATACTCTCGACATGAGCATCGCGCCTGGTCCGACCAACCCGGTCGATCCGACTGTTCGGGCGAAGGATTACTTGAAATTTCCATATCCATATGACCGGACGTCACGTCCGACAAATCGGGACACAAAACCTGGAACACCGTCTGCCGGAGCTATTCCCACTTCAGCCACGGACTATCAGCTAACGATCATTGGAGGTTTTACCGACGGCTTTCACTTTTATCCGATCACGGTAAACGGCAACACGGCAACGATCCATCCGCATCACGACCTGTTGGAGTATGGCAAAAAGTATTATGTCCGGATCGAAGCGGGCGTTCTAACTGTGCCAAATGGTGGGTTTGCTGGGATTGACAGCAAGAAATGGACTTTCACGACCAAGCCAAGAACGAAGGCTCCAAGTCCGAACGCGACCCACCTGACCGTCAGCGCGGACGGCACTGGTGATTTCAATACAGTGCAGGGAGCTCTCGATCTTGTTCCCGATCATTCCAAAAACCGCGTGACCATCAAGGTCAGTGATGGACTCTACGAAGAGATCGTCTACATTCGAAGCAAGGACAATGTCACTCTCGTTGGTGAGAGTCAGGAGGGGACGATCGTGCGGTATGCGAACAATGAGGTCTTTAACCCGCATCCTGCAAATATTCGTACAAACCCGGACCCCGGGACCTTCCCCTCGCGCCGTGCCGCAGTGGCGATCGTTAATTGTAACGACATTCACATCGTGAAAATGACGCTGCAAACGACCGCTCCTGGCCAATCCGAAGGATTGTTGATCACGGGCGAACGCAACATTCTTTCGCAAATGACGATAAAAGGTTTTGGTGACGCGCTTCAGGCAAATGGCCGCATCTATATGGCAGACAGCATGATCAACGGCTCAGGCGACACGATCCTCGGCCGGGGCACGCTTTTCTGCGAACGCTGCACGATCAAATCGAACAGCGTCTTCATGTGGCCGCGAAACCCAAAGGGCGTGCACGGCAATGTCTTCAAGGACAGCACATTTATCGGCACGCGTGAGCCGACCACGATCGCCCGTTCACCCCGGAATGGTGATGCCTCGTATCCTTTTGCTGAGGTGGTCCTGCTCAGCAGCACGCTCATCAACATCGCTCCCGAAGGTTGGAGTGATGCGGATAAAGGCGGCAATGTGTACTTCTGGGAATTTAACAGCAACAACCCCGACGGCTCGCCGGTCGATGTCACAAAGCGAGTTCCCTGGTCGCGTCAGCTAGACAAGGTAAAGGACGCAAAACTGATCGCCGACTACAGCCGTCCTGAGTTTGTGCTGGCGGGATGGAAACCGAAACTATAGGTTCCGGACTTCACTTCTTACCGTGCGTGGCACGGATTGGTCACGACGGGCGTTTGCTTCCAATTAATTAATAATGAAACGAGTTCTGCTCTCTGTTGGTTTGCTTATGCTTTGTACGGTTGGCGTCTACGGACAGCTCGATCCCGTGATTGCCGTACGCGAATTCCGAACGGCTAACGAGCACAAGCTCCTGAGCGAGTTTGTCGAGATGCTCGCGATACCCAACGTCGCATCCGATACGGCTAACATCACTCGGAATGCGGACTATCTGATCGGTCTAATGAAGCAACGGGGCTTAAATCCACGATTGCTCAAAGCCGCGGACAAAAACGCTCCTCCCGTTGTATACGGTGAATCACTCGTGGCTGGAGCGAAACAGACCCTGATAATCTACGCCCATTACGACGGCCAGCCGGCTGATCCGAAGCAGTGGACGGGTATAGAGCCTTGGAAACCGGTCTTGTTCACCGCTCCGATGGAAAAGGGCGGATCAAAGATCGCATTTCCGGCCGCTGGCGAAAAGATCGATCCCGAATGGCGACTTTACGCCCGCTCGGCGTCTGATGATAAGGCTGGTGTCTTTTCAATTTTAAAAGCATTCGAGATCCTTGCCGCAAACCAGATCAAGCCGGCGGTCAACATTAAATTCCTGTTCGAGGGTGAAGAAGAAGCGGGCTCGCCTCACCTTCGCGAGATCATTTCGGCAAACAAAGATCTGCTGAATGCCGATGCTTTCATTGTTTGTGATGGCCCCGTTCATCAGTCAGGTCGAAAACAGGTTGTTTTTGGCGTACGCGGCGTAACGAGTGTTGATTTGACGGTCTACGGAGCCAATCGGCCGCTTCACAGCGGCCACTATGGCAACTGGTCGCCAAATCCTGCGATGACCATGGCGCACCTGCTGGCTTCGACGAAGGACGAACGCGGAAATATTATCGTTAAAGGTTGGGCGGACGATGTCGAGACGCTCGGGTCGGTCGAAAAGAAGGCGATCGCCGAAGCTCCGAAATACGACGAGGAATTAAAACGACAGCTCGGCATTTCGTACACCGAGGGCGGTGGAAAGACGCTGCTTGAACTCATAAATGTTCCCTCGCTAAACATTGACGGGTTGAAAAGCGGCGATGTCGGGTCGTCAGCAAGAAACGTAATACCCTCAACTGCGAACGCGGTCCTCGATCTTCGCCTCGTAAAAGGTAACGATTATATCCGACAGGTCGAGAAGTTAAGAAGACATATAGAGTCGCAGGGATTTTACGTCATCGACCACGATCCGACAGAAGCTGAGCGGCTCGCACATCCTTTTATCGCCAAGTTCCTTCACCTCAAAGGCGGTTACAACGCTCAGCGGACGAAGATGGACCTGCCGATCTGTTTGCGGCTGACTGAGGCCGTCCAGACCGCGTCAAAGGAACCGGTAGTCAGAATGCCCACGCTCGGCGGCAGCCTTCCGTTATCGATCATCAGCGAAACGTTGAATATCCCCACTATCACGGTTCCGATAGCGAATTATGACAACAACCAACACGCCGAGAACGAGAATATCCGCCTTCAGAATTTGTGGGATGGGATCGAGATATTCGCAAGCGTGATGACAGTTAGAAATTGACTACAGAGGTCAGTGCGAGATTTAGCACGGTCATTAATAGTTCGTATCGGTGTACTTTCTGTGACTAATTTCTTATCCGATCTTTGACAATTTATAGACCCCTGTGGCGAGTCGCTCGGCGAACCCTTCATCAACAAGCTGGTGATTTGCCCGCCCGGACTCCCATCGATAAAAACCGAATTGCCGAGATAGATCGCCGAGCATCGTCATTCCATTTAGTGAGAGAAATGCTCGGGCGAGTTCGCGAACGGCCTCGTCACGCGGCACCTTTATCTTCATTTCTGTGGGAAAGCGGACCTCGGCCAGGGTCCAGATGTATGTAAATTTGGGAATGTAAAGTACTTCTTGTGGAACAACCTTCATTCGCCGCTGCAGTTCGTCCATGGCGCTTGTCAGGTCTTTTTTGTCCTTAAATCCGCATTCGGAACGGAGGTCGGCGGTAGCCATTTCCCATTCCTTTCGGAGAACTTTCAGCACCTTCCGCGCATTTTCCGATAAAGTTTCGGCTTCCGCTTTGCGTGTGCAACCCCAGATAGCATTGAAAACCGGGATCATCCGCGGGGCGAGAAACCATGATTTACCTTTGACCAGTTTTGCGTAATAGAGCGTTCCCCGCGCAATGACTTCGTCTTTGAGCACCCAAGCCCGACTTGCTTCCTGATCCTTTTGGACATTTCTGGGCATTTGGGAGTCGCGTCGTCCGCAGACGGCGATGTAAACCGACGGCATTGCCTTACGAACATCAGTTAGCCCGAGGCAAAACCCGAGATCGTTGACCATCTCTTCCACGCCTTCGGCTGTGTCGACCTTTAACGGATCTTCGCGACGCCATTTTCGGTCGCGATATTGTTCGATCTCTTCCGGAAGTTCACGCATCGCTTACTCGCAGCTTGGCTAAAAATATTGCGGATGACAAATCATAGACAAAAAGAATAGGGCGGGCAATCCGTCGGATCATCCGCCCTGTACTTCACGAGTCGTTTTTCAGTTAGCGTCTATTTATCCGGCGGTGCAGCCGGTTTGATCGGCGACGAGGACTGCACAGTAATATTCGACCCTTTATGCAGCTGCAGATCATCACGGCCCTGAGCAACTACCGAGCCCGCTCCCGCGCCGCCGCCGATTATGGCTCCGATCGCAGCTCCCTGGCCGCCTCCCGCTATCACCCCGATCAGGGCACCAATTCCCGCACCAATGCCGCTGCGAGTTGCGGTCTGCCTCGTTTGATTGTCACCTTTCACACTGCCCTCTGGGTCTACCTTTATCACTTTTCCATTTCCGTCCGTGACAGCCTGAAGATAACCAGCGAAATCATACGTCTTTCCATTTGTGAGCGTTATCTTTTCAAAGTTGAAAGTAATATTTGAGCGGCCAGCAACTCTTCCCGAACGGGCAACGCCAGTAACATACCCTTCAATAGTTGAACCCTTAAACTCATCTGGCGACTGGACGGTCATCCTGAAGCGGTCGTTGTTCTGTGAAATTGCCGTGTTGATCTCGTTTTCAAGCGTGCCCGAAATGACGACTCCGTTCGGCACGACGAAATCGCCCGTCCTGTTCGTCGTTACGCTTGGTAAACCGCCATAGTTTGGGTTGCCGCCGTTTCCATTATTTCGGTTGTTGCCACCGTTACCTCGGTTATTCGGGTAATTTCCGCCGTTGGATGGCGTAACGTTTTGATCGTTATCCGAGTACCCGCCGTTCTGGTCGCTGGCTGTTCCGCCTCGATTGTCGTTCCCTGCATTGGTGCCAGGGTTGATGCCAAGGCCAGCTACCGAATCAGTTCTGTTGTAGACGCTTTCGGAAAAGACGGTTTGTGCGAGGTAATCTGTCGTTATGCGCCGCGATACCTTTAAGAGACGGCCGCCGTCCTCGGACGAAAGAGTAACGGTGTAGTCCGTTTCTCCACCAAAACTCGAAAGGGTTAGCGCCTGGCCGTTCAGCGTTGCTTTTCGCCTGATCTGTGCTCCGCTGCCGCTCTGATCCTTAGTTTCACGCCCGTCCGCCGTGATCGTTACGGGGGAAGCACTCGTCGTTGCCAGAGTAACCTGATTGCCTCGGATATCGATCGCGATCTGTCCCGGTGCTTCCAGCTTCTCTTTGAGATCGTCGCGTTGGTCGCTGGTTAGTTTAATATTGCCGATCGCATCCTCAAATGCCTCGCTCTTTTGGGTATCCAGCGTATAGGTGCCGGTAAGTCCGACTGTTATCGTAGTGCCCGGAAGCGACTCCGGATAATCTTTAACGCCCCGCGGTTCCGGATCGGCATCCCAACTCGGCGTCACACCATAGCTCGAGCCAAGCCGTTCGACGTCCTTTCGAATGCCGTTCCCGATCTCGCCAATGTGCCGGTTCTGCGGATTGGTTCGAAGAAACGCATCCAGCGATCTTGCCGCTTCGACCACACGTTCGACATCGCTCTTATTTTCACGTTTCAGATCGAAATTTCCCTGAAAGTCGCGCAAGCTATTTTTCAAAACGAGTATGTCGTTGGAGACTTCCCCGACCGTATCGCGACTCGCCGAGTTGCTCTTCAGTTGGTAGTTTAGCGTGTAGTCGAGATCATCTACTTTCGATGCAAGACTTCGAGCTGCGTCACGCACCTCGCGGTCATTGCGCTTCTGTGCAGTTGCAATATTTGCGGTTCCCAACACAAAGGCCGTGATTACGGCGAACATTCCGACAATACTAACTTTCCGATTCATAATTACCATCCTGAGGTCACTGGGATCCGGGCGCAAACCCGTCTACGCGATAAGAAGCATATTTCGTGCCATGCGTTGTTTCCTATGACTCGGCACGCCGTTCGGGACTGTGATAAAATCGCTTCAAAAGCGAGGTACAAAATGTCAGGAAGTAATTATCAAGCGAGCGTCACGTACGCCGGCGACGAGTTTTTCATCGGGATACCGCCGAGCGGCCACGCCCAAATCATTGATACAAAAGGTGATAGACGTGCCGCACCATCGCCCCTAGAGATGTTGCTTGTTTCCGTCGCGGCATGTACTGCAGCCGACGTGATCTCGATCCTCCTAAAAAAAAGGCAGGATGTTACGGCATATAAAGTCGATGTTACCGGCGAGCGAAAAGAGGATTATCCGCGAGCTTTTACGGCGTTTCACATAAACCATATCGTGCACGGACGCGGCGTTTCGGAAAAGGCTCTCGCCGATGCCATCGAGCTTTCTGATACCAAATATTGCTCCGTGGCCGCCACGGTTCGGCCTACTGCGAAAATAACGACGAGCTACAAGATCATTGAAACTACAAACTAACAACTTTCAAACTATCCAATAAAACAATTGTCTCAGGTGACTATAATAGTTAAAAGTCGGCAGTAATTTATGAAAAAGTCATTTTTAACATTGTTCTTCGGGTTGATATTCGTCTCGTTCGCATACACGCAGGTTCCGATCCTGGTCGGAATCCAGATCTTAAAGGCGGAGGACGCGCGGCGCTACGACGGCGTGATCGAAGGTCTTCTTCGTTCGCCTAACCTGGCGGTTCGCGAGCGCGCGGCTCTTGCCGCTGGGCGCATTGGCGATGACCGGGCGATCGAGCCACTAGCGCGGATGTTTGACGACAAACGAAATGCGGGCCGTGTATGGACGATGGCAGTATTCGCGATCGGAGAGATCGAGTCCGCAAAAGGCGCCGAACATATCACGGACGTCATCAAATCCGAGTCGGGTTATGTCAAACGTGATTCGGCACTCTTGTCTCGTGCGTTCGAGGCCGCAGGAAAGATCGCGGCCGCCAATCCGAAGGACCCGAAGGCTAAGGATCTCGGCGAGGTTATATTGAAGGGATTGGAGATCGAGCGAAACTCCGCGTCTCCGTCGGCCGAGGTCATTCGGGCAGGTGTTACAGCTGTATTACGCACTCGTCCAGCGGATGGCGACAAGGCAATAATACCCTTTTTAGCACACAGCGATCCCGAGGTCGTCGCCGATACCTTGAACGCATTGACCCGATTGCGGTCAAAGAATGCCAACCGCGACGCCCGCGATCTGCTCGAGACGAGTGTGCATGCTATGGTCCGTGCCAACGCCGCCCGCCTGCTCGGCGCCGATGAGGACAAAGAAGCTCTGGAACTTCTCCTTAAGGCCGCTACCACCGACACCGATTCCCGCGTCCGCGTCGCTGCCGTCCGTTCCCTCGGCAGTCTTAAAGATGCGAAAGTCGGCGACAAATTGCTTGCGCACGGCGAGAAGCTTCTGGACGGGGCCAAGCTGTCAAAACACAAACATCCAGCCGGGATGGGCGAACTGATCGAGATCGCAAACGTGCTTGGCCGTCTGCTTGCGGCTAGTGCCAACCCAAGCGCAGTCAAGTTTCTCGGTGATCTCGCGCTTTTCGACGACGGCCTGACTCCGGAGATCTCAGTCGCTCGCTTCCGGGT
>JBBRSH010000003.1:0-112340 GCA_038245555.1 Pyrinomonadales bacterium | reverse complement strand
TATCGCGGTTACGCGGCCGACATCACGCGGACGTTTCCCGTAAATGGTAAATACTCGCCCGCCCAGCGCGAAATCTATGACGTCGTACTCGACACCCAGCTTCAGTGCATCGAGGCGACAAAGACCGGCAACACCGTCAAGGCCCGCCAGGAATTTTCGATCGAGCTGCTGACCGAGGGAATGAAAAAACTTGGCCTGCTCAAGGGCAAAACCAAAGATCTGATCAAGAAAAAGTCCTACATGAAGTACTACATGCACGGCGTCGGCCACTATCTCGGCCTAGATGTGCATGACGCCGGCCGCTATTTCAGCGACCAGACCGCGAGAAACTCGCGTCCGTTCGCACCCGGAATGGTCCTAACCGTCGAACCGGGCCTCTACATCCCACCCGACGACAAAACCGCCCCCGCAAAATACCGCGGCATCGGCATCCGCATCGAGGATGACGTCCTTGTCACCAAAGACGGCAATCTGAACCTAACTGCAAAAGTGCCAAAGGATCCCGACGAGATCGAGTCGATCATGCAAAAGTCGTCGAAGAAATAGGACTTCATTATGCCGGGAACGCGGGAGCCCTCGCCTGCCAGCGTCCCCAAGGACGCTGGCAGCCATTGCGATAATTCAAGCCGGGTAAATTAAACACCATCACGCCGGAGGAACCGGCGTTGCGGACATGAGTGTCCGCTCTCCGTTTTGGCGTCATCCGTCATCTCCACCATCTATAGCTACGTCAAACTTAATTCCCAGCGCCTCGAAACAACTGGAAATTGGAGGCCATTAGACGTTTATGAGGACGACACTTTTTGGAAGCGAAAACGGATCAAACGGTCGATTTGTCGATCGTGCGGGCTTGTTTTTGAGGATTTCAGCTCATGGGCAGAACTATCGCGGTAATATTAGTCTCGATCCTCATTTTGGTTGGGTTTGGGATAGAGAGGGCCGAGGCTCATGAGATTCCCAAGGGCTCGCGTGAAACCAATTCCCAGATCGAACGTCACAAACACCTCGATTTTGGCTTTCCGGGTTTCGCCAAACTCGATCGACGCCTCACTCGTGATTTCCTAAATTTTGACAATAGCCGAAATATTGACATTGCCTCGGTATTTGCCCGTTCGTCCGGCCCTGCTAATAGCAATGTCGTTGGAGCGTGGTCGCCCGTGTTCTCGCTGCCAATTGTTCCGATAGAGGTTACCCTGCTTTCGAGCGGCAAATTATTGATGTGGGATTCGGTTGGTGACAACCCGACCGAGACCTATCCGGACCAGAATTCAACCCGGGCCGCTATCTGGGACCCACGGACCAATGATGTGGTCCGCGTCGATAATACTGTCAGTACCGGCACCGGATACAACATCTTCTGCTCGGGGTTCGCTCACTTGCCGGATGGAACGCCTTTTGTGGCGGGAGGCAACCGTAACACGGACCTGGACGGGATAAATGTCACTCATTTGTTTGATCAGGTCAATTATTCCTGGTTGCTTGGACCGACCATGGTCGAGGGCGACCGCTGGTATCCGTCGGTCACGCCGTTGGCAAGCGGGGAAATGCTCATTACGTCGGGCGGCCCGCCGGTCCATGAGGTTTATTCGGCTGCAGGTACGTTGCGAAGTCTCACGTCAGCGGCGTGGTACATGGACCTATATCCGTGGATGCAGGCTGCTCCGAACGGTAATGCCATATATCTCGGGCCAAGCAACGAGATCAGGTATATTGACACTTCCGGCACCGGAGCCCTCTCAGAAATCATGCCGCGAGATTCGATCATCAGGTCCTACGGTTCCTATGCAATGTATGACATCGGCAAGGTCGTGGCGAGCGGCGGTGGCGTGTCTTCGCCAAAAACGGTCGTGATCGATTTCAAGGATCCCAATGTCGATCCGATCGTGACACAGCCCGCAGACATGACTTTTGGACGGCGACAGCACAACCTGACGGTTTTACCGGACGGCAGCGTGCTCGCAACCGGCGGTAACTCAAGCGGAACGACTTTGATCGATCCCGACGCGAATGTTTTCGCGGCCGAGTTGTGGAGTCCCGAGACGCAGACGTGGCGGACCCTTTCAAGTGCATCCCAGCTTCGACAATATCACTCGAGTGCGATCCTGCTGCCCGATGGCCGCGTATTTACCGGTGGCGGCGGGATCTGTGCACCCTGCGCCGACCTTGGATATCTCGAAAAGAACATGGAGATCTTTACGCCGCCGTACCTTTACAATAAAGACGGTTCGGGCACCCTCGCTCCGCGGCCCGCCATATCATCTGCGCCGGCCTCTGTGGTCTACAACGCAACGTTCGCGGTCAATACACCATTCGCCGCGGGAATTTCGAGCGTCGTAATGATGCGGATCTCATCTGACACGCACTCGGTAGATTTTGAACAGAGGCGAGTTCCTCTCAAATTTAGCGTGGCGGGCGATTCACTTCGCGTGAACGCTCCTGCAAACGCCAATATTGCGCCGCCGGGAATGTATATGCTCTTTATAATTGACGGTGATGGGGTGCCGTCAGAATCCCGCATGGTGAGCGTTCAATACGGCACCGAACGAGGAGCACCTGTTATTGTCACCGCGACCGGTGGAAATTCGAACGCGACCCTCGGTTGGATCCCCGTTCCTGGTTCGGCGAATTATACCATTCGCTACGGCACGTCGCCCGGCTTCTATCCTTACTCGGTCCAAACTGGCAACGTCACTTCGTTCCCAATCAATGGGCTCGATCAGGAGCGTTATTACTTTTCCATCTCGGCGGGTGACGGATCGTCACCGGGTGGAAGTTCCGCCGAGGTTTGCGTACAAACCAACCTTTCCCCGACAAGCGCGGGTGTTGGCCTCGCGGGCCGCATAACGACGTCTACTGGCTACGGGCTGTCGCAGATAAAGGTCACGATCGCCGGTGTCACTCTCGGCGACCCGCGAACCGCCATCACAAACCCGTTTGGCTACTATGATTTCGCTGACCTGCCTGCGGGCCATAGCTACGTCGTAACAGTTTCTTCGAAGGGATACAGCTTTTCGCAATCGCCACGCCTTTTGTACGTCGGCGACGACGTGACAAATTATGATTTTTTTAGCGACCCGGTCGGCTTGCGATTGTCCCGGGTCGATCGCGGCCTATCTTTTGACGAGATGCCGTGAAAGTTGAGCGTCGGCCATTGATATTAATCAGCCGTGCAGTCATGATGTGTTCACACGAACGTTTTGATTGTCTCGGAGATCGGTTTGATGCACATCGAAGAAATTGTAAAAAATCTTCCTGCCCTCTTTTCATCCTTGTTTGTTGCGATCCTTTTTATTCAATCTGGGCTCGACAAGGTTCTCGACTGGAAAGGAAATGTCGAATGGCTCACCGGCCATTTCGCCAAGACCTTTTTGAATGGCACAGTGCCTGTCATGCTCGCAACGATAACGCTCATGGAATTGGCAACCGGGCTAATGGCAGGAGCCGGAATAATTTACTTTCTCGCGGTTGGGACAACGGTGATCATGTTTTGGGCTGGCGTGGTGGGTGCTGCAGCGATAAGCGCACTTTTCTTCGGGCAGCGCGTTGCCAAGGACTATGCGGGCGCCGCTGTTCTCGTGCCCTACTTTATACTTCTGGTCATATTGATGATCTTAACCGGCCCGATGTTGAGATCAGCCTAGATCCTGACTAGGACCGCTGTTTATAAGCTTGAGTGTTCACGTTCGCGAGCTTTCTGCTTGCTACCTACAGGCCCCCCTCCGCAAACGCCCGGGGCCCTTTAGCTCTGAGACACTCGGATAAGACTCATTTTTTAGGACTCTGATATCCCTTGAGGTAGTGTCTTAAGACTCTACCTAGAACGCCATTTTCTTATTTTCACCGTAATCAGCTTCCTGGCCAGTGGCCAATGCTTTAACAAATCCGAACAATTGAACGATCTTACTCGACGGTGCATCCCAATATTCTGCTTGCTCGACAGTCACTTTTAGAAGGCATAGATGCGGATCGTCGAGGCCATCAGGGAACCAAGCTTTCAAGACAGGGCTCCAGAGCTCTTCGATCTTCGCCCGATCTGCCACATACTCGCCTCTTCCGGAAACCGACACATACCTATTATCGTCCGGGTCAGAGTAAGCGACGTTCACCCTGGGATCTTTTTCGATCTCGGCCATTTTATGCGTATTGTCGCTAGTAAAGAACCACAGGTCACCGTCTCCTTCGAATTTTTGGGTGGACATTGGACGGCTTCGCAACAGGCCGGCGTCGGTCGTAGTTAGCATGCAAAAATCTATTCCCTCTATAAGCTCAGCGAGTTTTTGAACCGACTCTTTTTGATTGTCTGTCATTGTAAATAGCTCCCTTTTGTTTCCGAATGGATGCGTCTTATCCAAATCAATAAGACGAATCTATGAGGTCGATTCTAGTTAAAGGGGCCGAGAGGGTTTGTCGTCCAGGGCGCTTTAAGATGAGATTCTTTCGTGATCTAGGAGGTATGGTCCATCACGATCCGCCAGCCTTCCTTAAATTTGCGAAAGGTGAGGGTGAATTTGCCGTGAGGTTTTTCCGGCGGGCCGGCAAGGGCCCAGCTGCCGAGGACGACGGCGATGTCGTCGTCGAGCACAACAAACTCCAGATCGGAAAATGTCAGCGTGCCCATTTTGGCCCGGGAATCGTAGCTCTTTTTGTACCGGTCTAGCGTCTGCTGCCATCCACGCGTTACCTCGGCCCCCCGAAACGAAGGTGAGCTTTTCGGACTGCCAATACCCTTTCATAAAACCGTCGATGTCACCCTTATTCCATGCGACTGCCTGATCGTCCATGACCTTTCGAATCGCAAGTGGTTCCTTACCGGTTTGACCAATGATCGATGTGGCAAAAACAAGAAGCGTGAGGGTTGAAAGCAATAGGGTGTTCATTTTGTAGTAGCTTATTCAACGGAAGTTTTAAGCAAACGCAAAGATGAGAAAAGTAAAGGCCGGCACCCGTTTGCGCCGGCCCAAGCGGACTAAGATCGAGATGGCTACTTTTTCTTTGCGGCGTCGTACGCCTCCTGGGCCGCGACATTCGCCTTTTGGGCATCGGTCAACGCAATCCCCATTTTTTCAAGCGTCGCCGCGTTGAGCGTTCCGGTGGCCTTTAGCTTATTGGCTTCCTGATACTTCTTCAGGCTGTCGCGGGTTGCATCGTCGAGTTTGCCACTTGCGTCGCCGGAGAACATTTTGCCGTCCTTAAGCACTTTCTGAGCTGCGGTGACCTGATCGGAACCGGCACGAAATGGTGCCGGTTTTTTCGGAGCACTGCCGTCGGATTTTGACGACGTGGCCGATGAACCGCCGGCATCCTTGCTTTTGGTCGAGTTGCTCTTGGACTTTGTTGTCGAATCTGACGACGATGTCGCAAGGGAGCTTGCCGAAACCGGGATCGTCTTCTGATTATCAGTCAGAGCAACACCAAATTTTTCAAGAGTGGCACGGTTTAGAGTTCCCGTTTCCTTAAGGCCGTTGTCTTTTTGAAAACTCTTGATCCCGGTGCGGGTATCATCGTTGTATGTTCCGCTAGCTTCGCCGGTGTATAGCTTCTTGTCTTTTAGGATCGACTGTACCTGCTTTATCTGGACCTTGGTGGGCCGAAATACCGGCGGTTTCTTAGTTTTTGTGTCGGTTGCTGTAGTTGTCGAGGTTCCGGTCGAAGTGCCCTGTGCGGTTGCGATCGTGACCGAAACAAACAAAACAGTTGCCAAGAAGAGCGTTGTTTTCAACATGCGAATATTCTCCTACTTCTTATTTGACGAGTCCGCACGCCAAAAAAGTTACTAACCTGCGAACTTCCGGTTTTTATCAATTGTATTGTTGATATCGGAAAGCAGTATCGAATTTTTTAGGTTTCGTGTCAAGAGTCTTGAGATGAATCGAAAGTAGAATGCGGAAATATATCTGTCGACGAGAATGGTGGCCCATTACTCGCCGACAAAATCGATCTTGACTTCATGAGGAATGAGACCTTTGTCATGGGCCTCTTTAAGAAACAGTCGTACGGCCTTCCGGCCGCGGTCGCCGTAATCGAGCGTTAGGTCGTTTACCCACATCGCCACGAAGCGGTCCGCAAGCTCCGGCCGCATGTCGCGGGCAAATTGCATTGCATACGAAAGGGCGTCTTCACGATTGTCCATCGAATAGACGATACTTTTGTGAAGTTGTTTCGAGACACGTGCCATTAGATCATTGCCCAACTCGCGTCGAATGACATTTCCGCCCATCGGCAGCGGGAGACCCGTCTTTTCATGCCACCATTCTCCTAGATCGAGAAGTTTGTGTAGGCCAAGCTGATTATAAAAAAGCTGGCCTTCGTGGATAAGCAGCCCAGCGTCGGCCTGGCCCTTTTGAACCGCGTCGATGATCTCGTCGAACGGGAGGACGATGTAGGCGAAATCAGGATTGTACATCTTCAGCGCTAAAAATGCGCTGGTTAATTCGCCCGGGATGGCGATCTTCATCTCGGGGATCTCGTCGAGGTCGCGCGGTTCCTTGGTAACAAGGATCGGGCCGTAATTGTCGCCAATGCTCGCGCCGTGCGGCAGTAGAGCATACTTGTCGGACACATACGCATATGCATGAAACGAGATCGCGGTCACGTCGAAAACGCCTTTTTTAGCGTCCTCGTTCAGCGACTGAATATCTTTTAACGTATGTTCGAATTTCAGCCCGTCGGTCTCGAGCTTGTTAGTAGCGAGCCCATAGAACATAAATGCATCGTCCGAATCGGGCGAGTGGGCTACCGTAATTGTTCGTGATTTGGGAGTTGACTCAGAGTTTAATGCCATACTTCGCGCTTCGGAAACGAATACATTCGTATCATACAAAACCTTTATTTTACCGTTTTCAGCGTGTTTGGCAAACAGCCGAAACAACTGTTCGGTCATCTCCACATAGACTGGATCTTCTTCCGAGGGCATATATGAAGACGAGAGCATTCTGCCCTTGAGCCCGTCGAAATCAAATTCCTGAATGTTGGAAAAAGTGGCTGCCTCGTACTTGCCCTTAAAGAAATCCGCGATCTCCCGATCAGTAATATTTTCGTGCCGAACGGCAGAATAATCTCGCCCATACTGTTGCAGGAACGACTCGTATTCGACCAAAAACGGAGTCGTGTCCAGTTGCCGAACGTTCCAGATCAAAACGACACAGCCATCCGGTTTCAGAATGCGGAGGAATTCAGCCCTTGTTTTTTCCGATTCGAACCAATGAAACGCCTGGGCCGCAACAATTACGTCGATCGACTTGTCCGGCAGCGACGTCCGGGACGAAGTGCCGTCCACTATCCTGAAAAACGGATATTGGGCCAACTCGCGGCTCGCCGCGGTCCGCATTGCTTCGTTAGGTTCGACGCCGATCACACGGTTGCCGTTTTCGAGGAACATCCGCGAAGAAATGCCCGGGCCACATCCGATATCGGCGACGATCGTATCGTGGTCAAAGGCGTACTTCGCCTTTAGAAACGCAATGATCTCCCTGGGGTAGTCGGGGCGGTATTTGACGTAATTTTCGACGCGATTTGAAAATCTTTCGACTGTATCGGACATAGAAAAAGTTAAAAAAGGTTCAGCACTTGACCATTCACTTCACCTCATCACCGGTCCATTGGGTTTTCCTCGAGTGCCGTATGTCGAACTGATCCAGGATACGGAAACACAAATGCTCGACGAGATCGTCGATCGTTTTTGGCCGATGATAAAAACCGGGACTTGCCGGCAGGATCCGGGCTCCCGCATGAGCGAGCCGCAGCATGTTCTCGAGATGGATCGTATTGTAGGGAGTTTCTCGCGGAACCAACAGCAGTTTTCGGCCCTCTTTGAGACATACGTCCGCCGATCGGTGGATCAGGTTCGTTCCGGCGCCGGACGCGATAGCTCCGATCGTTCCCATCGAGCATGGCACGATGATCATTCCCGCACTTTTGTTCGAACCCGATGACGGTTTCGCGGCCAAATTGTCCAGATGCCAACACCGGATGAGCTTTGAATCAGGGGGAAGATCCAGCCATGCATTAACAACGTCCGCAGTCGGCATGCGGAGGTTTACACCGAGTTCGACCTGGGCGACTGTCGCCGCGGTCCCCGACATGATCAGATTTACAACCTCTACCGTGCCGCTGGCTGCAAGCAGTTGCAGAGTGCGTTTTGCGTAAATGGTGCCCGAGGCACCGGTGATCGCGACAGTCAGCTCCATGTTCTAAATATTATCGTTCGGTAATTGAATTTGAAAGCCACGAGGGAGTTTGGATACCAACCGAGTTTATTCCGTCGGCGGTTTAGGGTAGATTCTAAACAAACAATGAACGCTGAGGATATTAAATCAATTCTGGACCGGCTGACATCCGGTCAAATCGAACAGGACGGCGCGGTGGAACAGCTGCAGGCGATGTCCTATGAGGACGTTGGTTACGCAAAGATCGATCACGGCCGATCCGAACGACAGGGATTTCCGGAGGTCGTCTTCGGGCTAGGTAAGACGTGTGAGCAGATAGTCGGGATTTCTCAAAAGCTGATCGAACGCTCGCCGAATGTCCTGATCACCCGAACTACGGCGGAGGTATTTGGTGAAGTCCGCAATATCGCGACTGATGCCGAGTGGCATGAATCAGCCGGGCTGATCCGAGTCCTTCGTGATAAGACCGACCGAGGAATTGGTGAGATCGCGGTGGTCACCGCGGGCACAAGTGACATTCCGGTCGCCGAGGAAGCCGCACTCACGGCCGAGGCAATGGGCAATCGCGTAACGCGAATCTGGGATGCCGGTGTCGCCGGAATTCACCGAATAATATCTCAGCGAAAGGTGCTTCAAAATGCACGCGTTGTCATCGTGGCAGCCGGAATGGAGGGAGCCCTGCCATCGGTCGTGGGCGGACTTGTCGCCGTGCCGGTCATCGGTGTGCCGACGAGCATTGGCTACGGTGCTTCATTCGGCGGAATTGCCGCCCTGCTCGGTATGTTGAATTCGTGCTCGTCAAATGTGACCGTCGTCAATATAGACAACGGCTTCGGCGCCGGCTTCGTCGCATCGCTGATCAATAGAAAGGCCTGAGGCGTAGCGGCTTATTGTATTTTGAGCTCGAACGGCATCATTAGCATGGCGTCACCCATCTGCATCCTGTCGAAAAGAGCGGAGTAGCGAAATGCCCGCCGGACATCAGCCGGCATAGCTTGAAGTATTGCAGCTCGTGTCCGGTCATCCGCTACGGATGCCTCGCTGTCGCCTCCGAAAAAGTTGTCAAGGAATGGCTGCGGTTCCGGAAAGGCAACGCGTTTGACGTCCTTATCAGCCGGAAGATTTGCGAGCTGTTTGGCGATATCGATCGCCTTTTCAAGTCCGCCAAACTCGTCGATCAATCCGTTCTGCTTTGCCTGAGTTCCGGTCCACACGCGTCCTTGGCCGACGCCGTTGATGTATTCGGCATCCTTTCCTCGTCCCTTTGCCACCTTGGGAACAAATGTGTCGTAATAAATACTATTCGCCTGTTCGACCATTTTCGCTTTTTCCCCTTCGGTCCAGTGCTCGGTCTCGCGAAAAATGCCCGCGTTCGTTCCACGCGTAATATACTCGTTGCTAACGCCAAGCCAAGTATATAGGCCTTTTAGAACCGGTTTACCGAGAAAAAGTCCGATCGAACCGGTAACCGTCGAAGGCTCGGCGACTATCTTATTCGCGTTGCACGCGATGTAGTAACCACCGGACGCTGCGACGTCAGACATTGAAACCACAAGCGGCTTCTTGGCTTTCGCATTTTCGAGCGCGAACCACATGAGATCCGAAGCCAATGCCGACCCGCCGGGCGAGTCAACGCGAAGCACGATCGCCTTGATCGATCGGTCATTAGCGGCCTCATTAACCGCCTCGATGATGGTGTCTGAGCCGACCATCTCTCCGTTTATTGGGCCGCTGCCTGATTTGCCTACGTTGATCGCGCCGGACGCATAAATAACCGCGATCTTCTCTCCTTTGTTTAGGCCGAGCGAATCTGATGGTATTTCACGATATTGACTGCCACGAACTGTTCTGAGCTTGTCGTCGGCCTTGTAGCCGAGCCGTGTTTTCAGGGCTTCGTCCACCTGTTCGCGATATAGAAAGTCGTCTATCAAGCCCTGGCTCTTCGCCTGGGTTGCGGTGAATGGGGCGGCGTTTACCAGTGCCTTTACGTCATCGGCCGATTTTTTGCGGGATTCTGAAATGGCCGCCGAAAACCTGGTGAAATACTCGTCGAGCAGTGCGTTGATAACCTCACGCTGGCCCTCGGACATTTCTTTTCGTGTGTATTGGTCGGGGGCGTTCTTGTATTTTGGACCGATCTGGATGACGTCCGTTTCGATCCCTAATTTGTCGAGGGATCCTTTGTAAAACATGGCCTCTGCCGCAAATCCGTTTATATAAAGATCTCCGGGCGGCGACATATATATCTTTTCAGCGGCCGTCGCTATGTAGTACTCGCGGTTCGTGGCCATCTCGAGATAGGCATAAACTGGTTTACCCGATGTTCTCAGATCCGCGATCGCGTCCCGAAGCTCGTCTGCCTTGCCCCAGCCAATTCCCGGAAAATTGATATCAAGAAGAACCGCTTGGATCCGGTTGTCGACCTTGGCCTTTCGAAGCTGGGTCAACAAGCTCGAAAATGATTGCTGCTGGTTTATTCCAAATGCCTTAGCAAGCGGTTGTTCGGGAACATAGTCAGGAAGGTCTCCGGAAATACTGAGTACAAGCACACTGTTGTCCGGGACGCTTGGCCTTCCCAAACGGTCGGCGAAAATCGCTAGTAACACGATCAGGCCTACCACGCCAACGACGAGAACCCCGCCAATAATAAGAATAACTTTCGATGTTTTTGAAATTGCCATTTTGCCTTTAGAACAAAGAACGAACCGGTTCCAACATACTAGCTACCGATGTATTTTGCCTTATCCAGTATACGCGAAATGGGCCCAAAAGGTTTTATCCAAACGATGCCAGGATATCGGCAAAATGGACGTTGGAGTAGGCGGTAAGCTATATTTTATTCTTATGGCAAAGAAAGGTTCGATCCTCATCTGCGATGACGAAGAGATCATGCGTGACGTGCTGGGGACTATACTCCAGGGTGCCGGTTATAAGGTTGAACTCGCAAAGACCGGCGAGGAAGCGATCGATCTCTACTCCCACATGGCGGTTGACCTCGTCCTGATGGATGTCTCCATGCCTGGAATGGGCGGACTGACAGCCCTCGAAGAACTTATCAAACTCGATAACGAGGCGGTCATTTTGATGGTAACCGCGTACGCGACGTTTGACACGGCCATCTCCGCCTGGGAAAAAGGCGCCGCCGGGGTTATCAGAAAGCCGTTTCAAAACGATCAAATATTGGCGCTTACAGCCAAGGGTATTCGGAGCCGCCGAAAAGAAGAGGAGAGAAAAACGCTGCGCTCCGCGATGGTTCGATCCGTCAAGCGAGAAGGCTTCATCGGGCGTTCTGAGGTGATGGAAACCATCTTCCGCCTTGTGGATCGGGTCGGCCCCGCTCGCTCGACGGTGTTGATAACGGGCGAGAGTGGTACCGGAAAAGAGCTTGTCGCGAAAGCGATACACGAGGCAAGCCCCCGAGCGGAAGGACCGTTCGTCGGGGTGAATTGCTCAAATATTCCCTCGGAACTGCTTGAGTCCGAGCTTTTTGGACACACCAAAGGGGCCTTCACTGGAGCGGTCGCAGCAAAGAAAGGGCTTTTTGAGGTCGCGGACGGAGGTTCGATATTCCTCGATGAGATCGGTGATCTTCGGCCGGAAACCCAGGTGCGTTTGCTCCGCGTGATCCAGGAAAGGGAATTTACGCCGCTCGGCGAAACGACCCCGGCCAAGGTCGATGTTCGTATCATTGCGGCGACCAATGTCGATCTGAAAGAGGCAGTAAAGAACGGCACCTTTCGCGAGGACCTATATTATCGTCTTTCGGTAGTGCCGATGGAACTCCCATCGCTTCGGGACCGCCGCGAAGATGTCCTTCCGCTGGCTCAACACTTTATCCGCAAGTATTCAGAGGAAAATGGCCGGCAGATCTCGGAGCAATTGTCGCCGCAGGTACTCTCGCTGCTTGAGAATTATTATTATCCGGGAAATGTTCGCGAGCTTGAAAACATCATCGAACGTGCCGTCGTGATCTCGCAAACCGACGAGATAACCGTCGAGTGCCTTCGTCCGGAAGTGCGTGATCCCGAGCTCGCGATGGAGATGGTCAAACGAACGGAAGGTATGTCGAGCGAGATCGACATATCGCGCGGGGTAAATTTTTACGAGGAGATAAAGCGATTTGAAATAGACCTGATCCGCCGTGCTCTCGATCAAACCGGTGGCCACCAGTCACGCGCTGCCCGGCTCTTGGGGTTGAACGCCACAACCCTGAATTCGAAAATAAAGAACTACAATATCCAGACAAGGCTTCAGTAACCTACATTGCATAAATATCCAAATAATTGAAATTATTTACAAAAATTTACAATATTTGGCCGAGCGGACTGTAAGGAAACTGCCCTTTCCCCCGGAGGAAAGACTCGTATCCTCAATGATTTCAATCCTGTAAATGTTTTTCCGACCGTGTCGTCCTGATGGCACAAAACTTGCCCTATAAGTTGGGGTCAATACCCAAATCGACAGCCCATTGTATTGGTTACCATATACAGGTTTTAGAATCGGGATCATTTTCGGATCGAAACCACGCGTTCGATCCTTGGACAGGGAACCGAATCAATTGATATTTACGTTACTTAAAAGCACTTATTTCTTGAGTGAATTTTGATTTAGTTCTAGAGGAGGAAAAATGAGAAAGTTTACAAAACTCTTGTTTATCGGTATGGCAATGTTAATTTGTCACATCGGTATTCAAGCACAAACCAACGGGTCGCTTAGCGGCACAGTGTCGGATCCGCAAGGTGCCGTTGTCGCCGGTGCAACCGTTAAGGCGACAAATGCCGCCACCGGTTCAGAACGTGTGGTGACTACCAACACGCAGGGCGTATTTCAGATGAGTGAACTGAACCCGGGCACCTATACTGTTTCAATCGAGAACAAAGGCTTCAAAAAGTCGGTTGCGCCGGGCATTATCGTCTCGGTTTCTAAAGACGCTCAATTGACGATCACTCTTGAGGTAGGCGGTTTAGATCAACAGGTCACGGTTACTTCGACCCAGGACGTGATCAACACGACCAGTCCGAATGTTACCAGCACTGTTAACACGAGGCAGGTGACTGATCTTCCTCTTGGCGGTCGAAACCCGGTTGAACTTGCCGGTTTGCAGGCTGGTATCGCCGTCGTCGGAACCGATGTACGAGGTTCGTCGATCAGCGGCCTTCGGCAGACTGCGGTCAATCTAACGCAGGATGGCATTAACGCGATGGACAACTTCGTAAAAACAAGTTCGTTATTCGCTCTCACCACTCCATCTTTGAACTCCACATCTGAGTTCAGCGTTACCACCGGCACTGTCGGCTCGGATGCCGGACGCGGCGGAGCGCAGGTCAACCTCGTTACGAAGGGCGGTTCAAATGATTACCACGGCGGAGCATTCGGCCAGATCATCAATAACTGGACCGACGCTAACACGTGGTTCAACGGTTACAATGGCACCCCAAAACCCGTTCTCCGACAGCATTACCTGGGTTTTGACATCGGTGGACCGGTCCACTTCCTCGCGTTTAACGAGGGTGGCCCCAAGCACTGGAGCGGAAAGGACAAAGCGTTCTTTTTCTTCTCCTACGAAAGATTTGTACAGAACGATTCGCGTGCTCAGAACCGAACAGTGCTGACCCAGTCGGCGCGGGATGGTATTTTTCAGTATGCGAGGACCTGTCCGACGAGCCCGGTTGATCCAAATTGTAACAATGGCGTACAGACGGTCAATCTTTTGGCTCAACCCAATGTTCCTTTTAATACCAAGAATCCGCTCCTGACGGCTCATCTGGCGCTGATACCGCTTCCCAACAATAATTCAGGCTGTGGCGGCGATGGGTTCAATACCAGTTGCTACACATTCAATGCCCCGCAACTTACGTCGAACGACAAGTACGTGTTCAGATATGATCATCAGATCCTAAAAGACAGTCGTGTTGGTTCTCACAAAATTGAGATTGTCTACAGCAAGGTCATTACAAAGACGTATCCCGATGTCACAACAAACGGACTTGACGCACCATTTCCTGGCGGCGTAAACGGATTTCAGTCGTCACGCCGGCTTTTGTTTACTCCGGCATTAGTTTCGACATTTGGTAGCAATATCACAAATACTCTCCGGTATGGACGTCAATGGGCTCCGGTAAGTTTTGATCGCGACTCCTTCCCGAATGCGCCCTTCATATCGCTGCCGGGCGTGCTGACGAACTACGACAACACATTTTTGCCCCAGCCTCGAAACACGATCGTTAATCAGGTAACTGATAATCTGACATGGGTTAAAGGCAACCATCTCTTCAAATTCGGTACGGATTTTCAGAATGTATTGGGAATTAGCCGGAATGATGCCGGCATCGTTCAGTTAAACCAACTCGGGCAAAATAATGGTAACCTCAGCAATTTAACAAACACTGGAACATCCCCTAATTTGCCTGGAGCTTCCTCGGCAACTCTAACTACTGCAAACACTGTCTATACCGCGGTAGTTGGCCTTTTAGGTAGTGCTTCGCGGACATTCAATGTTCAGACACCGACCTCTGGGTTTGTGCCCGGATATACGCGTCTGAGGCAGGTCAAGGAGAAAGATATAGCTTTCTTCGGACAGGATCAGTGGCGTGTGGCGAGCAACTTCACTCTTAGCTACGGTATCCGGTACGACTATATGGGTGTTCCGATCGAGCCCAACGGCCTGGCCATTCAGCCGGGCAGCATTGCGTCTCTTTATGGGGTCTCGGGCAATGGAAATCTATTCAAGCCGACCGCGGCTCCCGGCAGTCAAACGACGGGCGTTGCGACGTTAAATTTTGTCAACGGCAATACGGGTGTTCCGTTGTACAAAGACGATTGGAACAACTTTGCTCCGTTCGTCGGATTCGCCTGGTCACCAAACTTTAAGAATGGTGTCATGAAGGCCCTCTTTGGCGGTGAGGGTAAAAGCTCCATCCGCGCGGGTTACTCGATCAGTTACCTTCATGATGGTGTAACAACCTTTACAAACCTTCTGGGAACGGGAACAACCAATCCGGGATTGATCCAAACGGCCAGCTTCTCAGCTCTTAGTTGTGTAAACCCGGCCGACCCCACCTGCGTTCACTCTAACCTCATACGCGGTCAGTTGACGGGTGCCGGTGTGCCGTTGGATACCCCGGCGTATAAGATCCCTATCACGGATCGGGATAACTTCCTTCTGAATCCTAACAACGGTCTCTGGACGGCTGATCCAAACCTGCGCAGCCCCTATGTTCATCAGTGGAACGTCGGTATCGAGCGCGAGATCATGAAAGACACGGCTATCGAGGTTCGATATGTTGCCAACTATGCTCCGAATGGATGGCGTGCCTACAACATTAACGAAGTCAACATCTTTGAGAATGGATTCCTGCAGGAGTTCAAGAATGCGCAGGTCAATCTCGCCCTTCAGGGGAACACGTATGCTCCGGGTTGTGCGGGCTGCCTGGCCCTACCCATATTTACGGCACTCTACAATCAAACAGGGTTGCCAACGGGCCAAACAACAGCTGGTCAATTTTCGAACTCGACGTTTATTACAAACTTAAATAATAACAATGTCGGCGGTTTTGCCAATACGCTGGCGTTCAGCACAACGTACAGGGCTAATCGTGAAAACCCCGCTCTTGGATTGCCGGGAAATTTGTTTGTGGCAAATCCAAATGCAGCTTTTGTGAACATCCTGAAAAATGACTCAAAATCCAACTATAATGCGTTGGAGATCGAATTCCGTCGTCGTTTCTCGAGCGGATTGCAGTTCCAGCTTGACTACACCTTTAGCAAGGCATTGGGTGACGCAGTGGATAATCAGGGAAACAGCCAGGCGGATCTGGCGAGCCACAAGACACTTCGCGACACTAAGTTGGATTATCGCCGTTCGGGCCAGGACCAGAAGGGGCGTTTCATTTCGAACGGCGTTTACGAACTCCCGTTCGGAAAGGGACGACAGTTTTTCAGCGATGCGAACGGCTTCGTTGACCGGACCATTGGTGGATGGTCAGTTGGAGCGATCGTAACGTGGGCGACCGGAGTGCCATTTTCGGTTGTCTCAGGCCGTTCAACATTCAATGCTGCAACGGGTAATAATGGGGCTCAGCTTAGCGGTATTACGTTTGCGGAGTTCAAGAAGAATATTGGGATTTTCAGGACCCCCGGTGGCCTATTATTCGTTAACCCAAATCTACTTAACATCACCCTCGGTACTACCGGTACGACACTCGGAAAAATCACCTCGTCGACCCTCAAGGCAGGTCTGCTGACGGCTCCGGCTCCTGGCACGTTCGGGAATTTCCCGATCAACGAACTAAGGGGTCCGGCTTACTTCAACTTTGACCTTAGTGTGACCAAGAGAATCCCGATCACCGAGAAGGTAAGGGTTGAGATAAAGTCTACGTTTATCAACGTCTTGAACCATCCGAACTTCAACTACGGTACTTTTAACTTTGATTCGACCTCATTTGGCCGTATCACTTCAGCGAAGGGCACTTCGCGTCAGATGAACTTTATCGGTCAGATAAGGTTCTAGTCCGGCGAGGTTGAAAATTGATGGGTCTGCCTCCCGGGGCGATCCAAATTCAGAGGCGTTGTCGGACATGTTCGGCAACGCCTTTTTTGGTTCTAAGTAATTGATCGGTGTTTGTTCGGTATGTGATAAAATATTAGCAAAATTCAGCTAACAGGTCGGTCAAGTCTGGATTTTAGAGCCTTACTTTTGAGTCGGAAGCCATTCGGAAAACTTTTTGGGACAGTGGGACAGTGGGACATGGGGACACGTGGGACATGTGGGACAGTAGGCTAAGTCGCCTATGGGCAATACTTACGAAAATCGGATCTTTTTGCAATATGCAGATCGTCATACTTTGTCATACAAAATGGGTACAATTGCATTACAAATGATTTTGAAGTCGGACGAATTAATTTAGAGTCTTACCGTTCTAAGGGACTGAACGATCGAAGGAGCTTTTATGATAAGTAGAAACAGCCGGGCACGAGTCGCGTCTCTGATTTTGTTCACCGCTTTCTGTTTGGTTAGAGTACCTGCCCAGGCGATCACTGCGGTCGACTCCGGCCTTGGTGGTACTAATACGATCTCCGGTACGATCCTCCCGCCAAATGGAGGCCGCATGGAGCGGCGCATTTCGGTTCGTCTTCAAACTATGACCACCGGAGATCGGGTAACGTCAACAGACGACTTCGGTAAATTCGCGTTTATCGGCGTGCCAAACGGCGACTACACGATTGTAATAGAGAAGGAGAAGGAATTTGAACCCTCTACGACTCGCGTGTCCGTCATCCAGCCACGCGGAATGCCGTCGCAAAACTATAGCTTAAATATCCGGCTTTCCCTCAAGAGTGAGAAACTTGCAAAATCGAGCGTGATAAATGTTGACCTCGCGAACGTTCCAAAACCCGCTCTCGATCTCTACAATAAGGCGGTTGAGTTAAGAAACAATGGTGATCATGTCGGAGCCATCGAGCAGTTAAATGCGGCAATTGCCGCGTATCCGGATTTCATGCTTGCATATAATGAAATGGGCGTTCAATACTTCGCGATCGGCCAACTTGAAAAAGCGGATGCCGCACTTAAGATGGCGCTCAAGAAAGACCCAAAAGCATATATGCCGATGATGAATCGCGGAATGGTCCTATACACAATGAAGAGGTATGCAGAAGCTGAGCCGGTGCTCCGATCTGCGTTGGCGATCAAGGACGGTGAGGCGATACCGCACTATTTTCTCGGTCATACGCTTGCATACCTGGGCAAGTTTGACGAGGCGGAAAAACACTTGGCGGCGTCGATAAAACTTGGCGGAGCCCAAATGAGAGAAGCTCACCGCTTGCTGGCCATCATTTATGGATCGCGAGGCGATAAAAAAAGCGAGATAGCTTCATTGGAAGCCTATCTGCTGCTCGTACCGTCTGCTCCCGATGCCGAACAGCTTAACCAGCTGATTGCAAAGCTCAAAACCGGTCATTAAAACTAGATCAGTGGCCATAATAATACGGAGAATTATATGAAAAGAAACCTTTATGTTGTACTTATCTGTTTTTTACTTGTCGGTTCAGGCTTTGCCCAGAAAACCAAGCCGTGGACCGAGTGGTCAAAGAAAGACGCTGACAAGATGCTGAACGAATCAGCTTGGGGCCAGAGCCAGACGAAGGGTGAAGGACCAGCCGGTCTGCCGCAAGGCGCTAATGCAGGTAATGCAAACACGAACCGGGGTGCCGGCGCGACCCAGGAGACGATACCATCCGAATACCGTATCCGGTTTCGTTTGATCTCGGCAAAGCCGATCCGCGAGGGAATTGCTCGAAGGTTGGTATTGGCACAGCCCGACAAGGAGAAGGAACTGACGGAACAACTGCAGGCCGTCGTTGACAAAGGGTTCGGTGATTATATTATCGTCGCGGTAAACTTTGAAGGATCTAATCCGCGAACTGTGATGGGGTTTCTGCAGGGGCTTACAAGGCTGAATGCAGCAGCTCTCGCCGGTAAAGTCTATCTCGAACGCAAGGATGGGAAACGGGTCGAATTAGTCGATTACAAGGCACCGATCGCCGACGAAATGGGCGGCAAATTTATCTTTGCCCGGACGCTCGACGGCAGTCCATTCCTCGCGGCTGACAGTGGAACTGTTCGATTTGTCGTTGATACGGAAAGACTAAAGTTGGACGCCAAGTTTAAGGTCGCCGACATGAAGTATGGCGAAAAGCTGGAATACTAGATCTTTTTAGAGAAGCTTCATGACGCTATTGGGCAGAAACAGCAATTTAATATTCTGAGTTTGTGCCAAACTGATCTTAGAAAGGTGATGCAAAAGGGCGTCACCTTTTTTGCAAAAGGGTAGTCGCGGGTCAGGCTATGTACGAGTCTTCTGAAATATCAGTCACTCCACTTGGGGCAGGCGACCTGATCGATCGGGCGGTCAGGTTCTATCGAAAAAATTTCTGGACGTTAATATTGATCGCTGCTCCGCCGGTTTTTGCGGGGACGCTTTTTTCGGTCATCTGGACATTCCTTGGGCGGGAGCTGTTTTCTGCGAACGCTTCTCCCAACTCCGGCGAGCGGTTCTTTTATTATCTCTTTAACGGCTTTGGACGGGTCCTGATCTGGCTGATCGAGTCAGTCGCCACGCTGGTCGTGATGGGCGGAGCTTCGCGAAATTTCGTCCGGCATCTGCTGTTTGGTGAACCGATCGCATTTCGAGAAACTTACAGCAATACCTTTCGGCGACTGGGCGGGCTGATCGTTTCCTCAACATTCATAACGGTCTTTCTTGGTTTTATCGGCGTCGTAATTTTCTATTTCGCCATATTGATCGGCACGCTCGGCGTGATGCTGATCGTTACCGTGCTCGGTTCGATCCCGCTGTTGGCCACCATCATTTCCGGGGCACTTATTATTTGCGTTGCGTTCGCGGCTCTCTGGCTGTTTTTTTTGGTCGCGTCCAGATTTGCCTATGTACCTCAGGCAATGTTAGTTGAGGGACAGGGCGTGTTTGCGGCCATCGCACGAAGTGCGAGTTTGGCGAGCGGAAATGTTCGGCGACTAATGGCGCTATTCGTATTTTCGACAATGGCCACCTACTCGGCGCTGATGCTCCTCTATGCCCCCCTTGCCTGGTACGCGTGGGCAAACGGTGTGGAGATCTCGAGTTTCGGGTCCAGTGTTTCACCCGCGTGGTATGAGATCGCGATAAGCATGATCGGGCAGATCAGTTTCATTCTACTCTCGCCCGTTTGGACCATTGGCCTGTGTCTGTTGTACGTAGATGAGCGTGTACGTTCCGAGGGTTACGACATAGAATTAATGGCTGCCCGGCGTTTGGGCGAGATCCCAGCAGTGCCACAGGCGTATGTTAACCCGCTTCAGCCCGCGCTCGGTTCCGTAACGGCGTCGCCTGGTCGCACAGCGACTCCGTCGAAGAGTTCGTCCTTTTTAGGCCTTGACTAGTATGTTCTCAAGACAGGTGCTAATTTCCCTGATCTCACAGATCCGCCGGCATGGGGCGGCCATCCTTGCGGTCGTGATCGTGTGCTCTGCCCCGCTTCTTGCGTCGACCTTGGAGGACTACCAGCAGCGGCTAGAAACAGTTGCTGAGAGTTTGCAGCAACTCGGAGCAATAGGCGAAGGATCTGATCGTTCGACGAGCTCCGAGAGTAAATTGATCGCGTCGATACGGATCGCATTGCCGCCGACCGAAAAGGTCGAGTGGACGGGCGGGAGTGTCGAGACTGATAATGCCTGGTTAGCCAAAGGACTCGATGCCTTTGCAGCCGAGGCGACGATGGCAAATCGCAAGCCCATCCTGGACCGAATGAACGAACGCCTTCAGGCTGTTCGGCAAAAGGTGAACGATCTAAAGCACGCCACTGCCGGAACGCAAAGCAAGGATGATGAAAAGAGAAAGCTTGCCGAGATCCTGCGGCGCGAGGAGTATCAAAAGCTTCAGGAACAGCAGGAGAGCCTTTTCCAACAATGGAAGCGGTGGATAGGTGAGTGGATAGCGAAGATGTTCCCGAGACTAAATCTGCCACAGCAGGAGGCCACCGGCCTCGGGTCGCTCTCCATGTTTCTCCAAGTCCTCTTGTACATACTGCTGGCGGCAGGCCTCGGGTATTTGATCTATCGGATCCTGCCATTTTTCTCAGGCAGATTCGGACAGCTGAAAAAGTCGCCGAATTCCGAAAGGATTATTTTGGGAGAGCGCATCGGCGTTGATCAGTCGGCGCAGGACCTTTTTGCCGAAGCAGAATTGCTCGCCCGTAAGGGTGACATGCGGTTAGCGATCCGAAAGGGTTACATCGCTCTTCTGTGCGAATTAAATGACAGAAAGATCGTCGCTCTCGCACGGCATAAAACGAACCGCGACTACCTCCGGGACCTCCGGTCGAAACCCGATCTGGCGAAGAACGTCAGCAGCCTGACCTATTCGTTCGAGCGACACTGGTACGGTTCGGATACGTCGACCGAAACTGACTGGGACCAGTTTCGCGAGCTTTATCGATCGACGATTCGCGGAGTTTAGTAACTAGTTTGAAGCAGAAACTCATCATTTTAATTGTGCTTGTGCTGATGGCCGTCGTCCTGGTCGGACTTAATGCCGCCTCGTACACACAAACACCGAAGAGGCCCGACAGTGAATCGGCCCCCAATCGCTCCACCTATAATGCCGGGCCGACCGGTACCCGGGCGTTTTATTCACTCCTCTCTGAAACGGGCAGAAAAGTAGTCCACTGGCAGGAATCGACCGATGTCCTGGAAACGCGGAGAAAGGATGTCCCGTCGACTTTTGTGATCATCGGACCCCTACGGCGAGATTTTTCTGACAGTGAAGAAACTGCACTCTTAAGTTGGGTTTCGTCGGGAGGAAGGCTCGTCGTGATCGATCGCGATCCTCCAGAGCCGCTCACAACAACGACGGCAAACTGGAAGATCACCTTAAAAAAACAAAATGAACTTCAGCAGGGCGACGTTGATCCTGGCGATCCACAGCAGATGACGGCGCAAACTGCGGCCGCAAAGCCCGTGCAGCCGAGTATCTTCACTGCCGGGGTGAACGCCGTACAGGCTTCGAAATTTGCGTCCTCAATAGTTTTTGAGCCATTTTCTGGTAATGGCGTGGAGGGAGACAAAAAGCCGACGACTCCAAAGAAACTGAAACTCGCGGACCCTCCACCCCCGACTGAAAAAAAGGAAGTGTTCAAGGGTGATCAGGACAATTCCTCCCAGAGACCGCCGCCGCCGAGGGTGGCGAAAAGCGGGAATACATTTACGATCACGACACCGACGCCAGTGCCGATCGAAGAATTCAAATTGGATGTGTCCAAGTCGGAACCGGTTAATACACCGAGTTTGTTTGCACCGGTCGTCATTGTAACGTCGAACGAAAGAAATTTGCTTGTCGATGTGCCTTTTGGCAACGGCCGAATTGTATATCTGTCCGACCCATATGTCGTTTCGAATGGCGGTATAGCTATGCTTGATAATGCACAGCTCGGAATAAATATTGTCGCAAATGGCGATGGATCAATAGCGTTCGACGAGTATCATCAGGGTTTCGGGGGCAATAACAGGTTCTTCGAATTCTTCGCCGGCACGCCCGTTATTGCTATTTTCCTGCAGTGTGCATTCCTGACGATGCTGGTTTTTTTCTCGCGTAGCCGGCGATTCGGACGTGCAGTGCCCGAAGCTGAGCCTAACCGGCTTTCGAAACTGGAATACGTCTCCGCAATGGCAGAACTTCAGCGTCGGACCGGGGCGTTCGACCTGGCGATCGAGAACATCTATCGCGATTTTAGACGGCGCGCTGCCAAACTGGTTGGCGTCGACAATAACAGCGTGTCACTTAAGGAGTTTTCAGGACGAATTGCAGATCGGGCGCAGATCGATCCCAGATCGGTCGAGGACCTGTTTTTTGTGTGTGACGAGATCGTCTATGGCGAACCGACGAATCAACGCAAAGTCCTGGATGCGGTTCGCCGCATCCGTGAGATCGAGTACGCTCTCGCGCTACGAAAACGCCAGGACAAACAATAGATGTCATCGATCGACCTCATTTTTCTTATACTTATCTTTTTCGTGACGAGCTTTGTCGGCGTCGTGACGGGTAGCAACTCGTTGATAGCGGTTCCGGCGATGTTCCAGTTGGGCATTCCCGCCAAGACGGCGGTGGCAACCAATATGTTTGCCCTGGTGTTTATGTCGGTGGGCGGCACGATACCTTTTCTGAGAAAAGGGAGTATTCCCATAAGAAGCATCTCGCCCCTTCTGATACTAACGGCGGTGAGTTCCGCGATAGGTGCGGCCCTGGTTGGCCTCATCACCGACCAGAACCTCAAACTGATCGTTTCGATCGCAATGATCGTGGTAGCGGTCTTCATCCTCGTCAAAAGAGATGCGGGCGTGGCAAAAACGGAGAGTTTGTCGCGGCGTTCGCTCATTGTGACATTTGTCCTGACGTTTCTATTGGGTGTGTATGGCGGACTTTACAGCGGCGGCTACACCACAATTCTCACGACGGTTCTGATCGCATTTCTGGGTTTGACCTTTACCGAGGCGGTTGCGTCGACCAAGCTCATCAACGTAGTTTCGTCGTCGATCGCCACTGTGGTCTTCATTTGGCAGGGCCTGGTGGACTATACTCTGGGTTTTATCCTGGGAATTACAATGTTTGCCGCGGCGTATCTTGGGGCTCACTATGCGACGAAACTGAATGACATTTGGTTAAAGCGGATCTTTCTGACGACGGTTTTTGTACTTGCGATCAAAACGATCTTCGACTTTCTTCGATAATAAACGATGCTAAATTACACACCCTCAACAGTTGCGCACATTCTTAACGAACTTCGGAAGACCATCGTCGGACAGGACGATGCCATCGAGCAGATCCTCGTGGCATTTTTTGCAGAGGGACATGCTCTTCTCGAAGGCGTTCCGGGCACGGCCAAGACGCTGATCGTCAAAACGTTGGCGGCCGCCGTTGGAGCAGGATTTTCGCGAATCCAATTTACGCCGGACCTAATGCCGTCCGACATAACGGGCACGAACGTTTTCAATATGCAGTCGTCGGAATTCAGCCTGCGTCCGGGACCGATCTTTACCGACATCCTGCTCGCGGACGAGATCAATCGGACGCCCCCGAAAACGCAAGCCGCCCTGCTGGAGGCTATGGAAGAACGGCAGACAACGATCGATGGCGAGAGGCATCCTTTGTCGCCGATCTTTACAGTTCTCGCGACCGAGAATCCGATCGAGTACGAGGGCACCTATCCGCTGCCGGAAGCTCAGCTCGACCGGTTTTTAATGAAGATCCTGATCGATTATCCGCCGCTAGAGGTGGAGGCCGAGATCGTTGCTCGTTGGGATGCGGGCTTCGATTCCCGTCATTTTGACCGTCAGCAGATACTGCCGCTGGCAGATCCGAGCATCATCCGTCGCTGCCGAATGGAGGTTCGAAATATGCGGACCGAACCGGGCGTGCAGCGATACATTGTTGAGATCGCTCGTAAAACCCGGGGGCACGCGTCGATCCTATACGGAGCGAGCCCGCGGGCATCGGTTGCAATGCTGTTGTGTTCGAAGGCTTTGGCGGCGATCCGTGGACGCGATTTTCCCACGCCGGACGATGTTCGCGATGTCGCGACGCCGGTTTTGCGGCACCGCCTCGCACTCAGGGCCGAGGCCGAACTCGATGGCGCGACGACGGATGCGGTTGTAACGGACATTTTGAAGACAGTTGAGGTTCCGCGATAAGTGCGTTAGTAAAACTCAAGCGACTGAGGGTCCCCGGGTTTACTCAGGTTCTGAAGGCGGCTTCTGTCCCGGCTTGACGGCTGGTTTCGTCGTGTCAGGTTTTGCGCCGGTAGTCTTTGTGGCGACAGGTGTTGGCTTCGCGTCGGGCGGCTTTGCCATAGTATTTATAGCCGTTGTTTTAGGCGTCGGGGTCGGTTTCGGTGGAACCGCGTTGGCCGGGATCGGTACCAGGATCACGCCGCCTTCGTTGGGCATAAAGACGCTGCCGCCGTTTGGATTAATTGTCACCGACTGGCCGCCGGGTTGAACGCTAACCGCCGGAGGTTGATTTGGATTTTGAGCACCGGCTAGCGGCCCGGACGTGAGCGGTGCTCCAGCGGGCGGAACGCCGCCGTTAGACCATGCATTGTAACCATCGCCGCCCGGCGTTGTTCCGGGTGGCAACTGCATATTCGAATTCGGTATAAGGGAGACATCGCCGACATCGCCCAACTTCAACATAGCTTCCTCTTGCGCACCGGTCGCCGGATTAATAGGTTGCACAGGCGAACTATTTGCGTCCAGTGCCGTGCTGACGGTCGGATTCGTTTGTTTGGTTGACGTAGCGTAGATCAGAGCCGCGGAAAGCAGTGCAACACCGGCGAGAGCAATAAAAGCGGTTTGCCAGATATTGCGTTTACGGCCGCCTACTATCTCGGGAATCGCTACGACGGGCGATATCACGGCACCGGTCTCGCTTGCCAGACGGCCAAGGTCTTCTTCGACATCCGTCATTAGCTGGTAGCGGCGTTCATTATCCGCGACTATTGCACTAAGGATGATCGGCTCAAACTGTGGATGGAGATCCTGACGAAACGCGGTCAAAGGAGGCGGCAGATCGTTCAACTGCTTTCGAATGATCTCGGCCGGAGTTGTCCCGAAAAAGGGGATCTCTCCGGCAGCCATTTCGTAAGCGATCGTACCAAGAGCGTAGATATCCGAACGGGCGTCGGCCCTTGGAATTTCCCGCGTTTGTTCCGGCGCCAAAAAAGCGACGGCATCCAGCGAATGTATAGCGTGGGGTCGGACCCCGAAGTCAAAGAGCTTGACGATGTCAGCACTATCATTCGTCTGAACGAATATTTTATCCGGATTGAGGCCTCCGTGGATCAGGTTCCTGCCGTGGGCCGCAGACAATGCGGACGCGATCTGTTTCGCGATCGCGATCGCTCTTGGCTGAGTCAAACGACCCTCGCGACGTAGCAAGGCACCAAGTGATTCGCCCTCCAGGGCTTCAAAGACAGCAAACGGAAGTATATGCGTATCCGTACCAACATCAAGAATATTTAGAATGTTTGGATGTGAAACGTCGGCGGCGGCATTAGCCTCGAGTAAAAACCGGTCAACGTAGCGTTGATCGATCGCCATCGCCGGTGCAAGTATCTTAACCGTAACCGGCAGTCCGGTCATCAAGTTCGTTCCACGGTAAAAATCGCCGATCTCAGTCTCGCGAATGAGCGAATCGATCCGGTATCGACCTACAATCTCTTTTCCTATCAAATCATTCATCATTACTTATTAGAACGATTGCCGCTGCCGTGAGTTGCACTTTTTTCGTTGGCTCGCTCGCATCTATCATTCTTGTATCACAATACGGCGAAAAATAGAACGGATGCCACTGGGGAATCGTGAATTGTGCACCCGCAGGCTTGCCTCTGATCGCTCCATCAAGCATCGAGAAGAAAGAAGGCGTCGACTTTTGATGAGAGATGTTAAATTATTTACAGCAGTGTCGTCGATAACGAGCTCTGATCCTTTTGAGACCTTTCTTTCAGCTGGTCCAATTAAGGAGCCAAACAAGCGATTTGAATGTTTTACCGTGAAGCCAAACCATCGTCAGAGATCGAACACCTGGTTCTCAGTTTTTGGGAATTTGTCGTTCCTGACGATGCTCCGTCGCCGATAGGTCATGAGGTTTTCCCGGACGGCTGTGTTTCGTTCATTTATAACCGAAACCGGAAAAGCGGCGTGAGCCTGCTGCTTGTTAACGGACTACATCTTGAATCCGCCACGAAAATGGTTGATAGCGGTGACGTATATTGGGGAATGCGAATCTCTCCGGCGGCCACTTCCGCTTTCCTCCCGGGCGATCATTCTTCGATGTCCGAAACACGCATGTATGACGCGGCTAAATTTCCATTTTTCCCATTTGGCCTGTTGGACATACTTGATCAAGCGGAAAGCTTTGAAGATGCGGTTTCAGTCTTTAATGATGTCGTAAACGCAATTGACCCGCCTTTTTCATCCGACATCAAGGTCGCGGAGGCTGTGAGGATCATCGACGAGTGCTGCGGCGCGATCCGGATAGATGAGCTTGCCAAGAGAATAAACCTGGGCATGCGCCAGCTTCAGCGGAGATTTAAGCTCAGTTCCGGCCTTTCGCCAAAACAATTTGCCCGCATCAGGCGAATTCGAGCGATGGCGGTTATTCTGGTAGAGAACAAGAAACGTAGCTGGGCTCAAAGGGCCGCAGAGATCGGCTTTGCCGATCAGTCGCACCTGATCCATGAATTTGTATCCCTCACAAAGCGGTCACCGCGTTCGTTTGCGAAAAAGGTCGTTGGCATTGAGCACGGAAATCTTGTCAAATAATAATGTTCCTGTGTCGCAAATCTACAAGATTTGTCGGCCGCGGCGTTGAATAATCTAAATATGAAGAAATCAATATTAATGATCGTGCTTTCCATCACTGCGGCCATCGCCGCGTCCGGACAGGAACCGATAAACATCGACGCAAAAAAAGCGGAAATGAAGAAGCTCGAAAAAATGACCGGACAATGGAAAGGCGCCGGTTGGATACAACAAGGGCCTAAGCGCGAGACGTTTATTGGCGGTGAAACCGTGCAGAAAAAACTCGATGGCTTGGCCCTGCTCGTCGAGGGCAATTTTTCAAACCCCGAAGGCAAGGTGATTCACCAGACGCTCGCCGTTCTGTCGTGCAATGACAAAATGAACGGCTACGCTTTTGCCACCTATCTTGCGAACGGTCTTACGGGCATTCAGGATCTCCAGGTGTTCAGCGACCGTTTTGAGTGGGGCTTTCCGATACCAAACGTAGGCCGGGTTCGCTATACGATCAAGGTTGATGAAACGACCTGGTTTGAGATCGGCGAGTTTTCGCGGGACGGTAAGACTTGGTCAAAGAATTTTGAGATGAAGCTCGAACGGGTCAAGTAGACGCTCTTAAAATGTTGCTTGGAGACTAACAAGCCATTCTGCGATCCGCATTTTGTACAGAACCCATAATTTGATCGACAGGGCTTTTATAGTCATACGTCTCTTATGACCACAGGGTCGGCGCGGGACGAGAATATCTTGTCAAAAGCGGGCAGAGGCTCGATGAAGCGATCTGAAAAGGCCGCTCGATAATTCATTATCGAGCGGCCCCTGTCTTGTGACGAACTTTAACTGAAGCTTAAAGTTTAACGAATACTATCAGCAGAGCGAAGAGCACGAGCGATTCGATCAGGGCAAGGGCAATGATCATCATCGTTTGAACGGTTCCGGCTGCACCGGGGTTGCGAGCTGCTCCCTCAGCGGCACGTGAACCTACGAGGCCCTGGCCGATGCCGGCGAGGCCAGCCGCGAGGCCGAAACCGATACCGCCGCCGATGGCCTTAGCGGCACCGACGTACGATTCGTTATACGGAGCGGCTCCGCCGCCGGGTTGAGCAAACGTTGCTACTGCCAACAGAGCGATCGCAAGGATCGCAAAAAATACAAATTTCAAGTTTTTCATCTTAATTGTCTCCTGTTTTGTCTAAATCGAAGACTGGATATCGATCGTCTCGAAAACCTACGCAGTGGTATTATTTCGCCTCACTTCCGGTATGCCGCGGATTTTATACTCCGTAGAGTCCGCGTCTCCTGTAGCGTGCGGGCATAGCTGCTATAAAACGAAAATTTTCAAGAATCGACCTTTCCGGTCTTCGTACTGCAAGAACGCCGGAGCGTTCAAAATTCAAGATCTATGCATGGGCTACGACAGCTTGGCCGTGGTGCTCGTCCGCGTGATCTTCGTCATGATGTTCATGAGATGCGTGCGAAACCTCGCCAATGTATATCATCGAGAGCAAGGTGAACACGAACGCCTGCACAAATGCCACAAACACGCCCAGGCCGGTAAGTGCCAGCGGCAATACAAATTGCGTGAACGGCGGAGCCAGGTTCGTGATCTGCGTAAACACTTGCTCGTCCGAGAACATGTTTGCAAACAATCGAACACCCAGAGTGAACGGACGGATCGAATTACTTATCAGCTCGATGACAAAGATCAGCGGCGTGATAAATATTGCTATCATGATCGGCAGTTTCGGGCCCGCAAAGTGCCGAAGATGTCCAAAGATCCCGTTTTCGCTGATGCCGACGTAGTTGTAATAGACAAATGAAGAGATGCCCAGAGCAAATGTCACATTGACGGAAGCCGTCGGCGACATGAAAAGCGGAAACTGTCCCATCAAGTTGGAAACAAGTATGAGGATTCCAAATGTCGCGACAACGGGGAAATGCCGTGAGCCGTGATCGCCGATGATGCTGCCGATCATGTCTCTGATGGCTAGATAACCCGCCTCGAGCGTGAGCTGTCCGGCCTTCGGATCATCCTCCGAGACCTTGCCCTTCAACAACCTGATAATGACTACCGTCAAAAGACACGCGACCACGAACATGATCGTGTACCAAGGAATCGCGGTTTCAGGGCTGTATCCGACACCGAACACCTTTTCAGGGGTCGTGCCGAAGTTCGTAAAAAACTTTACCCACAACGGCCGAGTGTATGCGATCTCAAATCGATAGACCGGCTCACCCAGATAGTGATTGATGAACTCTACGATCAATGGCGTGTGTTCGCCGCCGCCCTCTGCAAATAAGAACATTGTTAAGATCCCTGTCTATTAAAATTTCCAAAAATGCCGATCAAACCTTCTATGACAACCGCAAATGCAAATGCCGCGAGTCCAAGAACAACAGCGGCTATTGGAAAAGCCTCCGTCGCATATATTCCCCAGACGACGAGCCCAACCACAACGTATCGCAAGATATACCGGACGGCCAGCAATGCTGGAACTTCGCCGCGTACGGCACCTTCGAAGATCGCCCTGGTCGAATTTCGCTGCCAAAAATAATTGGCGAACGACATCGCCCCACCGAACAATACTCCGACGCCAAAGCTACCGGAAGCAAACGCGGCACCAACGATAGAACCCGCCACGATCACCGCCGCCATCAGGATCAGTATCCTTCGGTGCGAAAGCTGCGGAGGCAACTGATCTTCGGTTGTCAACGGTTCAAAATCTCCGCTCATCGCGAATCCTAAATTTTACAAAGAAACGTGTGAAAATTCAAAACCAGGAGGAGAATGCTTGGGGCATTACATTATCCTCGCTCATCGTCGCCGTCGTCGGTTTGTGAGAGCAGCGGACGTAGCTTGTGTTCCGATTTGTCGGCGTCATAGATCTGCGATGAGATCCGGAAAAACTGAACAAAGCCGATGATCGATCCGAGAACAATGCCGCCAACCAACCCCCACGGAGATGTGCCCAACAGCTGATCGCCGATCCAACCCAGAAAAAGCATGAAAACGATCGCGCCGAAAAACACGATCCCGGCCGACCATGCGAGCCCGCTCCGCCGGACCGACTCGTTATTGGACGGCGGTTCGTATTGTTCCATCACCGGCTCAGACGAGCCGGTGATTTCGGGCCCGGCTTCCGCTGGTTCGTCGTCAAGAAAACTGTTGGCCATTACTAACTTCTCCTCGCTGTCACGTCGGTAATGATGACAGTTTCATTCGGCGATTTCAATTCGTACCGTGTGCCCCGCCACGTCATTCGCCGAGACACCCAGGCTGCAGTCGAATTGTAGAAAAATACCGCCGGAATGAGGATCCAAAGTACATATTGGGACCAAAACTGGCGTCGGAGATCCGTGGAATAGTCGGTGAGGACTAACTCGATCGCTCGTAGCCGAAGCCATGATTTTCCAACGCTGAATATTACAATCAGCAAGATCACGGCAATGCTCGATAACGCAGCAAAACTTGCCAGTGGTTTCATAAGAAATATCAAGACAGCAGCAATGATGACACTGTTGAACAGTGCGGATCCCACGAAAGACATTATCCAAAGGTGCGGAGCATAGACCCGCGTTATCTTCATTTGGCGAGTCGTGAACTCCAGCATTTCACCTACAGTGCAATCTTCAACCGTGGCTGTGAGTGCCTGGGGAACGAAAACGATCGGGAGTTTAGCTTCGTTCATCGCACGAGTCACGGCAAAGTCGTCTGAAAGCGTACCATGCCATTTATCACGCATCCCGACCTGTTCGAAAACGTCACGCCGCATCGCCATCGAACCGCCCCAACAGAAATTCGACGCCGTGTTAGGGCCGAGGGCTGTAGCGATCGAGGCATTCCAGACCGAGCGCATTTCGGAGCCAAAGTTTCGCCGCCGCGAGATGAACCAGCGGTAGCCGGTGGCAGCCCCGATCGATCTATCTTGAAGCGGAGCGATCAGTCCCCGAAGCCATCCCGTCATCGGCCGAATATCCGAATCAACAAAAACGAAGATCTCGGAACGCTCATTGGCATGGAGAACGGCCTCGCGCAGGTTTGCGACCTTTTGGCTGCACCCAATGGCTTTCGGTGCGACGATCAAACTTGTCTTCGGATCGCTGCTAGGTCTTTTCTGCAAGAGTTCTTCAATAATTTCGACAGCTGGGTCCGATCTGTCGTCGACGATGAAGATAACCTCGTAATCGGGCAAGTCCTGACAGAGCAGAGCTTGCAGGTTTTGTGACATGCCGGGATCGACGCCTCGACATGGCGCGAAAACAGTGACGGCCGGCGCAAACTCAGAGGGGGGGCGCCCTAACGCTTTGCGGACAAACCTTAGATAAGCTACGCCGCCCGTCAGCGACTTATAGCTCAGAAATACCAATACAAGGGAAAAGAAGTAAAAGAGGAAGATCACCGCGTGTCCTCGCCGGGTAGGAGCGATCGGATCATTTCAACTGTCTTGGCGGTCGCGCCCCGATTTTTTTTCATCACCGCTGCGGCGTTTTCGCCCATGTTTCGCCGCAATTCGTTGTTGGTGAGCAAGTTTGTCAATTCATTCGCCAGGCGTTCGGGGATGTCTTTCTCGCTGCATTGCGGTAACTGCACGAGCGCATGACTTTCCGTGAATTCATTTATTGCGGAGGTGAAATTGGAGGTGAACGGACCGGTTACGATCGCCTTCGCGGCGGCACCGGGTTCCAAGATGCTCTGGCCGCCGTGGGGAATTAAACTCCCCCCGACAAAGACGATCTCGGCGAGCGGATAGGCGGAACGCAGTTCACCGATGCTGTTGAGCAGGATCACCTCAGCCGTTTTGTCTCTTGGCGATTCTTTTTCAGTCCGCCGAACCCAATCGAAGCCACTTTTTTTGATCTCGTCAGAAACCGCTTGAAACCGTTCAGGATGCCGCGGAGCGATCATCAAGCGTGGCAGCGATCCGTGTGACCTCGACCAAACTATGCGAAATGCCTCAAGAACCAACTTTTCCTCAGGTGAATGCGTACTTGCTGCGATGATCAGCGGTGCATCGGACGATATTCCGAAACGCTTCCGAAACTCGCCGGAAAGTGCGGGCACGGTTTCACCGTCCGCCTGGTCGAACTTCAGATTTCCGCTGACCCGCACCTTATTGGCTCGCATGCCGAGGCCCATGATCCTTTTCGAATCTACATTTGATTGCATGAGAGCGAGATCCGGATAAGCCAGCGCCCGGTGCATGAAGTGCCTAATATAGCCATAACGTCGGGACGAGCGCTCCGAAATTCGCCCATTAACGATCGCGACCCGAGTACCGCGTCGGTGAGCTTCTCGCAAAAAGCTGAACCAGATCTCGGTCTCCATCAGAAGGACAAGGGCGGGATCCATTCTGCGAAACGCCCGTCGCACGCTCGATCTCAGATCGAAGGGAAAGTAAAATACCGAGAGAACTGTATCGGCAAATAATTCTTTTGCCAGTTTCTGGCCTGTTCGGGTTGTTGTTGAGAAAACGAACCGATAATTCGGAAGTTCGCTCGTCAGTCGTTCGACCAGCGGCCTCGCGGCATTTACCTCGCCGACCGAGACGCAGTGGATCCAGATCACCGGGTGTCCGCCGGCATCAATTTGGGGGATAAAGCCGAGTTTTTGAACAAAACCGGCTGAATATTTTCCTTTAACTAGAGCGTTGAGAAGGAAAAAGGGAAGCGAAATGAGGAATCCAAACGTATAGACACTGCTGTAAAGAAAAAACATGTCGTATCCGGTCAGATCTGGAACGCACGCACTATTTCACGCGTTCCATGTAGCGAGCCTCGGAGGGATTAACACGTATCTTTTCGCCTTCCACGATAAATGGAGGAACCGACAGCGTAACTCCGTTCTCGAGCGTCGCGGGCTTATTCGAGTTCGACGCCGTCGCGCCTTTCAAAGGCGGATCGGTCCGGGTTACGGTCAATTCCATCGTTGCCGGCAGAGCGACCCCGATCGGCGTTCCGTTGTAAAATTCGACCTCGATCTTCAAATTTGGCATCAGCCATTCTGCTGCGTCACCGAGTTCGTCCTCAGTAAGCTGTACTTGCTCGTACGTCTCGGAGTTCATGAAATGGTGATGTGAACCGTCGGAATAGAGGTATTCCATTTTGTGCTGTTCGAGCGTCACCTTTTCGAGCGTGTCATTCGAGCGAAAGCGAAACTCGAACGAGTTACCGGTTATCAGATTACGGAGCCGAGCCTGTACCATTGCACGCAGGTTGCCGGGGGTGTGATGGTGAAATTCCATCACGCGGACCGGCACGCCCTCGTGCACAATTACCATGCCTTTTCTTATATCATTTGCTGAAAGTGCCATAAAAACTGTTGTTCCTCGATCGTGTCAAAGCTGCCTGAGTTCGGCACAAAGGAGTAATCTTAGGTTTTTGACCGCCGTTTTGTCTAGCGAACCTTTACCCTAAATTTGAACGTGCCTCGCCAAGCGTCGGCCTTTCGGCATTCGGTGACGGTGATCCTGTATACACCCGGGGCTGTCGGCGACACCTCATTACGGTCATGACAATCGGCGGCCATATCCTGTTCATAGGTCGATCCCGGAGGTGCTTCTACACCGATAGTGATGCTATTGTCACCGATGTTCTCCGTGGTCAATGTCTGTCCCTTCCGCACACGGATCGAGAACGTCCGATGAGATTTGTAGCTGCTCAAGGTGCCGGTAATGGTTGCACTCGTGCGGCCCTTTGCAAAGGTTATGGACTGGGCTTTTTGCCCCAGGGCGGCAGCGGTAAAAGCCGAAATCATTATTGCTGAGGAAAGCGCCAGGATCAGCTTATTCATAGACTTATTTTCCTTTAGTGAACGGAAGTGGCTGAGGCTCCTCGCCTTCTTTTGGATACTCTTTGTTCATTCCATCGTAGATCTCGATGATCTTATCGATCCATTCTTTTGCATCCGCGTTCGTCGGGTCATACTTTACCGCCCTACGAAAATCGCCGAGAGCGGACGCGTACTGTCGGGCAGGGTCCGTGAGAGCCATTGCCCGGGCGTAGTAAGCATCCGCGAGCCGTTTTTTCACGGCGGTGTCGGTGGGCGATTTCTTGAACGATACTTCAGCCGTTGCGATCGCGGCATCAAATTGTTTGGTGTCGATCGGGTCGCCGCCCTGCGTCCATTTCGTCTTTTCGCCGCTCTTTATGGACGACGGTGATCTGTTATCCGTTGAGTGTGCGATGGCAGTTTGAGAACGATCGTTTGCGGGTGAAGCAGAGTTTTGCTGGACAGTCTCAGGGGCCTTCGAACAGCCGATGAGGACGCTTAGAAACAGTGTTGCGAATATAGGTTTTATCATTACTTCTTAAAGTTGATGTACGGTCTTGATTGTACTATATAAATGCGGCCCTTCATGATGCCCCATTCGATGTCCTGGTCCACGCCGCCAAATATCCGCTTGATCTCATTTGCGGCCTTAACGAGGCTTCGGGCAACCGCGTCGCTTAGGACCCGGCGTTTGGCGGTAAACGGTACTTCTTTCATTCCGCCGCCTGGCTTCGGGACATACATAGTTTCCTGATCCGAACGCGTCAGGACCTGAACCGAGTTTGATTTGGGTGTAAATAGGATCTGCTCAGGAATGGGCACTTTTTCGCCGGCTGCTTTGCCCTCACCAGGCTGAGTCACCGCCTGGTTGTGGCCAAAGGTTGAACTTATATAGACCGCTCCTTTATTTCGGCTATTGTAGGGGTCCCTGGTCACCATTACCCCTCCATTTTCCATTTCGACGCCGGTCTGGATCAGCACGCCCATATAGGTGTTCTCGTGTTCGACAAAGTTTCGTTCGCGAGCCTCATAGGCTTTGAAATTCCATATCGATGCCCACACGTTTTTGACGGCTTCGATTATTTTATCTTCCTCCGTGACGTTGTTTACGCTGGTGTAGAGTCCGGCTCCGCTAAACTTGCCGCTATCTTCGGCATTCGAAGAACTTCGGACAAAAACAGGTTTTCCGCCGAGCACAGTTTTCCATTTTTCAATGATCTCCGCCCTCAGTTTTTCGTCAAATTTGCCGTTTTGAAGGCGTTCGCGGAATTCTGTGAGTTTTTTTCTACGGGCGGAAGGATTGTGTACAAAGTCCTGGTCATCCATCAACTCGTCCATGATCTTGTCGAATCCATTCGACTCCATGAATTGCTTGTAGTAGACAAACGGAATTCCAAATCCGTTCGGAACATCGAAATCCTTCATTCGGCCATGAACGACCTCGCCGAGATTCGCCGACTTGGAACCGTAGACAATACTGTCCCTGGCACGCATCTCACTAAGAAACGCGAGTTTAGTAACCTTCAGATCCGACGGCGGGGCTTTGAAACGATCTCTGCCGCCGTAAACCGTCGGGGCGAGCGTCCCTATCTGGTCCAAACACTCTTTGAGACAAAGGGTAAGTTTATAGTCGGTCAGCGAAGTCTCGAATTTGTACCAAGTGCCATCATATTTTCGAAATAACTCATTTGCATTCTTAATGTAGGCGTTCGGGATCTGCCAGCCCTTTGCTAAAAGATTGATATGAGAGATCGGCGACGAAGGCTGCGAGACGATGATACCCGCAACAGGCGGCAGGTCGACCGGAAGTTCTTTAAGAACGAGAATCTCGTTGTAGCCGATCTCGACCGTATCGTCGAGTTTGTCGATGACGTGGATGCGTCCGACCCCCTTGGCGGTATTTAGAGCGAGATATTCCTGGTTCTTCGAAATTTCGTCAGCGGAAACTTTCCGGATATCAAGCTTAGAGGCGAGATCCTCTTGCCGAATCGAATTTGGTTTAAAGGAAACCGTCGTGAAAAATGTCCTATTGATAATGTCGTTCGTCTGCTTGATCAAGTCGGCCGAAATGAGGTCACCATCCCAAAACTCGAACGTGAATTTTTGTACCGGCGTTTGCCAAGCGATCGTGCCGACGATCAGTCGGCGGTTGTCGTTGACGTAGACATCCCTGAAAAAATCTTCGCCACGTTTTAGCGATAAATATTGAGAATTTGCAAAGTCCTGATGAAACCGAAACATCTGCGAATTGACGTAATAGATCTTATTCTTATTACGGCGATCGATGACAAACATCGCATGCGGCAGCGCGTACGGGGTCTTTGCATTATAGACTCGCGCCATGGCGTCGAAATCAGCTTGTTTTGCGACCGCATTCAAAAACCGTCGGGAATCAGGTTTGGACGTCAAGCCTTCTCGTCCCGACTGCGAAGGTGAAGGCCGCCGCGACATCTGAGCCGAAATCGTTATGGACGCAATGAGCATCATCGCGATGGCGGAGAATTTGAAGGCAAAGCCCCTCGGGTAGCACATATTCGGTTATTGGTTATTTCTCGGCCGCAACGCTTCGTTGCTTGTTGAAAAGAAAGTCGGCCCGCATCTGCCTGAAATCCGACCCATTAGCAACTGAGATGTCCTGATCGCGGATCAAGCCGTCCTTGAGGCCGTAGATCCATCCGTGGACGGTCAAACTCTGGCCTCGTCTCCAGGCGTCGGAAACCATTGTCGTTTCGCAAACATTCATCACTTGCTTGGCCACATTAAGTTCGCAAAGGCGGTCCATCTTTTCGTCAACGTCGGAAAAAGAATCGAGGACGTCGGAATGAAGGTCGGCAATGTCTTGGATATGCCGCAGCCAGTTATCGATGAGTCCATGCCCCTGGCCGTCCATCGCGGCAATTACGCCGCCGCATCCGTAATGTCCGCAAACAATAATGTGCTTGACGTTTAGGACCTCGACCGCGAACTGGATGACCGAAAGACAGTTCATATCCGTATGAACCACGAGGTTGGCCACATTTCGATGAACAAAGACCTCGCCCGGCATCAGGCCGACGATCGTGTTCGCCGCGACACGGCTATCCGAGCAGCCGATCCACAAGTATTCCGGCTTTTGCTGGGCGGCAAGGTCCGCGAAAAAACGCGGGTTCTTTTCGTGCATCCGTTGGGACCAGCGGCGGTTTTTTTCAATGAGGTCTTCTATCTGGTTCATACCATCAACCAATAGAATATCTTAGCGGTATTGATCAAATTGGGCAAAATACTTTGAATGTCGGAACTTTTTGAAGAATAATGGCGGCTTCCGGTTTGTCATTCGACGTCGGTGTCAGAGGTGGTTTCCGTGTGTTCGGCGTCCCGTTTGGCCATGTTCGCCTTGATCGAAAACCTCAGACTGAGAAAAAAACTGCACGCGGCAAGAACGAGACATGCGAAAAACCAATCCTGCTCACCCGCCGAATAGAAGTAGGCTGCGGCCGCTAGTAGAGTCACCACCAGTATTCTGAGAGCTATCACGATCGCAGTTGTCATTTGATCTCGTCCTTTGCAATCGAGGAAACAGTCTCGGGTTGACCCCGTTTCCGGACCGTATATCTGATGATCAGAAATAGCGGCAAAACGATAAAAACCGCAAACGGTAAGATCGCGATCAGCAATGTAACCAGGCCAAGGACAAAGTTAAGTGCGAAATCAATTCCGGAACTCAGAGACTCTCCTAGCTTATAAACGAATCCAGTCGAAGTGGGTGAGAACGCCGTCTGGGTCTGGATCTTGACCTTAATGGTCGACATACTCGCCTGGTTTTCGAGGAAGTGTTTTCGCCCTTCAATTCGCTCGATGTCGCTTCGGATGCTTCCAAGCTCATTTTGGACGCTTAGGGCATCTTCAACTTTGGTCGCCCGTTTCATGATCTCCATGAATTGTTGTTCGACTGCACGTTTTGCCTTTAACCTTGCCTCGATGTCAACAAATTCTTCGGTAACGTCCTCACCCTTCACGGTTTCTACGATCACTCGGCTGGCAGTTTTACGGATCTCCTCCATGGATTCGGTGAATTTTGCCGCTGGTATGCGTACCGTCATCGCGACGACATCGCGAACCGCGACTTTTGTGTCGCTGCTGCTCTGCGAAGAATCGACGACGAATCCACCTTTACCTTCGGCGATAGCGGTTATCTTGTGTTGAACATCCTCTGGAGACCCGGCCTCGAGGCTCAAATCTGCATTCCGGACAATCTTTCGGTCTGTCGGTGCGGTGTCTGTGGTGGCTGCAGTCGTATTCGCAAGTGAAAGTTGCGCTGCCGGATTTGGCTTAAGAGCTAAAGTGTCGTCAACACTGCCGGTTCCGTTACCACTTCCGCTCCCGGTTCCCCTACCATTGCCGCCACCTCCTACATCCTTTTTGGCTTGGTCGGTGAGGTCACCTTGAGATCGACCGGATGCATTTGTCGCGGAAGACTGGCTGCTGGAACTGGGCGCATTTGCGCTTTTTGCTGAATTAGACGCCCTTTCGCCTCCGCACGACGTCACAAGAGTCAAGACAAAAATGGCGAGATATCTATGAGCGTTCATATCTTTTTCTTCCCAATGGAAACCTATGAGCTTAGAACGGACATATCACGCCGCACTTGCATCATGCACCTTCATAACTCTTACCGGTCGCAAAAGCACCGACCCAGCGAAACATTCGGATAAACCTGCGGACCACTTTTGGCAGGAACCATACGAACAGAATGACAAAAACGCCCAGGATCCCAGCGATCACGAACGGGGCGAATACGGCGAGCAGTGTACCGGCGAGTGCAATGATATCTTCAACTATAGATAGTATCCAGTTTGAAACGGGTTCGGGCGATAGGTTTGCTCCGATCCGTGCCGCAGCTTTTGTCCCGTGCGAGGCAAATGCGAGCCCGCCGCCCATGAGGGCCGCCGGTATGTAAATCGATGGATCCATCTGATTAGTCGCGGCGTAGGCCACGACCGCCCCGGCAGGAACGCGGATAAACGTATGTACAACATCCCAAACGCTGTCGACATAAGGGATCTTGTCGGCAAAAAACTCAATGAGGTACAATCCGCCCGCAAAACCGATGATCCACCAGTTATCGAGAACATCGAGTCCGCCGGGTAGTTTCGTAGCTCCAAATTTTTGAAGCAGCCCTAGAACGGAAACGGTTGCGTAAACATTGATTCCGGATGTCCACGCCGTTCCTAACGCCAGGCTCAGTGTCGAAAACCATTCCATTTTGCATCCTCCTTACTCGGAACAAAACACGTATATCAAAACGAAATAAGATAGCTCAAAGTTGCGTTAACTATCCTCATCCTCTTCGGCTCCGTCCTTCTTAAAGCCGAATTTCTCGAGTCGATATTGGAGGGTCCTGAAAGTCAATCCAAGGAGTTTGGCAGACTTTGTAATGTTGTTATCAGTCCGCCCCATCGCCTGCATTATTAAACTGCGTTCGACCTCTTCGAAATTGACGCCTTCGGGCGGGAGTTTGAAGAGGTCGCCGGATGCCGCCACGCTTGACTGAGTCATTTCCGGCGGCAGGTCTTCGACCGTGATAGTATCGTTCTCGCACAATAAAATAGCTCTCTCCAGTGCGGACTCGAGTTGGCGAACGTTGCCTGGATACGAATAGTCTTCAAGGAGTCTCCTCGCCTCCGAGATGAATTCGATCTTTCGACTGGTTCCGCGCGTGTGTTTTTTTACAAAATAATCGATCAAAACGGAAACATCGGTCCGTCGTTCGCGCAGTGCCGGAAGATCGATGGAGAGTACGTTTAGGCGATAATAAAGGTCTTCGCGAAAACGTTTTTCACCAACCATATGCATCAGGTCCCGATTGGTCGCCGCAACGACTCGGACATCAACATCGAGATCTCGAATGCCCCCGACGCGGCGGATCTGCTTCTCCTGCAAGGCACGCAATATTTTCGCCTGCAGCGATATATCGAGCTCGCCGATCTCATCCAGGAAAAGTGTCCCGTTATGGGCGATCTCGAAAAGGCCCTTTTTTTCAGCTATCGCACCCGTGAACGATCCTTTTTCGTGGCCGAAGAGCTCGGATTCGAGCAAATTTTCATTGATCGCCGCACAGTTGACCGCCTGAAAGACCTCGTTCGAACGCAAACTGTTTTTGTGGATCGAACGCGCGATCATTTCCTTTCCGGTGCCGCTTTCGCCGCGAATGAGAACGGTTGAATTTGATTTCGCGATCTTCAGGATAAGTTTTTTGACTTTATCCATTTCGGGCGAAACCGAGACGATCTCGGCGTCCAGCGTAGAAAGTTTTTTTAGTGCTCGCGAAACCGTCTCCAAAAGCTTTTCGCTGTCATACGGCTTTTGCAGATATTCGAAGGCTCCCAAACGCAGTGCATCGACCGCCGAGTCGATCGTGCCATGGGCTGTAAGTAGGATGACGATGATCGATTTGTCAAAATCGGTGAGTTGCTTGAGCAATTCAAGACCGCTCATCCCGGTCATTTTCAGATCGGTCAACACGAGGTCAAAGTGCCGGTCCGCGACAAACTTAAGGGCCGCCTCGCCCGAACTCGCCATCGTTACGTCGTAGCCTTCGCCCGAAAGGATCGTTTCGAGTATTTCTCGTTGATTTTTCTCGTCATCAACGACGAGGATCGATTTTCTTGCCATAATTACTAACCGCGAGAGCGAACCTATAACGCCAGCTAGACAGTCGCATTCGGTAATCTTATCGTAAATGTCGTTCCCTTGCCCTCAATTGAAACGACCTCTATCGACCCGTTATGGATTTCCACGATCTTGTGGACGATCGCCAGCCCCAATCCCGTGCCTGTCTCTTTGGTTGAAAAATAGGGTTCGAATATCTTTGAGAGATTTTCCGCCGAGATTCCGTTGCCTGTGTCGGCGATCTCTATCTGGACGAATGAATCATCTGGCCGGATCTTTACGCTCAAATTTCCCCCGTCGCCGCCCATCGACTGTACCGCATTGATAAACAGATTATTGAAAACGGACCGCAGAAATTCCGGATCGCCCAGGATCTGCGGTACGTTCTCGTGTTCAACGATCGCGATCTTAATTTCATTCTCGGCAGCCTGAGCTTCGACGATCCGCAGCGAATCCTCGATTATTTTGCGAATATCCGCAGGCCGCAGATCAGCCGTTGCCGGCCGGGAATAATTCAGAAAATCGGATATCTGTTGGTTGATCCGCGCGACCTCGTTTTTCAACTGCGATGTAAGCTTGTCGAACGTTTCCCGTTTCGTCTTCTCTTCGGGCGCAAATTTAGAGCGCAGGTGGTCAAGTGTCAGATTTATGTAATTCAACGGATTGCGTATTTCATGGGCTATGGCCGAACCGAGCCGACCCACGACAGCACTTTTTTCGGCCTGTTGGAGTTGCACTTCGATGTCGCGTTTTCTCGAAAGCTCAGCCGTCATATCGTTAAAAGTTTCGGCCAGTCGTCCGAGCTCATCATTGCGCCGGGAACTCTTAACTCTAATGCTGAGATCACCTGCCGCTACTCGACGGGCCCCATCGGAAAGTTCGGCGATCGGACGCGAAAAGCGCCAGACGAGCAGCAGGGTTATAAAAGAGGAAACAAGCAGCACGCTGAGCGTGTATAACAAGGGCTGCGCTGCCCTCAGGGCTGCCTTGTCTTTGTCATTCTTTAACAGGATCATGACGTACCAGCGTCCTTGGCTGGTCTCGATAGGAATAGCGTGTGCCTCGTCATCGGTTGCTACTCCCTCAAATGCCGTATGATTCGGAAATTGTTTCAGGTCCTCACCAAGCCTGGCTCCCTCCATTAGCGGTGGAAGGTCCGTTAGGTCCTTCAGGGAACGACGTTCGATCTCACCGTCTTCATGCTGGGTCGGCCAGTAATCGTCGTTCAGCGAATCATAGATCTTCCAGTCGTTAGTGATAATTATTATGTCCTTTATCCGTTCACGCGATCGGATGTCCATAAAGGACTGGCCAGGCTGGTCGAACAGGTCCTGCACTCGCTGGTCTTTTGATGTCATTGCGGTAAAACCCAACGAAATCCCCGCAACGATCGATTGTTCCTGAGCTTCACGAAGACTAATATTTTCCTGCTGCGTGAGGAGATTCAGGTAGTACTGAACACCCAGTGTCGCGACCAGCAAGATTGCAAGAATAAGCAATAGCCGGCCGCGAAATGTATTAATAAACCTCATTTATCGATCGACTGGGTGCGGTCGCCACCTAGATAAATCCGCTTGCCACCCCGTCGTTTGAATGTTATAGTCATCGGTAGTTTGAACGCAAATTCCTGAATTAGCTAGTTAAATTCGTTATTTCCATTCAGGCCTCCCCATAAAAATCAGCGGCAATCATTTTGTTCCGAGGTAAAGCATGAAGTTAATGTTCCCTAAGAAAATCAGTGTCTTCGCTATTTTGGCGACGCTGCCGTTTCTTATTTTTTGTGTCGGTGGTGTCAGTGCTCAGCGGAAAAAGGCTCAGCCCCCGACTTCGTCTAAGACCAAAGTTCAAAGCAAGGCCCAGAGCAAGGTTCAAAGCAAAAAGGTCGACAAAAAAGCGACAAATGCTAAGAATTCGAAGGTCGACAAAAACGCGACAAATACTAAGAACGCGAAGAACGACAAACGTTCTAACAAAGAGAAACTCGCTGATGCCAAGGTTCTAAAAGATCCGAAAAAGCTTGCGACGAACAAAAAGGCCGAGGCAGAACGCCTCCGTCGTGAGAAGGAGCGACAAGCCGCAATTCTAGCTGAGCTACGCCGCCGTGAGCAGGCCGCACGGGAGGCGAGAGCCCGGAAACTGGCGTTCGAGCACGGACTCCGGACGGAGACCGTTAACAATATAGCGAAAGACATTACGGAGGGCGAAGATCTGAACATTCGCCAGGCGGCAATAGAGGCACTCGGCAACAAGGCAGGCTCGGTCGTCGTGATGGAAGCTCAAACTGGCAAGATACTCACCATCGTCAATCAGGATTGGGCGGTCCGCAGCGCGATCCGTCCGTGTTCGACGATAAAGTTGGTAACTGGAGCGGCGGGGCTTAACGAGGGAGTTATTGATAAAGAAAACGGTTCAATACGTAACACCTCGACCAGGAGAAACCTGGATGACGCAATCGCTTTTTCGGATAACGGATATTTTCAGAGGGTCGGAGCAAACGTCGGAAGTCCGAAGGTTATCGAGTATGCACGCAAATTCGGACTGGGGCAGCAGACCGGAATAAATCTCGAGGGCGAAACCGCTGGCAAACTGCCTTATGGAAATAACAACCTCCGGATCTATTCGCATGGCGATGACTTTGAGGTGTCAACTGTTCAGCTGGCAGTTATGGTGTCGGAAATCACAAATGGCGGGAAGCGTCTGATCCCGCGGATCCCACGCAATACGTTAGAGAAGACCCGGTTCCAGCCGTTCATGCGTGAAAGGCTCGACCTGCCGCAGCAAAATGTTCGCCGAATGATCCCGGGAATGATGGGAGCCGCTGAATATGGGACGGCCCATCGTGGAGTTGACGCTTCGCAGGGTATCGCCGGCAAGACTGGGTCCTGCATCAGCAAAGGGTCGTGGGTCGGACTCTTTGTATCAGTTGCTCCGATCGAGAATCCCAAATATGCGGTTGCGGTAATAACACGCGGCCAGAGTGAACGGGGTAAATACGCGGCTGCTGTTGCGGGCAAGATCTATCGTTCACTGAGTTCAAATATAGTGCGTACAGATAGAAATCTCGCTCAGACAGAATTCAAAATAGCTCCAAAACGGAGTGCAGATGCCAAAACGGCTGACACCCTCGCTGATGCGGAAGGTGAGGACGACGCCGACAGTACCGGCGAAAAGCCGGTCACCGCTCGCGATGCACGTATCGCCGACGATGCCGGCCGCGACATAATTATTGTTCCAAATATGCCCGAGTCCGTGGTTGTGGAAAAAACGGCACCGAAAAAACTGGTACAAAAGACAGGTTCATCGGCACCGAAATTTCCACCGGTAGTGATCACTTATCCTAAGGATAAGGCCACGAACAAGCGCGATCGGGTCGTCAAGCCATAAGCGACGTCAATAACTAAAGAAGGCGGGGTTTAACGACCCCGTCTTTTCAGTTTGTTTTGGATTTTTTGGACGATCTGGCATTATTTTGGCTTGACACAGTTGCAATATTTAACCGATTATCTAGGTTCTACTCGTTAGAACCAAAACATAGTCGGTGAACGACACGTGATCAGTCGAGGGCGATATTCTAGCAACTTATTTGTCGGGAAGGTCATCTGATTTCACGCGAATCCGTTAGAAGAGGTCCGGATTTGGCAGAAGTAAAATGGATTTGGAAATGACTTTCCGGCGGAGGAACGAAGTAATGAAAACGATTTTTAGATCAACTATTGCCGCACTAATGTTTGCGGCTGTTATTGCGATTGGAGCTGTAATAGGTTTTGGGCAGAACCCGTGTGAGGATGTCGACGGCCAGACGAAACTGGACGCGACGTTTCGAGCCAATTTCTCCTCCACAAAGACGCAAGCGGAAAGAAAAGTGGCCCTTGATGCAGGTAAACAATTCCTTGAGAAATATGGTTCGTGCGAACCAGTGAAGGAATTTGCCGATTATTTAAAAGGCTATCTACCTAAATTGGACGATCAAATTAAGAAAAAGGATCGCGAAAATGAAGTAAAAGTGATCGCAGACAAGTTTCTTGGCGGAATGAAATCCAAGAATTGGGACGATGTTTACCCATCGGGCAAACAGCTGCTGGCTGAGGACCCCGATAAATATCGTGACGTTGAGATAGTTCTCGGTTCGATCGGTCTCGATGAGACTCTCAAATCCCCGCGCGTGACTAAATGGAACGACGATACTCTTCGTTATGCGAGACAGTCGCTAGCGGATCTCGAAGGCGGTAAAACGTTTAAGGCGACGCCAGGTATTTTCGTCAAGGACGGAGCGAACTTTCAGTACAAGGACAAGAACGACGCCATCGCATGGATGCACTACACCATCGGAATTATTCTTTCTGCCGACAAGAACAATAAGAAAGAGGGCTCGATTCATCTTTACAAGGCTTCGCAGGCTGCATCCGATACAAAAAGCCAGCCGCCCGTCTTCCAGTGGATCGGTGCCTATTACTATGACGACGCAACGAAACTGATAACGGAAATCGAATCTCTTGCAAAAGAGGTCAAGGCAATGGAGGCGGATGTAAAGCCTGCGGATACGCCCGAAGTTAAGCAACAAAAATTGGACGCGATCAAGGTCAAGGCGGATGCGTTCAAGGCAAAAGAGGCAGTGCTGAATGGTACCGTCGAACGTGCTCTTGACGCCTACTCGCGTGCTTACACCCTAGCTCCTTCGACTCCGGATGCAAAGGCCTATAAGGATTCGATCCTGAAAACGATCACCGATCTTTATAGTGTGCGATTCACCAAGACCGATGGCCTCGACGCCTGGGTCAAATCAACGGTTGCCAAGCCATTTCCTGATCCGTCGTCGCCGATAGCTCCGATCATTGATCCGGAACCCGCAGCTACCGCTGAAGCTCCGGTAAAGGCTCCGACGACCACGATGACCACGACAGTTCCGGCAAAACCAGTGGCTCCGGCTACGAAGCCGGCTATCAAGCCCGGAACCACAAACAAGCCGGGAGCGGTCAGCCAAACTGGTAAGGGTGCTAGGATATCCGCGGTGGTTGCTTCGAACCGAGCATCAACGGTGAAGAACAAAGGCAGTCATTAGGCCGGTCGGTCGGATCCAAAAATCGTGTCGGACATTTGATTCTCAAGTGTCCGACTTTCTTTTTCCACCTATTGTTCTTAATATTAGCCCTAATGATCGCAAAACTTGCTAAACTCGAAAATCTGATCGGGCACAAGTTTCGTGATCCCGCGATCCTTGAACGAGCGGTTACTCACCGGTCCTGGGCATTTGAAAATTCAAACGGGATAACCGACGAAGCAATTCGGGAGATCGAGAACGAGTCGCTCGAATTTGTGGGTGACTCGGTTTTGGGGCTGGTAATCGCCGAACAGCTGTTCGTGTCGGGACCGACGCTTAGCGAAGGTGACCTGACGCTGATGAAGCATCGGCTTGTCAGTACCACCACGCTGGCCCGTCTTGGCGCCCAGCTCAATTTGGGCGATTATCTCCGGGTGGGGCGCGGTGAGGAAAAAACAGGGGGCCGTAAAAAACAGGCGATCCTAGCCAATACGCTTGAAGCGTTGATAGGGGCGGTTTTCTTTGACGGAGGTTATACGGCCGCACGCGTCTTCGTAGGCCGTGTATTTGCGGACGAATTGCGTGCTGCTACACCCGGATCATCGCTCGATTATAAGTCGCTTGTGCAGGAGATCCTTCAGTCGGCAAAAATGACGGCTCCCGTTTACGCGGTGACGAAAACGGACGGTCCGCCGCACGCACGCCATTTTTGGGTCGAGGCTGTTTGGGAAAACGGAAAGGCCAATGGTGAAGGTACTTCGATTAAGGCGGCTGAGATGGCGGCGGCGGCCGAAGCATTAAAGGTCCTTGGCCCGGACGCCAAACAAGCGAGCTGAAAATAGCGTATCGATAAATTGCATTTATGAGCACTGAGGAAAAAGCAGTTACGGCCGAAGTCGTGAAAAAACCAGCGGGCCCGCCTAAGTCGACGATCCGCGAATATTTTGAATCATTCGTTGTGACCTTAGTCATGGCTCTTTTTGGCATGACCTTTATCCTCCAGGCGGTAACGGTACCTACCGGGTCGATGCAGAATACGATATTGGTCGGCGACTATCTGCTCGTCAACAAATTCATATTTACTCCAGGTGGCGGCTCGCTTCCGTTCCTGCCGCAGCGTGAGATCCAGCGGGGTGACATCATCGTGTTCAAGTACCCCGGAAATAAACTGCACCCGACAAACGATAGTTCCAGGGGCATAATCCCGTATCAAATCAATTACGTAAAACGTGTGATTGGCTTGCCTGGAGAAACGATCGAGTTTCGTGACAATCAGGTCTTTATAAACGGGGAGGTTCTGCCTGAGCACCGCGTTCTAGGTGACCCGCCCCGGATCGGTGACCAGCAATCGGCGCTGGTAACTAAAGAATTCGAGGATCGCACACCAGATCAAAAATACAGCGTCTTTTATTCCGAAGATAAAATGATGGACATCAAGTCTGGCGGCCACCTGCCTGTCCGGCAGACTCAGGATTATGAGTTCGGCGTGCGTGGAAAAAAGATGGTCGTCCCCGACAATAGTTTCTTCTGCATGGGCGATAGCCGCGACAATAGTGAGGACAGCCGCTATTGGGGCTTCGTTCCGCGGGAACTGATAATTGGACGGGCAATGTTCGTATATTGGTCCTGCGACCGCGGTGCTTCGAACGGTGATGTTTTCGGCTGTATTACCAATCCGCGATTAAGCCGGATCGGAACATTGGTGAAGTAATAGATTCTCCCCAGAACAAGGTTTTCTTGGGCGGTCATCGACCGCCTTTTTATAAATGGACATCAAATTTGCAAATGAGGTTACGGAGGCGTTAGTCGACAACCGGCCTGTAGTTGCGCTTGAGTCTACGGTTATTGCTCACGGCCTTCCGTATCCGGAAAATATCGAAACGGCACTGAAATGCGAAAGTGCGGTTCGCGATGGTGGAGCGATACCCGCGACGATCGCGATCTTTGGAGGCGAGGTGTGCGTAGGGCTCGGGCAGGACGAGATCGAGCGGATGGCTACGGAGAAGAATTTCCGTAAGATCTCTCGTCGCGACCTCGCGATCGGCATCGCAAAAAAGCTGGATTGTGCGACGACCGTGGCGACGACGTCTTTCATCGCACATAGGGCCGGGATAAAGGTATTTGCAACGGGAGGGATCGGCGGTGTTCATCGCGGATTTTCAGCGGATGTCTCGGCCGATCTGCCCGAATTGGCACAGACTCCGATCGTGGTCGTGTGTTCAGGTCCCAAGATCGTTCTAGACCTGCCCGCGACCCGCGAATGGCTTGAAACCAATGGTATCGCGGTCCTTGGTTGGCGTTGCGACGAAATGCCGGCTTTTTATTCGGCGTCAAGTGGCCTTGACGTAGACGAGAGGGTCGAGTCCGGGTTGGAGGTCGCTGTCATAGCCCGTGCCCGGGACGAGATCGGATTGAAAAACGCGATCCTGGTCGCATCGCCCGTACCAAAGGAATTTGAGTTTAGCCGTGACCAACTCGAATCGATACTCGACGATGCCCTCGTGCTCGCAGAGTCTGGCGGCATCCGCGGCAAAGAAATAACGCCGTTTCTGCTCTCTCAAATGTCAAAACGAAGCGGTGGACGCACGCTTGCGGCCAACATCGCTCTGCTCGTCAACAACGCCCGCATTGCAGCCGAGGTTGCCGGGGCTCTCCAATAGTTTATTTCACTGACGTGTTTTGTGTCTTTGAACGTAACGTGTCCAGCCGCTTTTGAGCCTCCGCGGCCTCAGATGATGTAGGGAATTTTGCGACGATCTCGGTCCAACTTGCACCATTGTAGTGATACAGTTTGCCGGCCGGGTCAAATAAAAATGTTATGCCCAGCTTGCGATATCTGTCGAGACTTACAAAATTTAAAAAGTAGCTGTGCACGGGTGCTCCCGAAGCAGCCATTTCAGAGCGTTTTAGCCTGCTCGCGGCGTCTTTGGAAAGTTTAACTGCCGCGTCCTCGAGCAGGTCCCCGAAAAGCAACAGTATGGACGGACGCAATTTCGAGTTGGGAAACAGGCCAAAAAACTCAACCGAGACCTCGATCTGCTCAAATCCGCTCGATGCCTGGACGAGGCGAGCAAGGCGTTCCTCGTCGCCCGGACGAAACCTCCCAAAAACAGCGTCGGCCTGGACCCAGCCAAAATTAGCGGGTGGGGCAGTCACGCGGTAAAACTTAACTCCGTCGGCCTCCGCCACGCCGAGGATCTGAATCTTTCGGCCGCGGTGCATTCTCTGGATCGCCGCTGAATAGAGACTCGGTTTTTCTCGCAAGACGGAGAGAGTTTCGTCGATGACGACAGCCGACTGTCCGATCTCGGAGCTCTTGATCGCAGTCGGTTTTGAACGGACTGCGTTCGCTGGTTTTCGAGTTTGGGCAGATAGGCCCAAGTCGAACGCCGCGAGCACGATCAGAAGTGTTAAGGAAACAGGGAGTTTCATAAATTTCCCCTTAGGCCGCAAACGCTATTTGGACCTTTTTTGCGAGTTTTTTATCCTTTGCTCAACGCCTGAATGATGGAAATGACAGATCGCGATCGCCAGTGCGTCGGCCGCGTCGTGCGGCGTCGGGACCGTTTTCATCTTTAACAGTATCTTGACCATCTGCTGTACTTGCTGCTTTTCGGCATTGCCGTAGCCAACCACCGTTTGTTTTACCAATCGCGGGGCGTATTCCGCGATCTCTAGTCCTCGCTGTTCCGCGAGTAGCAGCATCAGTCCACGAACCTGCCCGAGCTTTAATGCAACACCTACATTTACCGCATAAAACGTGTCTTCGACCGACAGAACATCCGGCGAATGCTGCGCCATCAGGCCGGCGACGGCGTCGTAAATATTCAGCAATCTTTTGGAAAATGCATCGCGTGTATTCGATTTAACAGTCCCAAAATCGACAAGCGCGTATTTCGATCCGGTGCCGTCCACGACGCCCCAACCGAGTGTTTCACTGCCGGGGTCGATACCTAAAACACGCATCAAATTTTAACTGCGGATGCTGAAAATAAGACAAGATACCGCAGATTTTGTCTGAAACGCAAGTCGGATCCGATCAAAAAGCTGCTCTCGGACACACACCACTTTGGTTGTAAAATCAGGGTAATATTATTACTATCAACCTTTACGCGGTTCGTAAGTATTTACGGATGAACAATCTTGACAGTGGATCGAATGTAATGGAATCGGTGCGAGCACTGCTTTACGGTGCGGTCGACTACGCCGGGCTTTACCCGCCTGCAGCCGTCGCCATGTCCGAGGCCGTCATCAACTACGCGATGTACCGTAACAGCAACTATAGCTGGATGCTCGGCCGTTTTGTTTGCGGCATAGCCCGTCTGGATGAGTTTTACGAGAATGCCGCAGACTTTATCTCGCGCGATGGCAGTAGTGCGTGGCGTCTCGCGGTCGTTGCCGGCGACGATCCGTATGGGGCGATCCGGTCGGTCGAGGAGTTTAATGCGTTGCACGGGCCGGGGGTCATCTGCGACTCGATCGAGATGAAGGCGAACACGTCGTATCAGATCGAGACTGTTGCCGCGGCGTTGCCGCGTGGAGTCACCGCCTATTTTGAGATCGAGCCAAAGGGCGATTTTGTCGATCTGATAACGACAGTCGCACTCGTCGGCCAGTGTGCCAAGGTCCGAACGGGCGGCATCACGCCGGGTTCGTTCCCGAGTTCGGATGCGATCGTGCGGTTTGTGCAGATATGTACCGCGGCAAACGTTCCGTTCAAAGCAACGGCCGGGCTGCATCACCCGATACGGTGTTTTCGGCCGCTGACGTACGAGGTAAACTCGCCCAAGGGCACGATGCACGGCTTTCTCAACCTGTTTCTGATGACCGGATTTGCCCGCGAATCGTTTAGAAGGAGCTTTCTTGAGGACGTCATGGAGGACGAGTTCGAAGAGGTGTTTCAGTTCGACCCGACAGGCGTTAAATGGCGGGACGAGTTTGACCTGACCCTCCATCAGATCGCACGCCTCCGCGCCTACGGCATCCAGAGTTTCGGCTCATGCTCATTCGACGAACCGATCGCCGACCTGCAAAGTTTGGGAATTTTATGATTCTGATGGTCGTTAGTTGTTCATGTTTTTCCCAACTGACCACTGACCACCGACCACTGACTTATGTACGAGATAAACGAAACTCACGACCCGAACCTAAAAAGCTGGGTCGAATCCGCCAACGATCCGAATACAGATTTTCCGATACAGAATCTGCCGTTTTGCATGTTCTGGCGTTCCGCCGAAAGCGAGGCCCCGCATCTAGGAATTGCCATTGGAGATCAGATCTTTGACCTGTACCAAGCGATTGTCTCGGGCATCCTTGGCAATGAATTTGACTCGCTCGCAGATGAGATCGAATTGTGCGACTTATCATTCCTGACCGAGGTTTATGGGACGGCGATCCTCACGGACCTGAGGAGCGCGGCCTTCGCCGTGTTGCGTGACGAAGCCGACGAGCAGACGATCGAGGACGCAAGGGAATTCCTTGTACCGATCGGGAGCGTCGGGCCCGAACTCGCATTTGAGATCGGCGACTACACCGATTTCTACTGCTCGATCTATCATGCGACGAATGTTGGGTCGATGTTTCGGCCGGATGCGCCGTTGTTGCCGAATTATAAATATGTGCCGATCGGGTATCACGGGCGGGCGTCGAGCATTGTGGTGTCGGGGACGGACGTTAAGCGGCCGCATGGGCAGAATCGCAGCGACGCCGAGGCTCCCCCGGTCTTTATTCCGGCGAAGAATCTCGATTACGAGATGGAGCTTGGCTTTTTTGTCGGGCAGGGAAATGAACAAGGCTCGTCTATCCCAATCGGCGAAGCGGAGCAGCATATCTTTGGAATGTGTCTCGTCAACGACTGGTCCGCCCGCGATATACAGGCTTGGGAATACCAGCCGCTCGGGCCGTTTCTTGCCAAAAACTTTGCGACGACGATCTCGCCTTTCGTCGTCACGATAGAGGCTCTCGCTCCTTTCCGCACTCCCGCATTCAACCGTCCAGAAGGCGATCCGCAGCCGCTCGATTACCTCAACGACGCCGCGAATCAGAAATACGGCGGCCTCGACATCAATCTCGAGGTTTACATCCAAACCGAAAAGATGCGTGCAGAGAATGTCGAGCCGCACATGCTCTCGCGTTCCAACACAAAAGATCTCTGCTGGACCGTCGGCCAGATGCTCACGCACCACGCCTCGAACGGCTGCAACCTCCAAACCGGCGACTTGATCGCTTCGGGAACCGTGAGCGGCAAAGAAAAATCCGAACGCGGCTCGATGCTCGAACTCTCTTGGCGCGGAACCGAACCGATCGAACTCCCCAACGGCGAAACCAGAAGGTTCCTCGAAGACGGCGACGAGATAATAATGAAAGGCTTCTGCGAACGCGAAGGATTTCGCCGCATCGGCTTCGGCGAGTGCCGCGGGCGCATTCTTGCCGCAGATTAGCCACAGAGAACACAGAGAGGATAAGAAATTGTTCCAACTTTCAAGCCGTAATATGTTCCTCTTCACTTCCGTATTCTCTGTGATCTCTGTGGCTAAACTTTCTCCGTCTGTTAAAATCGCATCGTGAAGCCATCACCAGCCTATTCGGAAACCGCCATTCGCCGCGTTGTCGACGCTGATGGTGCGGAGTTTGACGATTTCCTCGCTGTGGAGGAGCCGCTGGAGATAAGGATCGGGCTGCCTGTGAGAGGGAAGATCGAGCATCGAGCGATCTCTATCACGGTGCGGACGCCAGGTGACGATCATTCGTTAGCGGCGGGTTTTCTGTTTACGGAGGGGATCATTCAGCACCCTGGCCAGATCGCTCGCATCCGCAACTGCGGCATTCCGGCAAAAGACAAGAGTCTGCAAAATACCGTCGTTGTCGAGCTGAAAAAAAGCGTCGAGGTCGATTTCAAACGTCTCGAACGAAATTTCTACACCACCTCGAGCTGCGGTGTCTGCGGCAAATCGTCAATTGAGGCATTGCACACCGGCGTCAAAAAGATCGAGGGCGACGGGTCAATGGTGCCGGCTGACGTGATTCATTGCCTGCCGGAGGTATTGCGTTTATCGCAGGATGTATTCGAGAAAACCGGCGGCCTTCACGCCTCGGCGCTCTTCGATCTCGAAGGTAAATTGGATATTGTTCGCGAAGACGTCGGTCGCCACAACGCTCTGGACAAGGTTGTCGGAAGCAAATTTATGGCTGGCGAAACGGTCTTGAGCGATAAAATACTCTTGGTTAGCGGCCGCGTGAGCTTTGAGCTTGTGCAAAAGGCGTTAATGGCGGGAATTCCGATACTTGCCGCGGTCGGTGCCCCTTCGAGTCTCGCAGTCGAGCTTGCCGCTGAGTTCGGCATGACGCTCGTCGGCTTTGTCCGCGACGACCGGTTCAATATCTACTGTGGAGCGGGACGTGTCAGTAGCCCGCACGTAAGTAAGGGCCCGATCATTAGGGAGCAAGTACGGGCGGCCGCGAACGTTCCTATCGTCACCAAAGATCAAAATGTCGGATAGCGGCAAAACGCAGAAACTCAAGGTCACTCAGCCGCCAAAAACCTCGGCCGGCATTCACGCCGTGACGAACGCGCTCAAGCATGTCTACCGCAAAATGGGTGTCGTTCGGGGCACCCGAGGCCTGCTCAATCTAAATCAAAAGGGTGGGTTCGACTGCCAATCGTGTGCCTGGCCCGACCCCGAAGACCGGCGAACGATCAATGAATTCTGTGAAAACGGAGCCAAGGCCCTCGCCGACGAAGGCACGAAGAAACACATCGGAGCCGAGTTCTTCGCCAAATACTCCGTCGCTGACCTCGCCGCACACGACGATTTTTGGCTAAACAACCAAGGCCGCCTGACCGAGCCATTGGTTTTGCGGAATGGCTCCACTCATTACGAACCGATCTCGTGGGCGGATGCGTTTCAGTTGATCGCAGGCGAGATAAACGCTCTCGCCTCTCCCGACGAAGCTGTCTTCTACACCTCCGGCCGAACCTCGAACGAAGCCGCGTTTCTCTACCAGCTTTTCGTCCGCCAATTTGGCACCAACAATCTGCCGGATTGTTCGAACATGTGCCACGAATCGACGAGCGTCGCTCTCACCGAATCGATCGGTCTTGGAAAGGCGACGATCAGGCTCGCGGATTTTGAGAAAACCGATCTCGTGATCGTCATCGGCCAAAATCCTGGAACAAATTCACCACGGATGCTCTCGTCGCTTCGAGCCGCAAAACTCGCTGGGGCGAAGATGATCGCGATCAATCCGCTGCCCGAGGTCGGGCTGATGAACTTTGTCGACCCCAATCCGCAGCATTACGGAAATCCCATCTCAGGCCCGCTCACACTCCTGGCCAACCACGCGACACCACTGGCCGACCTGCACCTGCCGGTCCGCATCGGCGGTGACATGGCTGTCCTAAAGGGGCTGATGAAGATCCTGCTCGAACACGAACGTCAGAATCCGGGATCCGTATTCGACCGCGTGTTCATCGATGCAAAAACATCCGGCTACGATGAACTTATCGGGTCGATCGATGCGGTTTCGTGGGATGACATCGCAACGGCTTCGGGCCTGGGCAGTGAACAGGTAGAAACTGCGGCCGAAATGATCCTGGCTTCAAGATCGTTCATAACTTGCTGGGCGATGGGTATCACGCAGCATCGAGACGCTGTTGCGACCATCCAGGACATCGTCAATCTTCACCTCCTTTGCGGTTCGCTCGGCAAGCCCGGTGCCGGGCTGTGTCCCGTTCGCGGCCATTCCAATGTCCAGGGCGACCGGACAATGGGTATCTGGGAAAAGATGAATCCTGTGTTCCGCGCAAATCTCGAAAGGGAATTTGGCTTTAAGACAGCGACAGCCGATGGACTGAACACGGTTGAGAGCATCGCCGCGATGCAGGATGGCCGAGCAAAGGTGCTCTTCGCGATGGGTGGCAACTTTGTGGCTGCGTCACCCGATACAGACGCCGTCTCGGCGGCGACCGGCAATTGCGATCTGACGGTCCAGGTCATTACAAAACTCAACCTGACGGCTCTAACTCCGGGCAACACTTCGCTTATCCTGCCGTGCCTTGGACGATCTGAAAAGGATTTTCAGAATGGCGTCGAGCAGTTTGTTTCGACCGAGAGCACGATGCTCAACGTCCAAATGTCGAAGGGGATTTTCCCACCGGCGTCCGAGCATCTGCGGAGCGAGACCTGGATCGTCTGCCAACTCGCAAAGGCCGTGCTTGCCGATCGAACGACCGTCGATTGGGACGGTTTCGCGGCCGATTACGACACCATCCGCGACGCAATCTCGAGGGTCGTTCCCGGGTGCGAAAATTACAACGAGCGCATTCGCGAGGACGGGGGATTTTATATGCCTAACCCGCCAAACCACGGTGAATTTCCGACCCCGACCGGAAAGGCCCTTTTCCGGTCACATCCGTTGGAGATGATCGATCTGCCGAAAGGCCGCCTTTTCCTGACCACGATACGTTCGCACGATCAATTCAATACGACGATCTACGGCCTGGACGACCGCTACCGCGGCATCGACGGCGGCCGGCACGTCATATTTATGAACGCCGCAAATATAGCCGCTCTCGGCCTCGCGGCTGGAGAGAGCGTCGATATTACAAGCTATTTCGACGATGGGAAACGATGCGTTTTCGGTTTTACGGTCGTTCCGTATGCAATCCCGCTCGATTGCTGTGCCGCATATTTCCCTGAGGCCAATCCGCTGATCCCACTTAAAAGCGTCGCCGCTCGCAGCGGAACACCCACCTCCAAATGCGTGATCGTGTCGGTCAAAAGTTCAACACAGCGACACGGAGAACACGGAGCTATTTAGAAAATGGTCGCCTTTTGTAGCTCCGTATTTCAAAACCTCTGAGCTCTCTGTGTCTCTGTGGTGAAAATGTTTTAATATTTATATACATGGATCTGGTACTCGATAAATTTCACGAGGAATGCGGCATTTTTGGCATTTTTGGCCATGGTGAGGCTTCGACTTTGACTCAATTGGGCTTGTTTGCCCTGCAGCATCGCGGGCAAGAGGCGTGCGGCATCGTTTCGGCTGACGGCGGCGAATTGCACCAGACCAGATCGATCGGCCTCGTCGCCGATGTTTTGGGTGAGGATGTTCTCAAGAAGTTGACGGGCCCCGCTGCTATTGGCCATACGCGGTATTCGACTGCTGGTAAGAACACACTGGACGAAGTTCAGCCGTTTTCAGTAACGTGCCAGCACGGCAAGATCGCCGTCTGTCATAACGGCAATCTGCCGTTTGCCGAGGCTCGCCGCCGGGAACTTGAGCATAACGGAGCGATTTTCTCGTCAACGTCCGATACCGAAACCATTCTCCACGGGATCGCCCGCACACCGGCAAAAGACGTGATCGAGGCGATCACAAAGGTGCTCGGCGACACCGAGGGTGCATATTCACTGTTATTCTTGACAACGACGTCGCTGATCGCCGTCCGTGATCCGCGCGGGTTCCGTCCGCTCGTGTTAGGCAAATTTCAAGGTGCGTGGTGCGTGGCGTCCGAGACCTGTGCGTTCGACCTGATCGACGCGGAGTATGTTCGTGAGGTGGCACCTGGCGAAATGCTGATCATCGACGCCGAAGGTCTTCATTCGTCGATGCCGTTCGAGATCAAGAAACACTCGGTCTGCACGTTTGAGCATGTGTACTTTTCGCGGCCTGATTCGACCATATTCGGAAAGTCGGTCAACGAATCGCGGCACAAAATGGGCAAGCGATTGGCGATCGAACAACCATGTGATGCGGACCTCGTCGTGCCCGTGCCGGATTCCGGTGTCGCGGCCGCTATCGGTTTTGCCGCGCAGTCCGAAATCAATTTTCGACAGGCGATCATTCGCAACCACTACGTCGGCCGCACGTTTATCGAGCCGTCGCAATCGATTCGCTCGTTTGGCGTCCGGCTGAAACTCAACCCGATCAAAGACCTCATTAATGGCCGTCGCATTGTCCTGGTTGACGATTCGATCGTGCGCGGGACGACCTCGAAGAAGCTCGTTGAAATGGTTCGCGAGGCCGGTGCCGCCGAGGTGCACATGCGAATCTCCTGCCCGCCGACCAAGCACTCCTGCTATTACGGCGTCGATACGCCCCACAGCAAAGACCTCATCGCCGCCCAACACACCGTCGCCGGAGTCGCCGAATATATCGGTGCCGACAGCCTTGGTTACCTCTCGCTCGAAGGAATGCTCGAAGCGATCGGTCTTGACACATCAACAACCTGCTCGGCCTGCTGGAGCGGGAAATATCCGACGCTCATCGCCAGCGGAAAAGCTGCTTGAGGCTGCCGTCCCGATAAAAATAATCAAAGGTCGCTGAGAAATTACTTGCGCATAGGATTTACGTGTGTTAAATATGTTAACGTTAACTTATTTCGCACGTCAGTCATGATCAGGAAAAGGCAAGTAACCCTCAGTGATATCGCAGCAACGCTCGGCATTGCACCGATGACTGTCTCGCGTGTGGTAAACCGAAACGGATACGTCAGCGACGAAACGCGTGAAAAGGTGCTGCACGCGGTCAAAACGATGAATTACCGGCCCAACGGTGTCGCCCGCAGCCTGAAGCGGCAGCGGACCGAGACGGTCGGATTGGTGCTCGGCGACATCTCAAATCCGTACTCGGCCGAACTGGCAAACGCGGTTCGCGAACGGCTTTGGTCGAGCGGTTATAACCTATTTATCTGTATCAGCGAGCAGAGTGCGACCGAAGATATTACGGCGTTTGAGTCGCTCGTGGATCATAACGTCGATGGCATTATCGTTGCGACGCGGTCGAACGAAGAGGGCGACGATCGTCTTCGCGATATCGTCGACAGCCAGATGCCGGTGGTTGTGATCGGGCGTGACTTTCAATACGACGGCGTCGATTATGTATCGGCCGACAACATGACCGGGGGATTCGAAGCGACTCAGCACCTGATCGATCTCGGGCATCAACGGATAGGTTTCATCGGCGCCGACATAAAAAATCGCGGCAGCCTAAAGCGGCTGCAGGGATATCTGAACGCTCTGAAAGCCCACGATATCGAGGTCGATGAGCGATTGGTCACCGGTAGGAAAGAAGCGACTTCAGACGTTCCGGGCTACTCGACCGAGAGGATGGGTTACGAAGGGATGAAAAGGCTGCTGTCACTGCCAAGCCGGCCAACCGCAGTATTTGCGAGAAACGATTTTACCGCCGTAGGTGCGATGACCGCGATCAAAGAGGCGGGTCTGTCTATTCCGAAAGACGTTGCGATCGTAGGCTTTGATGATATTCCGATGGCAACACATACCTCGCCGCCGCTGACGACGGTGCGACAGCCCATGCGGCAACAGGGCCAAATTGCGGCCGAAATGCTTCTGCGGCGGATCGGCGAAGATGAGATCTCAAAACGCAGCGAACGGATACTAAATTGTGAGTTGATAATCAGGCAATCGACCGTATCGTTAAACTAACGGTCGCCCAATTACATGGCAGAAACGCAAAATACAGATATGCCGACAGAAGGCGGATTCAAACTCAACGGCCTTCGCTGGGTGATCATCTCGCTCGTGTTTTTTGCGACGCTGATCAACTACATCGACCGGCTGACCGTTTCGATCCTTGCTCCGCTTATTACCGATCAACTTCATTTGACCAATACCGAGTTTGGCGGGATCGCGACATGGTTTTTGTTTGCGTACACGATCAGCCAGAGCCTGTCGGGCAAACTCTACGACCGCATCGGCATTAAGAAGGGCTTCAGCGTCTCGATCGTCGTCTGGTCGCTGGCAGCAATGGCACATTACTTTGCCAGCGGACTACGGAGCCTGAGTGTTTTTCGATTCATCCTTGGGCTTGGCGAAGCGGGTAACTGGCCCGGCGCGGCAAAAACGGTCGGCGAATGGTTTCCGGCCCGCCAGCGTGCTCTCGGGATGGCGATATTTAACAGCGGTGCCGCCATCGGCTCGATCGTCGCGCCGCCGCTTATCGTCGGGATAACCGCCTATTTTGACAATCGCTGGCAGGATACGTTCATTTTCACGGGTTCGCTCGGCTTTTTATGGCTGATCGCCTGGTGGTTCATCTACGACTCGCCCGAAAAACACAAGTGGCTGACTAAGGAGGAATACGCTCTGATCCGCGAGGACGACATCACGCCAGCGGTCGAAAATTTGAGCGAATCGAACGATGCTCCTGCGCCCGGCTGGCTCGAGCTTCTGCGGTACAGACAGACATGGGGAATCGTCGTCGGGCGGTTTCTAGTCGATCCGATCTGGTGGCTTTATATTACTTGGCTTCCACTTTATCTATACAAGGTTCACGGGTTCGACCTCAAGCAAATAGGACTTTTCGCGTGGGTTCCATTTGTCGCCGCGGATGCGGGAAGCCTTTTTGGCGGATGGCTCTCGGGTTTCTTGATCGGGCGTGGCTGGACTGTGAATGCGGCACGTAAAGCCGTTATCGGTTTTGGGGCTTTGCTGATGCCGGCAGGGATCGCCGCAGCTTATACGCCAGACGCGATGGGGGCACTTGCCCTGATCGGCGTCGTGCTTTTTGGATTTCAGGCATGGATAAATAATGTACAGACACTGCCGAGCGACATGTTTCCCAAAACGGCTGTCGGCTCTGTCGCCGGCCTCGGCGGCACGGGCGCAGGGATCGGCTCGATGATATTTATCTTTTCGACTGGTTGGGTCGTCGACAATTTTTCTTATACGCCGGTACTCGTTTTTGCCGGTATTTTGGCACCGTTGGGCACTATCGCTTTGTTTTTGCTGATGGGCGAGGTGAAAAAGGTTGCGACCGACGGGTGAGAAACAAAACGCTTTAATAGATACGAATATGGGAGAAAATATGCAAAATTTCTTTGATTTTACAGGCAAGGTGGTGCTCGTTACGGGTGGCTCAAGTGGTATCGGCCGAGCGACGGCCGAAACTTTTGGACGCTGTGGAGCATCCGTCGCGGTTAGCTACCTAAAGAACCAGGCAGGAGCCGAAGCGGCCGTGGCGGCAATCATCGGGGCGGGCGGCAAGAGTGCGATCGCCGTTCAGGCTGACGTTATCAATACAGACGAGATCCGGAACATGGTCTGCGAGGTCGAAGCGAGCCTCGGCCCTGTCGATATTCTCGTAAACAACGCCGGCTCGCTCGTCGAGCGGCTCAAAACACTTGAGCTGACCGAGGAGCGTTGGGATGAGGTGATGGACCTAAATGCAAAAAGCGCATTCTTTTGCGCCCAGCAGGTCGTTCCTAAAATGCTCGAAAAAGGCTCGGGCGTTATCGTCAACGTCACATCCATCGCCGGACGCAACGGCGGTGCTCCGGGCTCGATACATTATTCCTCGGCAAAGGCGGCCTTGCTCACCATGACAAAAGGCCTGGCGAAAGAATTTGCGTCGCAGGGCATCCGAGTAAACGCGGTGTCGCCCGGCGTGATCGACACGCCGTATCACGAGACATTTACAACAGCGGAGACGATGCAGAATTTGCGCAACATGATCCCCATGGGCCGCGAGGGCCGCCCCGACGAGGTTGCGAGCGTGATCGCGTTCTTGGCGTCCGATGCATCGAGCTATCTTTGCGGCGAGACGATCGAGATAAACGGCGGATTGTTAATGGATTAGGTCCGTGAGCAGGACGATACGATTTGTGACCTTCAGATATTGAATATGATTTACAAAAAAGCTTTGGCCCGAATGGTTATCTTCTGTTGCACGCTAGCGGCGGCGGCACCAAGTGCGTTCGCACAGGACGGCGGCGAACTGAAGGCGGAACGCGAGGCGTCTAAAAAGCTGAAAGGCGAACATCCGCTGGTCGCACTGATGAAGTCGAAGCCGTCGTCTCTGAAGAAGGAACTTGAGGGTGTCCACCCGCGTGTTTTTCTTACGCAGGCAGAGATCGACGCTCTCAAAGAAAAGGCCAAGTCGCAGAAAGGGCTGTGGCAGACGGCGATAAGCCAAGTGCGGGCATTGTCGGTCGAGCCGGCTCCGCCGCCGGCTGAGGAGCGCCGTGCTCAAAACGAGGTAGGCATCGGTATCGCAGAGGCCGCATTTGCTTACAAGATGACTGGCGAAAAGAAGTATCTCGACGCGGCGAAGAAATACATGGACGCCGCGGTTACTTACACTGTCTGGGGCTATTCGTGGAACAAGCCCGACACCGACCTTGCCGCCGGCCACCTGCTTTATGGCATGGGCTGGGCATACGATCTGCTATACAACGACCTGACGCCGAGCGAAAGGACGAAATACAAGGACAAACTGGTTCGTCAGGCACATCTGATGTACGAGTTTTTCAAGCCCAAATCGGGCAAGACCTATGCCTACAGCCAAAACCACACGTTCATCCCGATCGCGGGCCTGGCGATCACAGCCTACGCGTTGATGGGCGAAACGCCGGAGGCAAAGGACTGGGCGGCATTGTCACGGGCGATATTTGACCGAGTTTTGGCGACCTATTCACAGGACGGTTACTACTACGAAGGAATGGAGTATTGGATATTCTCGACGCCGTGGCTCGTTCATTATCTGGATGCCCAACTCCATGCAACCGGCGAAAACCTGTATGACACGACGCCCGGATTGAAACTGACCTACCAATACGTCGCCCACGCGACGCTGCCCGGCGGCGAATTTAACTTTGATTTTGGCGACGTATATTCGGGCAATATAACCCGATCGCGAAAAGGGGACGACTACGATCGCGAGCGGATCGACGGGCATTTTCGGTCAAACTACAACATCCTCTACAATCTCGCCGCGCGTTATCAAAACGGCGAAGCCCAAGGCGTCGCCGATTGGCTGAAATCAAAGGGGCAGGTAAACGCCGAGGAATTTTGGACGTTTATCTGGTACAACTCGGCGATAAAGGCGGTTCCCATCGAAAGCCAAGAGAAGTGGCACAACTTTGTCGATCACGGCGTAGTGTTTTGGCGAACTAGCTGGGCGGACGACGCGACTGCGTTCGCGTTTAAGGCTGGCCCGCCCGAGGGTCATTCGGCAAAGGCGAAATTGGAGCAATTTCCCGAATGGCGCCTGTCGAGCGGCCACGCGCATCCCGATGCCGGGAGCTTTATCATCTGGTCAAAAGGCAAATATTTGACGGGCGACTCGGGCTACGCGGGCGTGCCGATGACCGAGCACCACAACACCGTCCTTTTCGGTGGCAAAGGCCAGGCAAAAGAGGGCGATGGCCACGACGCCTTCGCCGCGTACTCAAATGACCGGCTCGAACGCATTGTTATCAGCGACCTAAAAGTAGACGATAAAAAGCTCTCGCTAGTTGCCGACCTGACAACAGCTTACGATCCAGATCTCGGCGTAAAGTCTTTCGTCCGCAGGTTCTTTTTTACCGCACCAGGCGATTGGCGCGTCGAAGATGATATCGAGGTCTCCAAACCGCAGCTCGTCACGTCGTTTCTTCATGCCGATACAAATATCGTCCAGTCGGGCAAGAATACCTTTGAATTAGAGCCCGGAGGAACCGGCTTATTTGCCGAAATGATCTCTTCGCAGTCATTCGACGCAACTATCGAAAAGAACATGCTCATGGCCCCCGGAAAACCCGGCAGCGTCGACAAGGGCGAGATCGAACAACGCGGAGTCCGCTTGGCGATCAAAACGCAGCAGGCTCCCGGGCCGGCTAAATATTCGCTTCATCTGAAATTAAAATAGCAACTCGGTCTCATCAGCTATTTATCGATCCGGCCGACTGTTGGCTGGATCTTTCCTTATTTCTCTACACAACTTTACAAATTCACGCAAAATCCTGACATCCAGGCGGTTTGAAATGCGTCATATTAAGTGTGTGAGGGAATTCGGAATAGAGAAATTAATAGAAGACGGATACCTCCGCAGATATTCATAAATAAAAGCACGGAGAAATTATCATGTTTAATCTTAAAGTAAAGTTTTTATTCGCTGTCTCAGTTCTTGCACTCGGCGGCGTCACGGCTGCGAATGCACAGTTGTCCAAGGGTTCGGTCATCAAAGCCAATATCGCGACGGAGTTTGTCGTCAGCGGCAAGACGTTTCCGGCCGGAGCGTACACGATCGAAAGGATGCCGGGAATGACGGATTCCAGATCGCTTTTAGTCCTCAGGGGCAGCAACGACAAGTCGATGATCTTCGACACGATCGAGTCTGAGTCTACCGAGACCGCCAAGGCAACCGCTGTCATATTCGAGAACATCGACGGCGTCGATCACCTTTCCAAGATCTTCGTCAGCGGCGATAATGTCGCGATCGAGGTCCCTCGAACCGAACCAAAAGTCGCAGTCCTGACCGAGTCGGAGGCCAATATTGTTCTAGTCCAAAACCCGGGCTACTAGTCTGGCTGTTAGTTTTTCTATCCTCCTTGAGTGGTGTTGCCTCGTTGGCAGCACCCTTTTTTTCTAACAGCCTCGGTTCGAGCATGTACAGGTTCACCGTCAAGTGGACGCTCATCGTAATCATGCATTTCCTTTGGCACCGAAATGTTGAATGGGATTCTCATTGTTTCGGTTTCCACGCTCCCGATAGTGAGACGGCTTTTTTCGGAAGTTTCACGTAATCCTAAGACCGTGGCTCGATCAGGAAGTGAGATGTTCGGCCAGATCATTCGGGTCCGCTTTGCATGAGGACGGACGTCAACCTCGATTTCGTCACGCTACGCGGAATGGGCGAACGCTCATACGTTTTAGGAACGAGGGGCGGGCAGAATCTCTCGGCGACCGTGAGTTCGCGTGGTAACTGCATCATGTTTGGCAACACGACGACCAGTACCAACTACGTGACCGATCCCGGGGACAACTACTTCAATTTGATGAACCGCTGTCGGTCGACCGCGTCGTTTACGTTGACGGTTTCCATTTACTAAGAGCCTGGCTGTTTGGCGTGTTAGTCGAAACAATTCTCGGGCACGTTTTCAAGAGTATTTACCATCAGCATATCGACGACCGCGTTAAAGTCACCGCCGGTTTCTTCGAAGACGCGTAGCTGATCATCGGCTGACGTGCCTCGTTCGAGGATCGTGTGAATGTGCTCGATCTCCTTGCGGGAATCGAGAGGGTCGACCACATCATCAACAAAATCAAGGAGTTCGCGGATGAGGTCTCTTGCCGGAACTTCTTTTTGTTTTCCGAGATCGAGCAGCATGCCATCGAGGCCGTAACGGATCGCCCGCCATTTGTTTTCGAGAATGAGGCGGCGGTGGTAGATGCGGAATCCGATATTTCCCTCGTTCAGGACCATCAGTTTTGCGACGATCGCCTGGAATAAGGCCGCGATGGCAATGGTGTCATCGACCCGCGTCGGAATGTCGCAGATGCGAAATTCGAGCGTCGGAAACAGGTAATGCGGCCGGACGTCCCACCAGATCTTGGAACCGTTCTGCATGCAGTTCATTTTGACCAGCAGATCCACGTAGGTCTGATACTGAGCATAAGACTCAAAGGTATCAGGGATCTCCGTGCGGGGAAATTTCTTGAATACCTCGGAGCGATAGGATTTGAGGCCCGTGTTAAATCCGAGCCAGAACGGCGACGATGTCGTGAGCGCTAGTACATGCGGCAGAAAGTACCGAGCGGCATTCATCACCTGGATCCGCTTTTCAATATCCGGAATGCCGACATGGACATGGAGCCCGAAGATCAGCAGGCTTCGGGCGACCATCTGCAGCTCGTCAACCAACAGTTTGTATCGGTCGCCGTCATAGATCTCTTGCTCAGACCATTTTGAGAAAGGATGCGTAGACGCCGCGACGATCGCCATTCCTTTCTTTCTCGCCAGCCCCGAAATGATGCAGCGGAGTTTCGACAGGTCCTCCCGCGCTTCGTGTATGTTTGCACAGACGCCGGTCCCGACCTCGATCATCGACTGGATCATCTCAGGCTTGATCTTTTCGCCGAGCAGCAGTTTGCCCTCTTCGAGGATCTCGGACACGTGAGATTTGAGTTCGCGACTTTCAGGATCGACGATCTGAAACTCTTCTTCTATACCCAGGGTGAACTGGTCAAACATGCTTTTCTTCTCCAATTAGTTCAGTCCCAATTCGCCGCGTAGAAATTCGATGTCGTCTTCGGCCACGTCTTTGAACCGAACGCCAACGCCGTGGCCGGGATCGGAATAGACTACGACGCCGGCCAATTTCATCGAGCGGCCGCTGACGCTGATCGACATCATGAGCGGCGCTCCGATATCAAGCGGGGCACTCGTCGTCATATAAAGTCCGCCGATGCCGATATCGCGAGTGTTTGCGATCCCGGTGTCGTCGCCGCCATCGAAACGAACATCGACGATCAGTTTTTTACGATCAGAGTCTCGCCGTTCGGAGGGTGATAGGGCCTCACCGAAATCATTTTCTGTCATTATTTTCGCCCGTTAAGAAAGAATTTGGAAATGCCGCAGTCGCTATACAGCCAACGAACTGTCTCACATTCTAACCCAGATACTAGCATTTCGAAACGCTATTTTTTCAAAACTTCGCGATCTGCTATTCTCCAACTCGATTCCAGCGACCGATTTCCTATCATTCATCACTCGATATTCTGAATTCATAATTTACATGACTGCTGATTCGATATCGATCCGCTACTGGATCACCACCTTATCGGTATTGTGTCAGTAGTGTAACAGTACTGTATCAATACATGTGAGACAGTCTAATTGTTGTCAGTAAAGTATGTTACGGCTGCAAAAGTGCCGTGTTTCACCGATTTCGCGCAAAAAAGTTTTTTGCGATCTCGTTAAAACTTTCTAAATGCTCTACATACAAACACTTACCGCACTCACCCGCTAGAACTGCAACGGATCGGAGTGAGACACTGCATCTCCAACAGTTCATCATTCATCATTTTGAACTCATCATTTACGACGCCGTTCGAGCGTTCGGTGAACGTTCACAGCTTCTCGTGAACGCTATAACTATTGTCAATAGTGCGGTTACGGCCATATTGTGACCGTGTTCCGCGAGGTTTGCGCAAAAAATAACATATGCTCCACACGTCTGTCACAAAACCTAGTAAGTGTCTTAAATACAAGGGTTAACAGATCGCCCCACGACTCCGACCACGCAACTTTGCTGGAACACCAACACCGATCAGTGCGGCTCAAGACTCCTGAATTCATTAACTTGAGACGGTCGATCTAATGTTTCGCGAGGGTTTATGCGGGTTCCAGACTCTGACCGAAGCTCACTCTCAATTTTCAAAGATCATCCGCGCCGTGGCAATTAACAGCAAGCCACGAACGACGAACTAACTTCCATTTTAGCACGGGTGTCAAGAATAATGTGATTTTGCATCCATGCAATAAACCGCCCACCTGATAACGCGGCCAGTCATTTTCGAATAGGTCGAAAATGAGTCGGTCCGGTGTCACGTCGCCAGAATGATCTGTGCACGAATAGATGACCTAGGCGGCTGTGAAAAGAATAACATCGCCGTCATCAAACGCGTTGAAAAATACGCTGAAGACGATGGCGATGAGTAGGGGCGATGAGTGCGGGCAATAGATGCCGAACCCGAAGTTGTTGCTTCACAGCAACTGGCGGCTTTATTCCTCGGTGGAATATTCGAGCGAAACGAACCAGCGGTAGTCGCCCCACTTATCATATCCGGTTCCGCTCATCGAGAGCCCGTCGGCGGAGATCTCTCCCGTATTTTCGCCCAATGACCACATTCCGTAATGGCCTAGAGCGAGGACGTCGGTCTCGTGGATCTTGACCTTGCGTGTTTTGCGATCGAGCGTTCCCGTGATGGCGATGCTGGCCCCGTTTTTTGTCAGCGTCCCGTAAAAGTCGTTTCCGGCGACGCGGTCTATTGCAACCGTGCAATCCGCGAAGTCGTGATCCCACTTGCCCGCCCATTTGCCCACAAGCATTCCCATTTTTAAGGGAGCCGACGCCGGAGCATTTACCGGGATCTCCTTAGGTGCGTTAACGGCAGCCACTTCCGTGCCGGAGCCCTCCGTAAACGCGACCGTGATCCCGATCGCAAACGCGATAAAAAAGGATAGAACTCCGCCGATTTGTCTTAACTGCATAATGCTCTCTTATTAAAGCTTAAGATTCATCTTAACAACAAAAAGATGTGCCAACATCTGCCCATACAAAAATAAATAACCGATCATTCTTCATTATTCACCGTGTCATCCGTCGCTCGAACCGGGCCATAGGTGCGAGGTCATATTCTATATGCGGAGAATGGGACGGCTAATCTCCGCAAACTACGGCGGGGACCTTGACGCCGCTGACCACTGACCCCTGACCACGGCTGATCTCGTAACGCTTTACACTTGGCAAATTCGTCGATCTAAGCTAGATTTACGCAGACTGCCACGGCCCTTAGCGCAAGCTAAACATTACAAGGGAGTAAAGGTAGGTTCTGGTGAAATTCGCGAATTTGTGGGGTCCTCGCTCCTTGCACGACATAAGATTTATTCCACATTGGATGAGAAGTATACTGACTTGGATATATTGCCATTAGCCGCCCTCGCTCATATTTTTGTGACTACTGAAGAAATTCCCAAGACAGTAAAGTTACTCTCAATGAGATCCGGCGTGATTGTCCTGAGTAGTGATGACCTATTCGACATTCTTATGTCTACTTGGCCCAACCCGCCGAAGCCGCTAACAAATACATGGATAAAACTTCAATTAGCCGCTAGCGTAGCGCAGGTTCCAAAGGCCGTTTAAAGCTCCTTGTAGTTAATTTTTCCAACAAATCCTTAGTCATTGTCTCGCCGCCAGTTGAATAGGAACATAACGCTCGTCGCCGCATGGGCCAATTCCTATGGACGCCCTTTTTTTCTGTTTGTGAAGCTGAGGCGTGGGTGTCGAGAATGTATTTAGTTGCCATACAGATCGAGGTCGGACGAATGCCACTCAGCTACAAGAAAATCTTCGGCAGTAGACATTTTTTTCGGCGACGAAGAGTACGCCTAGACGATCAGTTTACGCGGCTATTGGTCCAAGAGACTATTTTTGCCACTTGGCCCGCTCCTTCTCGCGAAAGATTTGGGCAGCCTCTTTGCCGCCTTTGGCGTACTCCGCACTCAAAGCTTTATCACATAATTTACAATAGGATCGATTATCTCGACTCCGGTAACTAAAGTCGCTTATTGGAAAACTCGTCCCGCAAACTGAGCACATTTTTCTTGCTAAATCAGTCATGGTCAAATTTTATCAAAAAACCCTAAACGTTACTCTCATGAACAGCAAAGGATATTACGCGGCCCGTCGATTGAACTGGAAACGGGTGCGATGGGCTATTTGGGCGTCGATCTCCTGGTCGATGAGTTCGAGGATCTCGTCCGGGGTGCGGCCTTCGGTTTGTCAGGCTTGGAGTAGTGAATATAGGCCGGCGAAAGCATTAGAAACGGACTCGACGGCGAAATGGCCGGAATTCATCGCCATGTCGCTTAACCTCCACAAGCTCATCCAAACTCTTTACCCTGCCAATTCGCGGGCTAAGCTTTGAAGCCGTAAATTGTCCTGTTTGTGGTTGATAAGTTGGTCTTTGCGGTCTATTTGGCAGAGTTGTCGCCGAAGAATCCTTAAGCCTAAATAATAAAACTCCTATTATGATTACGAAAAATAAGACGGCTATAAATACCATATTTCGGCAAGGCCACATTCAGTGTACCTATAATAGATAAAGGGCCATTGCGATGCAGATTCCATTCGCGCCATCCACACCATATTGGCGCTTCGGGTGGGCCCGTACTGAGTGCAATCTGCTTTCACATGATGAGTTGTTGTCGAATTAGCTTTTCAAATTCCGACGTGCATGATCAAGCAGCGCGTCGATTGTACTGGAATCGGGCGCGGTGGGCTATTTGGGCGTCGATCTCCTGGTCGATGAGTTCGAGGATCTCGTCCGGGGCGAGGGGCAAATTTCCAATTTCGAATTTCGATTTTCGAATTTCAGAGAACAGAGTTCAAATTCCAAAGTTCAAGGTCGCACGTTGCCAGCCGTGGTATATTTGAGGCGGGAGGAAAGTGGTATGCTGAAAACTGTCGAAGCCGAGATCACGCCTGATGGTTCGGTGACGCTGCTTGAGCCTGTTGAGGTTATGCGCACGTCACGGGCACTTGTAACGGTGATGGAAAACGGCCACGCCGCACGCGAGGGTAATGTGGCGACCGTGTTGGAATTTCTGAGAAATAACGGGCTGCCGGCCGAATCGCGTCGAAGTGCCGAAGACATCGAAGCCGGTATCCTGGAGAATCGAAACTCGTGGGATTAGCCGGACGTTCGATCTATTTAGACTCGTGCCTGGCGATCTATCTTGTGGAAGAGATACCTGCTTTTGGGAGCAACACAAGTTGCTGACGCAAACTAGACATCAATTCATAACTTTTCAAAAAAAGCCTCGCCGGTTACCCGACGAGGCTTTTTTGCATGGGTTCGGCTTTTATCTGAGCTTTTCCCCCGGTCATGTGGTTGAGTTACGCAATAGTTTTCACTACCCCCTTCTCCACTTCCGTTCCATCGATCAGAATTTTGTCGTTTCTTCTTCGGCGACAAGGAAGAGGGGCATTCCGCCGCTTGAGATAGAAACGGCGTGGGCGGCCGCTTCCTGAAGTCCGGCTGAGGCCGCCGTCTCCTGGAGGGCTTCCATCGATGGAAAATGAAGTTCCGCTATTCGGTAGAACGGCGGCTGACTGCCGTCAGGGGTGCCGACGACACGCGAGGCAACGAACTTCGACATACCCTTGATCTTTTCCACCGCGAGCGGAACGTGATCGTGGGTGTAGACTTTCTCGAACTCTTCGACGTTGGTCGGATACGGGTAGATAACAACTAGCTTTGGCATTGAAAGGGTTCTCTCCTGTGTTTTTTAAAACTCAGTCTGTCATAGATCAGCCGTGAAAGTAAAAGCCACGCCGTTTCCGACGAACGAAACTCCACGACCTATTTGAACGATATTGCTGACCCTGTATGGGTCAAATTATCGCTGTTTTAATGTGACCCTTAGCGGGTCGGTGATCATGATAGGCACGTCACCGGGCGTTTCACACCCGGCTATTGCTTTGTCGCTTTCAGCGACTTTCGATCAGACTTCATATAAAATGACCACGGCGGATTTTGACGATAACTGTCGGATTTTGAACGCACTTTCCTCACATTTTGAAAGCAAATGATTATATAATGGCCAAACCCTAAAAAAATGATCAAGGTCGGCGAAAATATTTCGCATTATTCGATCGTAGCCGGGCTTGGGGCGGGCGGAATGGGGGAGGTCTATTTGGCCAACGACACCAAGCTTGATCGACAGGTCGCGATCAAATTTCTTCGTCGTGAATTCAGCGAGCACAGTGACGCACTTCCTCGATTTACGAAGGAGGCAAAGGCCGCGTCGTCGCTCAATCATCCAAACATAGTCACGATCCACGAGATCGGCGAGTGGCACGGTGCAAATTATCTCGCGATGGAGTTTGTTGACGGGCAGAGCCTACGTGATCTGATCAACGCTCGAAAATTGAACTTAGATTCGACGCTGGACACGGTCATCCAGGTTGGGACGGCGCTGTCCGCCGCACATGACGCCGGAATTGTTCATCGCGATATCAAACCGGAGAACGTCATGCGGCGCTCTGACGGGCTGGTGAAAGTGCTGGACTTCGGCCTCGCAAAACGCTTGATGTCGTCCGTGGTTTCGGCCGGAACGGATAACGAGGCCGTGACCATGGGATTGGCGGCCACTGCACCCGGACTGATAATTGGCACGGCCGCATACATGTCACCGGAACAAGCTCGCGGAAAGCCGGTCGACGCACGCACTGATATTTGGAGCCTCGGGGTCGTTCTTTTTGAAATGGTGTCGGTTGAATTACCGTTTCCGGGGGAAACACAAAGTGACATCCTTGCCGCCATCCTTAAATCGGAGCCGTCGCCGTTGTCATTTGCGGACTCCGATATTACGCACGAGCTGGAACACATAATAAAGAAGTCCCTCGCCAAAAACTGTGAAGAGCGTTATCAGGTCATGAAAGACATGGTCCTTGACCTAAAGCTCTTGCAGGAAGATCTGAAAAGAGCCGGAGTTCCTGAGCCAATTGCCTCAACAATGCGAACAGTGCGGCTGCCGATCGCGACCGACGACGGCCTGCCCTATCAAACCAAGGGGCAAACGGTGGAGCATCCCGTTCGCCGCAAATGGCTGCCGGTAATGGTTTCGGCCCTCGTTTTGGCCACAGCCGCCGTAGGCTGGTATGTCTGGCGCAGAAACGCGGGACCCGAAGCGGCCGTTATGCCATCGCTTGACTCCCTGCCTATTGTTAGCTGGAAAAGCGATCTTGGCGAGGGTGACGAAAGTCGTCCGAGACTGTCGCCCGACGGGAAAATTGTCGCTTATGTAGCTTCGAAGGGCGGGCAAAACGCGATCTGGCTAAAGCAGATCGACGGCGGAGAGCCTTTTACCCGAAAGCAGGACGATTCTGCCGAGACGAGTCCGTTATGGTCCCCGGATGGCGGGCAGATATCGTTTTTTTCGGAACGCGGCGGTCGGCGGGGTATCTGGTCCGCTCCGGCGCTGGGCGGTGACTCGAAAATGCTCGCTTTGCTCGAAGCTCGGGCCAGCTTGGTCCACTGGTCGCAGGACGGCACGACGATCTTTTTCAAAATGGGGCCGAACCTTTACACGCTAAGAATCGGTTCGGGGGAGATATCCAAGCTAACGAATTTCGAGCAAGTCTTCGAACACGGCTTTAGCGTTTCGCCGGACGAAAAGCAGATAGCTTACGTTGACAGGCAAAATGACCGGAGTGAGATATGGGTGTCCGACCTGCGGAATGAGCATCCGGTCCGGGTCACTGACGATTCCTTCGACGACAGCTCGCCGATATGGCATCCTGACGGAAAACGCATTATCTACAATTCGAACCGCAACGGGGTCTCGCAGATCTGTGTTGTATCTTTGGACAGTAAGCGGCAGTCTCAGCTGAGCCTGAGTGACGCCGACAACCGTGTCGCAGACATATCAAAGGACGGGACAAAAATACTTTACGCGACCACCAGGGATGACGCTGACCTTTGGGGTGTACCGGTCGACGGGGGCAAGGAATTTCAGGTCACATCGGACGTTGGGGCCGAGTTCTGGCCCGACGTTTCGCCAAATGGCGAAAAGTTGGCATATCAATCTATCCGGCGATCGAGCACCGGCGGAAAGCTTTTACACTCATCTCTTGTGATCCAGGGGATCAAGCTGGAGAGCAAGGTTTCGCAGCTTGCCGCCGACGGTTTTTACCCGAAATGGTCGCCTGATGGGACGCGTTTGGCATTTATGCTGACCCAATTGGGGAGCCATAGCTTATGGATAACGGGAGCAGATGGCGTAGGGGCCCGTTCTGTCTCGGATGGCGGGATCATGTTTGGAGGTTATTCTGTACTCCCCTATAATCGCCAGCAGACTCAGGATTATCAATGGTCGGCTGACGGCCGCTCGCTGATCTACAGTGCGATTCGCGGCGGTGTCTCGAACATCTGGCAGACCAATGCGGACGGGTCGGGCGAAAAGCAGTTAACATTCAACGACGACAAGAAACTCCTTTATTTTGACCCGATCGTTTCGCCGAACGGCAAAGATGTCGCCTGGACGGCCATGACGACGGAAACGGCGGATAAGCGGAGTTGGAGCGTTTGGGTAATTTCCGATTCAACGGCCCGCCTGCTTTATCAAACGGATTCGATACTCCGCTTAGTTGGCTGGTCGTCGAGCGGGGAACAATTGATCGTTAAAACGGCTGAAGGAAAGAAGGACACTCTCGGATTGCCGGTAGATTTCGATATTTTAGCGATCAATTCGGCCAGCAAGGCTACGGTGCCGGTCGCCAAACGAAAGGCTGCATATTTTGAAAACGTCGCACTGTCTGCTGACGGTAAGACCCTCGCATTTGTCACGCGACTGGCCACCGGGGACGCCATCCAAACCATGACCCTAACGATCCTTGTTGTAAAGACGATCGCGAGCAGCAGCGAAAGTCGCATTTATTTTTGCAACCTGGTGTTTGCCCCCGATGGGAAAACACTTTATTACGGAAAACAGACAAATTCCCAAGTAATTTCAATGATCAATAATTTCAAATAGGAGAATAATATGCCAACAAATGACTTTCCGATCGCTTATATGCGCCTTCGAACTTTGCTTGACGCCGTCGTCGTTAACACCATGCGGTATTGCATGGATGGTGAAGATACCGCCGACTGTTTAGAAAGGATGAACGGTGTCGAGGAAGAGCTGTTAGGTATGATCGAACGGGTCGGTGGTGGAGCTCCGTGTGACGAAGGTTACTTCAACTGCGGCGGCGTCTGCGTGCCCTACGCGTGTGTTGAAGGAATTTCGGCAGCCGCGGCCGCCGAGTAGCGGGTCCTATCGCGAACTCCCTTGAGTTGTGTGTCGACGTTATGACCAAGCGTGGGTCTTCCTGCCAAAGCAGGATCGGCCCTCCATTTTCGTGATCATTTCCCATATTCTTTGGCGACCTTTAAGAAAGCCTTGGCGGCGTGGGAGAGTTCGGAATTTCGGCGGTAGATGATGTTCAGCTTTCGCTCGAGTTTCATTTCCTTGACCGAAAGGGCGACTAGCTGACCGCTGGCGATCTCGCTTTGGGCTGTAAGGCGCGGGACGAGGGCGATGCCGACGCCGATCTCCACGAGTTTTTTGATCGCCTCTAATGAGGGCAATTCGACTGAGATATGGAGCTTGGTCTTGTATTTTTCGAATGACTCGATGACCTTTTGCCGGTAGGGCGACGGTGCATTGTGGGCGACGAACGTTTCATCGCCAAGGTCTACGATCGAGACTTCTTTTTGGCCGGCGAGACGGTGAGCCGGCGAAACAACGAGGGTCAATTCGTCCGATGCGACCTGGATCGAGCGGACCGAGTCGTCATTTGGCGTGAACGAGATAATTCCAAGCTCGACCTCGCGGCCCGTGATCTGTTTGGGTATCCGGCTGGCAACTCCTCGCTGGACCTCGACCTTTATCATCGGGTGAAGCCGGCGGTATTCGGCGATAACCGGCAATAGAAAAAAGACGGTATGTTCGTTCGCACTAATGGTCACCTTGCCGTGGTGCAGGTTACGCATCTCAACCAGGGCCGACTGGGCAGAGTAGCGAAGATTCAGCATCTGACGGGCATAATCGAGCAGCACCTCGCCCGCAAACGTCAGCGTTCCATCCTTCGACGAACGGTCAAAGAGCTTTTCACCAACTTCGAGCTCCAAACGCCTTATCGCCTGGCTGATCGCCGGCTGTGTTCGATTCAAAACCTCTGCCGCTCGCGAAAAGCTTCGCTCTCGTGCGACGGTTACCAATACTTCGAGTTGATTAATGTCCATGGCTGCAAAGATGAACCGAAAGACCGATAGATCGGGGCCCACGGGGAAGTCTTACTTACCAAGTCAATTATAGAGTCATTACGAAAACTTATGCAACTATTTCTATCATAATATTGACTTTCCGAATTGCAAGGTACTAACATCAGCGATTGGTACAAGCGAAATATTTACGATTTGCCGATATTTTGCTTTTGGAGGTTATATGGATCGAAAGAGAATCGCCATTTTTGACACGACATTGCGGGACGGCGAGCAATCGCCCGGCTGCTCGATGTACCTTGAAGAAAAGATCTCGATGGCTCGTCAATTGGAACGGCTAGGCGTCGATGTGATCGAAGCCGGTTTCCCGTTTGCCTCGGAGGGAGACTTTCGTTCGGTCGCGGCTGTGGCTGCCGAGTGTCGCGATGTCACGGTTGCGGGATTGTGCCGAACTGTGGCTTCGGATATTTACAAGGCTGCGGACGCCCTAAAAAGTGCCAGACGTCCGCGGATCCACACTTTTGTTGCGACCTCGGATATTCACCTTCAATACAAGTTGAAGAAGAGCCGTGACGAAGTGATCGAGATGGCTGCTAATGCTGTGCGTATTGCTCGGGAGTGCGTGGACGATGTCGAATTTTCGGCAGAGGATGCGACCCGCAGCGATATCGACTTTCTCTGTCAGGTCTTAGAGGCTGTAGTCAGCGAAGGTGCGACGGTAATAAACATTCCGGATACTGTCGGCTACACACTGCCTGCCGAATACGCGAACCTGATCCGCACAATAAATGAGCGGGTAGTTCGTGATCGCGACGTGACCATAAGTGTCCATTGCCATAACGATCTCGGGCTTGCTGTTGCGAATTCCCTTGCGGCGATCGAGGCCGGAGCAACACAAGTCGAATGCACCGTGAACGGTGTCGGAGAACGTGCAGGCAACGCATCGCTTGAGGAACTCGTAATGGCGATCGCTGTCCGTGGCGACAAGTTGGGCTATGAAAACGGTATTGACACGACGCAGCTTTATCCGTCGAGTCAACTGCTCTCGTCGATCGTCGGGTTTGGTGTGCAGCCTAACAAGGCTATAGTCGGAAGCAACGCTTTTGCCCACGAGGCTGGCGTCCACCAACACGGAGTCTTGAGTAACCCATTGTGTTACGAGATAATGACTCCCGAATCCGTCGGAGTCGATCATAGTCATATCGTTCTTGGCAAACACTCGGGCCGCCACGCCCTGATCTCGCGATATGCAGAACTAGGCTTTTCGTTTGATGCCGTGGAGATCGCAGAGATCTATCCGAGATTTGTAGCTCTGGCGGATCGGAAAAAGAATGTGTACGACCAGGACTTACTGGCATTAGCCCCGAAGGGCATGCCGATCAGGGTAGCAGCATAGTTGTTTTTATGAAGATCGCGATCTTACCCGGTGACGGTGTCGGTGTTGAAGTTACAAATGAAGCGGTTCGGGTATTGAACGAGATCGGCCCGCCGTTCGGCATCAATTTCGAGTTTTCCAACCATTTGATAGGCGGTGCGGCGATACGGGAAACCGGGTCGCCATTCCCTGATGAGACGAGATCCGCTTGCCTCGCGAGCGACGCGGTCCTGCTCGGAGCGGTCGGTTCACCGGAATTTGATCATTTACTACCGGAAAAAAGGCCTGAAATCGGTCTGCTGCAATTGCGGAAGGCACTTGGCGGATTTGCTAATTTGCGGCCGTCTAAAGCGTATCCGGCGTTGATAGGATCGTCGCCGCTTCGGCCTGAGATATTTGCCGGTACCGATATGCTGATCGTCCGGGAACTGCTCGGTGGACTGTATTTCGGCCAGCCGCGGGGATTCGAAACTGACAATTCCGAAGCATTCAATACGATGCGCTACTCGCGAGCAGAGGTCGAACGCGTCGCCCGCATTGCGTTCGCGGCCGCCAGGCTGCGAAAGAAAAAACTGACCTCTGTCGACAAGGCAAATGTTCTCGAGACATCCCGGCTTTGGAGAGAGGTAGTAACCGAGGTCGCGAAAGATTTTGCAGACGTCACGCTGGACCATTTGTTCGTCGATTCTTGTGCGATGCACCTCGTAACGGATCCGGGCAGGTTTGACGTTATCCTTACCGAAAATCTTTTTGGTGATATTCTTTCCGACGAGGCTGCGGTCCTGACGGGTTCGCTGGGGATGCTTGCTTCTGCAACAATCGGCGGCGATGTCGACCTCTACGAGCCGGTGCATGGCTCGGCTCCAGACATTGCCGGGAGAAACATTGCCAATCCGCTCGGTGCAATTGCTTCGGTAGCAATGATGCTGTTGCTCACGGCTAAGAATGAACCCGCGGCGAGAGCCATCGACCTTGCGATCAACAGATTTCTCGACGAAGGAAATCGAACAAAGGATATAGCGGCGGCCGGCGAAACGGTCGTATCAACCTCGGAAGCGGGCACGCTGATCGCGAAATACGCGTCCGAGGCCGCCAGGGCACGGCACGCCCGAGGTACCGCTTGAGTCAGATGAAAACGATTTACGACAAACTCTGGGAGTCACACATTGTTCATCAAGAGGCCGGACAGCCGGCCTTGATGTATGTCGACCTGCATCTCGTCCACGAAGTAACTTCGCCACAGGCATTCGAAGGCCTACGAATCGCCGGCCGCAAAGTTCGACAGCCCGGAAGGACATTTGCAACGGTCGATCACGCCATTCCGACAATCAACCGAAATTTGCCGTTCAACGATCCGATCGCCGCACAGCAGGTCGAAACGCTAAGGAATAACTGCAGGGAATTTGGGGTCAAACTCTACGATCTGGATCGGATAGAACAGGGAATCGTTCATGTATTCGGGCCGGAACAAGGACTGACTCAGCCCGGCATGACCGTCGTTTGCGGTGATTCGCATACGTCGACGCACGGAGCTTTCGGAGCTCTTGCTTTTGGCATCGGAACCAGCGAAGTCGAGCATGTTCTCGCAACACAGACGCTGCCGCAGTCGCGCGCAAAGAATATGCTGATCCGCGTTGACGGCGAATTGCCTAACGGCGTTACCGCGAAAGACATTATTCTCGGCATCATCAATGAGATCGGGACCGGCGGAGCGACCGGTTATGTCGTTGAGTATGCTGGCTCCGCGATCGAGTCGCTCTCGGTCGAGGGGCGCATGACGGTGTGTAATATGAGTATCGAGGCCGGGGCGAAAGCAGGTTTGATCGCACCGGACGAAAAGACATTTGAATATTTGAAGCCCAGGACATTTGCACCAAAGGGAGAACGATGGGAACAGTCGGTCGAGTATTGGCGAACGCTCCCGAGCGATGCTGGGGCTCATTACGACAAGACGGTCGTGATCGACGCGTCGAAGCTCGAGCCTTTTGTAACGTGGGGCACATCGCCTGAAATGTCGGCGAAGATCACGGAAACGGTTCCCGATATTTCGTCTTCGCAAACGGTCGCCGAGCGGGATTCGTTTGAGCGGGCGATCGAATACATGGGCCTGGAGCCGTCGCAGAAAATCGATCAGATCAATATTGATCGTGCGTTCATTGGTTCATGCACGAATTCGCGGATCGAAGATCTGCGTGAAGCAGCTCGTGTCGCTAAAGGCTATAAGGTGCACTCAACCGTAAACGCAATGATCGTCCCGGGCTCGATGCTGATAAAAAAGCAGGCTGAGGATGAAGGATTGGCCCGCATTTTCACCGATGCCGGTTTCGAATGGCGCGACGCCGGTTGTTCGATGTGCCTGGCAATGAACGAGGACATATTGGCCAATGGCGAACGCTGTGCTTCGACCAGCAATCGCAATTTCGAAGGACGGCAGGGACGAGGCGGGCGAACTCACCTGGTAAGCCCGATGATGGCCGCCGCAGCTGCCATATCCGGTCATTTTGTCGACGTGCGCGAATGGAAATTTAATGATTGATCTGCCGTCGCGGGGAAGGAGAGACAGGAATAAGCCGATTTTTTCAGGACGAAACCAATCCCTTTTATCCCCTTCATCCCTGTAAAAGAAACTTATGGAAGCCTTTACAAAACATACCGGAACGGCTGTCCAGCTGATGCGCGCCAATATCGACACGGACCAGATAATTCCGAAGCAGTTCCTGAAACGGATCGAGAGGACCGGTTATGGTGAATTTCTGTTTTACGACTGGAGCTACGCGACTGACGGATCGAAGAACGATGATTTTGTCCTCAACGACCCCCGATATGCTGCGGCGTCGATCCTGATCGCGGGTGCCAATTTTGGCTGCGGATCTTCTCGGGAACACGCTCCCTGGAGTTTATTGGACCGCGGTTTTCGCGTTGTGGTTGCTTCCAGTTTTGCTGGCATTTTTTATAACAACAGCCTAAAGAATGGCCTGTTGCCAGTAGTTCTCGACGAATCGAATGTTGAGGTTTTGGCGGCCAGGTCTGCCGCCGACCCAGACCATTCTTTCACTGTGAGCCTTGAGGCTCTCAATATTTCGGACGAATCGGGGTTGTCGCTCGCGTTCGAGATCGACGATTTTAGCCGTCATTGCCTTCTAAACGGCCTGGACGACATCAGCCTGACCCTTCAACATGAAGACGCGATCTCAGCGTTCGAAAAATCGACGTGCGATGGCCGGCGGTTTTTCGATCGGTTAGGGTACCGCGTGCTTTGCCTCGTGTTTGCAATTTAGATACCCGCAAGTTACCATAAATCCTCGCTATAGGGCGTAATTCGAGGACGACTCTTCGTCTTCACACACCCGAACCAACGTTTCGCGAATGCGTATTCCTTATGGGGTTTTCGACAACTGCAATCCACGCTGGAAATGAACCGGACACCGCGACCGGGGCGGTCAGCGTTCCGATATATCAAACATCGACATACGCCCAGGAAGGGCTCGGCAAACACAAAGGCTACGAGTACGCCCGAACCCAAAACCCGACCCGCACTGCACTTGAGACAAACATCGCCGCGCTGGAGAGTGCTCGATTTGGCTACGCTTTTGCCTCAGGAATGGCGGCGATCGATGCCACTTTGAAGCTTGTCAAAGCTGGCGATCATGTAATTCTGGGCGACAATACCTACGGCGGTACGTTTCGGCTTTTCAATCGAATTTTGAGTGAATACGGGGTCGAGTTTGACCTCGCGGACACAACGGATGTCGCCGGGCTCGAATCCGCGTTCAAACCAAATACCAAGATGGTGTTTGTTGAAACACCGACAAACCCGGTAATGTCGGTCACGGACCTTAGGGCAGTTTCGGAACTGGCTCATTCCCGTGGAGTCCGCGTTGTTTGTGACAACACTTTTCTGTCGCCTTATTTGCAGAGGCCTATCGAGCACGGTGTCGATATCGTCGTCCATTCGACGACAAAGTACCTGAACGGACACTCCGACAGTGTCGGCGGTTTTGTAGCTCTAAACGACGAAAAAGACGCGGAGTGGATCGGATTCGTCCAAAATAGTATTGGTGCGATCCTTTCTCCGTTCGATTCGTTTCTAGTCCTCCGCGGCACGAAAACACTTGCCGTTCGGATGGAGGCTCACGATAAGAACGGCCGTATCGTGGCGAATTTCCTTGCGGAACACCCAAAAATTGAAAAGGTCTATTATCCCGGCCTCGCCTCGCATCCGCAGCACGAGCTCGCCAAACGGCAGCAATCGGGCTTTGGCGGAATGGTCGCGTTTGAAACTGGTTCGCTGGCTAACGCAAAAAAGGTTCTGGAGAGCGTCAAATTGTGTATACTTGGCGAGAGTTTGGGAGGCGTTGAGAGTCTCATTTCGCATCCGGCGTCAATGACGCACGCCTCTGTTCCGGCGGAAAAACGCGAAAGCCTCGGAATAACTGACGGTTTGGTGCGTATTTCGGTTGGAATTGAAGATGTTGAGGATATAATTGAAGATCTGGACCAGGCTCTCGCATAGAGGCCTGAGTTTTGCTCACTCGACAACGAGATTAGGTGCACTTGGCTAAACGGTAGATATCCCACTGCTCGAAGCTTGATTGAATATGTTTACTGTTGAGGTACATGCCACTTCGCACATCGGCCGGGTGCGCAAGGGCAACGAAGATAATTTTCTCGTCCTAAACATTTCCGGCGCCAAGCGTTGGACAGGTTCGCAGGAGGACGACGAGTTTGTCATCGAATCTCAGAAATTTGAGATCGATGATAACGGCGTGGTGATGGCTGTTTCGGACGGCATGGGCGGAGCCTTGGCCGGAGAAGTAGCGAGCACGATGGCGGTCGAAACCGTGAGCGAGCAGCTGCTGAGCGATGACATTGATGAAACTCTCGCCCCGGAAGCTCTCGATCACAACCTGATCAGCAAATTATACGACGCCACACTTTTTGCCAATCATCTGATCCACAATCAGGGCCGCACCGATCCGCAGTTCACGGGAATGGGCGCCACATTTACGGGAATGGGCGTTACGCCGACGGCCGCCGATATAATTCAGGTTGGTGATAGTCGGGCCTATCTGGTTAGAAATGAGAAAATATACCAGGTAACCAAGGATCAGTCGCTCGTGCAGCAGCTTATCGATGCACAGCAGATCTCCGAGGCGGAAGCCGAGACTCACACGCTGAAAAACGTGATCCTGCAGGCTCTAGGTGCTCAAAACGAGATATATCCGGTTTCCGCCCGTATTGCTCCGCATCGAAATGACGTCTTCCTTTTATGCAGCGATGGATTGTCGAACAAGGTTTCGGCGACCTCGATGCAGCGGATCGTTCTGGATAACTTTGAAAATCTTGACCAGGCCTGCGTAGAACTGATCCGTGAGGCAAACGAGAGTGGCGGCGAAGACAATATAACCGTCATCATTGTAAAATGTCTGGGAGATGAACTTCCTGAACCGGAAGGAGACGAGGTCAAACTCGAGATGATCGACCTCGGCGGCATTCACGATACGGCGGATCAGGACACACTCGAAACTCCCGAGGTTTAAGGATCGTTCCTTTTTTACTTTTCCGTTTCTTCACGTCGCCATTCCGGCAATTCGTTGGTGGCCCGTCGAACGTAGATCGACGAGCCTTTCACTTCGACAACTTCAACCTTTTCGCCGTCAACCAGTACGGTTTCCTCATCGGCCGGATATGCTGTCCAAATAGTGCCGAAAACCTTTACAGCACTTTGATTTAGAGCCCCTTTGCTACCCGAAGTTACGGTGCCGATCTGGCCGGGAAGCGAGTCCATGCCCATCTTTTGCGCGTGGCCGTCGTCGTGCGAAAAGTAAGTGGCGAAAATAGTTCTCGACATCGCCGTCAGAGCGATCGAAACTACCGCGAATATCAAAAATTGAAATCCAAGACCCAGGCCCGCATAGGCTGCCAAAGCCGCTGCCACCGCTCCGATCCCAAACCAGAGAAGTACAAAGCCAAGCGTGAATATCTCAGCAACGATCAACACCACACCAAGGATCAACCAAATTATCCAAAGGGCCTGTTCCATTTTTTTCGTCGAGTCGCGTAATACCGAATTCAATATACACGATTTGGGACGAAAAAATGGAAAGTATACAGTCTGACGCAGGTGACTGACCACTTACCGCTGACAACCAACGTTTTCCGTGCTAATCTCTTAAATCGTGCTGGGGTGGCGGAATTGGTAGACGCCCAGGACTTAAAATCCTGTGTCCTTAGGGACGTACGGGTTCGATTCCCGTCCCCAGTACCACCATAATCTATTTATCGGCAATATTTACGGACGAGCCATCAAGTGTGGCTGGTCCGTATTTTTGTTTAATTTTCGTATCAATGCGATTTTCCGGGGTAATATTTTATAAAAAAACCGGAGGCCAAAAGTAGCACCACACAAACGAAAGCTCTCATGATAGATGACTTATTGTGAAATCTGGTCATTTTTTGAAACCTTGGCAAATGTGCGGGCGTTAACACATTAAATAGTGATAGCTGCGCTCGCAGCTGAGTGGAACGTGTAGTATCAGGCAGTCAAAGCTCTACACGCCACAGTAACTTACAGCATATAACGCGGAAGGAGTGAGACGATGAAGATTAGCCGACGGACCTTTCTAAAAGCTGCAGCGGCGATCGGTGTTCCGCTTGCATGGGCCGGAACGGCTCAGGGCTCTAGCGTCACCTGGCATGAGCGGCGCGATCTCTATCCCCAAGGGGTCGCCTCGGGTGATCCCGATCAGCACAGCGTCATACTGTGGACGAGGCGTCCCTTTGCCGACGGCACACGCCAGCGCCTGACAGTCGAGGTGGCCGAGGATGAGGCATTCCGCCGAGTCATTGCACACGAGGAGGCACCGGTCTCGAGCGCCGCGGACTGGACCGCGCGGATCTTGGTGGGCGGACTCAAACCGGCGCGGACTTACTGGTATCGGTTTACCGACCCCGAAGGAAACGGCAGCCGGGTCGGCCGCACGATCACTGCGCCGCTGCCAAACGATACGGTCACAGTGAACTTCGCATTCGTGAGCTGTCAGGATGTAAATGAGGGCTCGCTCAATGCCTATCGCCGGATGATCTACGAGGATGAACGCGCTCCCGCCGCCGAGCAGCTCGGTTTCGTTCTGCATCTCGGCGATTTCATTTACGAGGTGGTCGAGTATCCCGACGAGGTGAAGATCCGTTACGACCGCACGATCTACGACGTCGGCCGGATTCCGGATGGCGGCAAGACCAGCAACTTCCATTACCCGCTGACGGTCGAGGGTTATCGCGTCGTCTATAAGGGCTACCTCGCTGATCCCGACCTCCAGGACGCCCGCGCACGCTGGCCGTTTGTATGCATGTGGGACAATCACGAATTCTCGTGGCAGGGACGGCAAAGCGTCGTCCAGGCGGGCGGTCCTCCGCAGCCCGGCCAGACCGTTAAGGTCGCCGCCAACCAGGCCTGGTTCGAATATATCCCGGCTCGCGTGTCGCCGCCGAGCGGCTCGCTTGCTGAATTTGGGGCGGTTGCGGTCAAGAACGTCAAGATCGATAAGTGGGACGAGAACGGGCTAGGGCTGGAGCCGAACAATCTGGCCGCGATCCGCAGCCTGATAGGCCGCCGCGAGTTCCACTACGGCAAACACCTCGACCTTTTGATCACCGACCAGCACAGCTTCTGCGGCGAAGACCCCACCGACGCCGAACCGGTCGCGAAGATCTTCGATCCTTCGTTCAACGGCTACTTTTCGGAAGAAGCGATGATCGCTCTGGACGCCGGCCGCGCTTTCGATGGCGGCAAGCCGCCCGCCGAGCTGCATTTCCGCGACGTGAGCATTTCCAACCCGAGCAAGGACAAGCCGCCGCGGACCATCCTCGGCGTCGACCAGAAGGCGTGGTTTAAGGAATCTTTACGCAAGTCGAAGGCGACATGGAAGATCTGGGGCAATTCGCTCGGAGCTCTCGACAACCGCGTGGATCTGCAAAACCTGCCCGCCGGAATGGCCAAGAATCCGTGGCCGCCCGACACATACGGCATAGGCAGGAGCGACGATTACGGCGCGGCCTATGCCGAGCGCAAGGAGATCTACGACCTCGTGCGCGAAGCCAGGATCACCGGCTTTGCGATCGTGTCGGGCGACCGTCACAGCTTCTGGGCCGGCTATGCCGCCGCTGAGCTGCCGCCGCGAAAATTCGAGCCCGTAGGATTGAGCTTCGTCGGAGGGTCGTTAACAAGCCCCGGCACGATGGAGGCCTCTGAGCACAATCTGAAAAAAACCAATCCGCTCCGAGCCCTATTCCTCGCTGATCGCCCCGACGGCGGTAAGCCGGACTGGACCTACAATATGCTGCTGCGGCACGGCGTCCGCTCGTGCCTTGAATATGCCAAGAGCTTCGACCTCAAGAGCGCTCGGGCGTTGTCCAATCCGGATCTCGCCCCGCACCTCGAGTTCGTCGATCTTGGCGGTCATGGCTATGCGAAGGTTCGGCTCACAGGCAATGAAATGCGGACAGAGTTCGTGTGCATTCCGCGGCCCATTGCACGGAGCGAAAGACCGGACGGCGGGCCGATCAGGTATCGGGTATTGCACACCGCTGCACTCTGGAAAAGCGGAGAGCGCCCGCAGTTGAAGGTGTCGGTGCTCGAAGGCACCGTTGGACTGTCGATTTGACGGACTCTCGGCGCCATTGGATACCAGAAATAGCGGGATGCCGAACTTAGGTTCGGTGTCCCGTTTGCTCTGGTATCCGGATTGCAGTCAGATATTTCGAGGTGCGAATAATGATAAAAACGAGATCGGCAAGCTTTCACTTTTTTCTGTCCCTTTCATTTATTTTATTGTCTTTGGCAAGAGCTGACGGACAAAATCGAACGGTGCAGGCGGAGGCGGAACGGATATCGGGCGATAAGTTCGTTGGGCAAATGAGGACGCCGTTGGGTGCGAACGTCTATGCGGTAAACCGGCCAAATTCCCAAACGCTGAATGCTATCGACAAAGGCTTAACGGATCTTTTTGCGGTCGCCCGGAAAAACCGATACCGGAACAAGCTGAACTATAGCGATTATTCAATATATATCGGCAGGGCGGACCGGCAGAAGGATAGTGCTGGTGAATATTCGCCTGATATTGCCATTTCAGCGGCACAGTATGCCGGGACAGTGTACGACAAGGGCGGATACATTTACGCTGCGGGAATCGTGGTGGCCTTGAACCCGTGTGCGTTTATGATCGCCGAACATACCAGGAATTATGATCGGATCTCGAACGCCGTTAGGTACGAGGGCGAGCACCTAGTGCTCTATCACAACGACCGGCAGCGGTATGCGGCGACCGCCGATCACAGCAAGGGAGGTTCGCATCCTATCCTTCAATAAACGAACCTGGAGGTGCCCGCTTCACCCTATTTCGTGCATGAGTTAGACGATACGGTAATGGAATTTCCGGCCGTCCGTGCAACTTTCCGGTCGTTATCGACTTCAAACAAAGGTAATTAACACTTTTTTGGATCATTTCACGATTGGCACGGACATTGCATAATGCTTGGCGGGCGGTCAGGACGCTCGCTCAGCTGGGAGTTTTGGGATGAAATTTCGTTCGGCTTTGCAGCGATCCCTGGTATTGCTGACCCTGATCTTTGTTAGCTATTTGATCGTCAACGGACAGCCGGTATCGCTGTATAAACTACCAGTCGGTACGCGTATCAAGCTCAAACTGGATGCGGAGATAAGCTCTAGGATCTCTACGCGAAATGATACGTTTTTGGCTACGGTCTCTCAGCCGGTGATGATCAGGAACACCGTTGTTTTGGCTCCTGGAGTCGTGATCGAAGGACGAGTCACCGGCGTTAAGCCGGCATCGTCTTACGGCCGTTCGGGAAAAATCGATCTCGTGTTTGAGAGCATGAAGTTTTCAGACGCGTCAATTTGCCGGATCGATGCGGTACTGGTTGATAAGCTTCTGGGAAAGCGGAATGTCGCGATAGGGGTCATTAGTGTCCTTGGAGGTACTGCAGGCGGAGCCGTAGTGGGCGGTCTCTTGCGAACAGAGAATGGAGCGATTATCGGGTCTGCGATCGGAGCGGGAATCGGTACCGGTGTCGCCCTGGCTCGAAAAGGAAGTGAAGTTGGTATTAAAGGCGATACGGAATTTGAGATCGTGCTGAGAAAAGAGGTCGTTCTTCCAGTCCTCGATTATTGAAAACAGAATTATCAAGTTTGGTCGTTGGCGAGAACCATTCGGCCATATTGAAAAAGCCCGTTGCGAAGGGGAGAGCTCATCGGGCTTTTTCAGTTCTAAAGTGTTCGCGAACCTTGGGTAACCTTCAGTACGTTAACAGAATAGCGTCGTATCTAATTTCGCCGCGAGCTGCGGCGAATGTTTTCCCGTCCGGTGCCCGGGACAAGCCAAATAGCTGCTCCTTTGGGAAATCCCGCAAGACCTCTCCGGGCGTTTGGCGGTTCAAGCTCGTTCGCAGTATTCGGTCCCCGCCCGGCGTAGGGTCGATCGAGTCAAACGCTGCCGAGTCCGCGGTCCAAAACACCTCGACTTTCCTGCCATCGAGGCTGAAGAATTTTACAGTGCCGACTTTATCGGTCTCGACGACCGCGATCTGAAAGGTCTGGGTTGGGTCGTCGGTGGGCACCTTTTCGGTCAGGTTCTGAAAGGCAAGGTGGCGGCCATCGGGTGAAAGCGCGAGGAAATTGTTAGGGGTTAGGCTATGTTCGTCAGTGATTTTTTCCTCCCGACCGTCCGCCAACGATTTTCTCCACACTGCGGACGAACCAGAGCTTTTGCGAACAAAATACAGCCAATCATTAGCGGGGGAAATTTGCGGGTAGAGGTCGCTCGAATTTTCGGCCGATGTTACCTGGTGGGGATTTTCGCCGTTGGCATCCACGCTCCAAATGCTCGGTTTCCCGCTCCGGTTAGAACTGAAATATACGAATCGGCCGTCGGCCGACACTGTGGGACTCTCGTTCCTCTTGCCTGCATTGACGGTCAACTGTCGCCGCTGGTTATTGTTGGGATCAACCCGCCACAGATTCACCTCCGTACTTTCGCCCTCATTGGAAGCATAAACGATCTGGCCATCTGGAAAATAGTCAATTCCGTAATAGCCGTGAAGGTTGGTCGTGCCAAAGGTCAGCTGTTTCTGAACGGCAGGAACTTCCGAGTCTAAAACCCAAATGTTCGCGAACAGGTTGAATTGTGTGGCCAAGACCTTCGCACCGTCCGCCGAGATCACGGGGGCCATATAATTATTCAAGTCATTGGTCAGCCGGCGAATTTGTTTGTCCGGATACGAGATTTCCCGGAGCTGATAGACTTTGTCCTCGACCGCCGATGCGATCAACGCGTTTCTCTTGGGCAGCCAGGCGATCTGGCTAACCTCGTGGAAGTTCTTAAAGGACCAATCTTCGACCTGCCCGGTTTCCAGATCGGCAACAGCGATCTTTTGAAAACCCTGATTTTGGCGGGTTACGACGCCGAGAAGTTTTTTGTCGTCCGGCGACCAGGCCGGATAGGACCACAAATAGAATGCTTCAGGAGACTCAAGATTCATAACCTCGGTCTCCGTGCCGCTATCCAGGTTCTTGATGATCAGGGCCTGACGATTTTGATTCGGAAAATTGCGGACGAATGCGAGCTGTTTTTCATCCGACGAAAAGCTGAACGCGCTCCAGACATTTTGTGCGATCAGCTTTGCTTCCCCGCCGTAGCGCGAGACTTTAAAAAGGTCGGCCGGTAAAACGTAAGCGGACCGGTTTCGAAAGTAGAGTGACTCGCCATCCTGGGAGAACCGCAAATAGCCGAACAGTTTGACGTTTGGTATCTCAAGTTTCGTCTCAACCGAGGTTCGAAGGTCTTTTACGTAAACGCCGCCGCTTCCACCCTTTTTAAATGCCGCAAGGTTTCCGTCGGGCGCGAGCGTAGGGAAATTAATATTGCCGGTGTCCCCAATTTTTTGAAAACGAATAGTCTCAAGATTGATGCGGTCACGGGAGCCCTCCGGTGTTCGAAAGAAACGATAACCTAACAGCCCGGCGGTCAATAGCAGAATTGCTCCGGCGATGAGCGCGGCAATATTTCCTTTTCTAATCTTTGCCGGTGGGGCATTTGAGTCTTGCTCTTCACTTTCGATGTCGCCCACCAACTGGTTTCCGCTCGACTGCGCCGTTAGCTGGACGGGTACAGTTATCCGGTAGCCCTGGCGCGTGCGGTTTTCGATAAGTGGTGAGCCATCTTCATTCGTCCCCAAGACCTTGCGCAACGTGTAGATATTTTGCGTGAGTACACCGTCCTCAACGAATGTTTCCGCCCACACCGTCGCAAAGATCTCGTCCTTCGAAACAAATTCGCCGTTTCGTTCGAGCAGGAGTGCCAACAACTCGGACGCCTTTGGCGATAGCGAAACCGGTTCGCCATCCCGCCACAGATTGTGCGTTTTCGAGTCGAAACGAAATTTGCCGAATTCGTACAAACTGCTGATTTTATTACCCATAAATCCTTTGAGAATTTATTTGAGAATCTTTTGAGCCAGCCTTTGAAGACAAATAGGACAATTTGCTCTTATCCTCGATTTCAAACCCGAAAAGATGAAACGATTAAGTGCGTCTTGATTTTATAACAGAAACTGAAAGGAAAAAGAAAAATGTTCAGAAGAAATTTCGTCAGTATCGCCATCGCTAGCGTCGCATTGATTTTGACAAGCAGTGCATTCGGCCAACCTGCAAAACATAGATCGACAGCGAAGAAGCCGGCGGCTTCGACTACCAACCCCTCGAAAACGACCCCGCCCGCAACAGTAAGCGGATTGGGTTTGCCGGTAAAGGCGGGGACAAATTCAAACCCTAATTTAAAGGGGCCGGAAGAGGTGGGGACCAAAAATGCACCTAGGGCGAGCTCGGCAAAGTCAAAGTCATTTACCAACGGCGGAGTTACCGACGAGGATGCCTGGGGCACCGGCATTATAAAATCCAAAAGCGGGAAGCGCTCCGCCGCCGGTGCTAAACCGACAACGAGCGCAAATGGTGTCGCGAAGGTGGGGCTAAACAATGCCATCGGCCAAGGAAAGTCGGCTAAAAAACCAGCTACAAACCAGTACAACCCAAAAGAAGTAGGTATAGATAAGGTGAAAGGGGCCGCGTTAACGACCAAAAAACCCGTAAATCATATGGAAGAAGAAAGCTCAGAGCGGACCAAGCCAAAAACGGGGTTTGCTCCCAGCAACCCGACCACGATCGGCGGAGGGGTCGCGAATAGATCGACAACGCCGCAGCCGAGCGGAGCTCTCCCGGCATCGAAGACTGCAATACCCGGAGCGGCAACTTCTGGATATGAAATGAAAAATGTTCAGGTGACGAATATAAAAGGTAAAAAGCCACCTGCAGGATATATCGGCGAGACCGAGAAAAACGTGGCCAGGCCGCGGACAACATCAGCCGCCACGACCAAAAAACCGAAATCATACCAGGAAGGCGATCCTGACCAACCTATCATTGTTGGTTCGGTAAAGGCGGCGGCCCCACCGCCAGCGGCGGGTGCCCAAACACACAAGTCCAAAAAGCCCCCGCATTTTATCGGTGGTTCTGACGATGGGCAGAGTATCCGTCGAAAGAAACCCGGGGCAAAACCCTGATGCAGCATGGCGAGATGGCGTCGTCAGCCTAAACGAAATCTTGAGAGAATCCCCTGCAAACGCGGCGGTACACAGGGAGGCCACGTAGAAAAGCGGGTCCGGGAAAATCTGTGCGAGGCAGAATGAAGATATTGTTGCCAACAACTTGCATATTTTACGCACTGCTTGCGATCGGATGCAGCAAACCGGTTGCCGTTGAGGTAAAGGACGTCTGTTCGCAGCCGCCAGGCACGAATGTGGCGTTCCAGGGATACATCTCGCTCCCTCAACGGATAGAAATGATTCAGCTAACCCGGAATGGTGCGACGCAGGCCGTGGGACTCGAGCTGTTTGTAATGACGAAACCCGACGCAACGGGTGACGCGGTGCGAAGCATTTTTTGGACCAGCGACAAGGGCGAGCCGAACAAGATCAAACCTCTGCCGCCCTCATACAGCTGGAACGACCTGATGGTTTACACGAGTGAGGGCCAACAGGTCGGGCCCGGCAACGTGATTCGCGTGACCGGCGAGGTAAAGCCGGACGCTCAGTTCCACTGTGCGGTTAATGTATCGAAGATAGACACTCCCTGATCAGCCACGCGGTGCCCCTTTTTAAAAGTCGGGATCATTGTTTGGTCTGGCGAGCTTTTTTGACCATGTCGCGAATCTCGGCCGAAATGGTGGGGACGTGAAACGGAATGCCGTCCTTGATCGTCCATTCGATCCCGCCGCCATGGACTACCTTGCCGTCGCGAACCTCGTCTGTTCCGGTCGGGTAGAGCACCTTGAAATTCTCGAGCGGGTTACCGTTGACAACGATCAAGTCGGCCTTGTAGCCCACGCGGACGCGGCCTAGCGTGGTTTCTTTCCCAAGTATCTTCGCGCCATTCGACGTTGCATGTTGGATAACCTTTAATGGTAGAAAGCCGGCTTCCTGTTGTAGCTCAAGCTCACGAAGCAGTCCAAATCCGTACATCTGATAGATAAATCCCGCATCGTCGCCGGTGCCGATCAGGCCGCCGCGGCGTTCGAATTCGAGAACGGCTTTCATCCAGATGCGATAGTTCTCTTTCCAAAACGCCTCGTCTGTAGAGGTCCAGCCGATAAAGTAGGAGCCGTGGTTTGAGGGATTCGGTTTGAAATATTCTTCCAAAACCGGATGAAGATATTCGGCGAACGCCGGGTTTGTCTGGGCCCTCTGCAGATCACGCGAGGCTTCGTAAATATCGAATGTAGGGTTCCAGGCAACGTTGGCCTCGACCATGCCGTCGAGTACCTTCATTAAGCGGTCCCAATCTGCCTCGCGCCAGAGGCGGCCGGCGTAGCGAAAACGGTCAACCTCATTGTTGTAATTATAGGTTGACGGGAAATTTTGCCTGCCGCTTACGATCGCGGCATCGGGTATCCCGTACCAATGCTCAATGCTCGTCGTACCAAATTTGATGTCATCCCATGCGTTCGTTTCCTCGACGCCGACGTGGTGAGCGACACGAAGCCCTGCGGAATGAGCTTGTCCCTCCATCGCCTGCATGATATCGCGGTCGACGCCGAAGAGTTTGATGCCGTCGTAGCCGGCCGCTTTCAGTTCATCGACGCGGGTCCGCGCCTCAGCGGCAGTTTTTGCAGACCCAAAAACTCCGTAGGCGAAAATCCGCGGGCTCGCTAGTGTGTTGGCCGCGCTCTGATCACGCCAGGCAAGTGTCTTTTTGGTTGCAAGCACATCGCGAACCGTCGTGATGCCGCACGCCAGCCACATCTTAGTGCAGTATTCGACCGGCTGCGGGACGCCGGCCCGTTCGTCCTGGGTATGAGCGTGAATGTCGATAAGCCCGGGCAAAACATATTTGCCGGTTGCGTCGATCTCAAGATCGCCCTTTTCCGGACGATTCGCTTTTCCGGCCTTGGCTGCGACCGGGTCAAATCCCGCGATCTGCGTGATCGTGTCGCCCTCGACAACAATGTCGAATGGCCCGGCTGCCGGTTTCCCGCTGCCGTCAACGACCATTGCACCGCGAATGACGATCCGTTTGACGCGCTTACCTGAAAAAGACGCGGGATTCAACTGAGCGAACGCGGTTGACCCGCACAAAAATGAAGTGAGCAGCAGAGCGGAGACCAAGCGGATAGCTTTCATATTTGATCGTTTTTAACAAAGTAAAGTGTCAAAGGATTCTTAGATCATTCGGCCTGTTCGCGAGCGTGGTAAGAACTGCGGGTCAGCGGCGACGATTCGACGTGTTTGAAGCCCATGGCTTCGCCGATCTTTTTCCATTCGGCAAATTCTTCAGGGGTTACGTAACGCTCGACGGGGAGCCGCTTTTCGTAAGGTTGGAGGTATTGGCCAATGGTCATGATATCGCATGAGGACTTTCGCAGGTCACGCATAAGGTCGACGACCTCTTCGAATGTTTCGCCGAGGCCGGCCATGATGCCGCTTTTGGTTTTCATCTCGGGTTGGACGGTGTCGCGCCAATGAGCGGCCCGACTCAAAAGGTCCATCGATTGGCTGTACACGGCGTCGGGGCGGACTCGACGATAGAGGCGGGCAATGGTTTCGGTATTGTGGTTGAGCACATCGGGACGAGCCGTGAGGACGTTGTTCAGTGCAGCTTCGTCCCCGTTAAAGTCGGGGATGAGCACTTCGACCTTGCACTGCGGACTGAGCTCGCGGACCCTTGTTATCGTATTGGCCCAATGCATCGATCCGCCGTCCGGCAGATCGTCGCGATTGACCGATGTGATGACCGCGTGGGCAAGAGCGAGGTGTTTGACGGCCTCGGCGACGTGCGTGGGTTCGAGCGGGTCGAGGTCCATCGGCTTGCCTTTGTTAACCGCGCAAAATCCGCAATGCCGCGTGCACGTGTCACCGCCGAGCATGAAGGTCGCGGTTTTGTCGGTCCAGCATTCGAAAATATTTGGGCATCGGGCTTCCTGGCAAACGGTATGGAGGTTCAGCCCGTCGATCAATTCGAGAACCGCGTTTTGATTGCGTGGGTCACCGAGTTTGATCTTCAACCAGTCCGGTTTCTTTAACCGTTCTTTTTTCTTTACAAACTTTTGTATTAGGACCTTTTCTTCGATCATAAAAACTTATATGAACGTATTTTAGCATTTTGCCAAAAGCCGAGCGACTTGGGCCGTTTCAACTCAAGCGAGCGACGACCTTTCCTTTGATATATTCTCGTGTGACCGCTCCGAAATGGCGGCTGTCGCTGCTTTCTTCCAAATTGTCCCCGACCAAAAAATAATGTCCGCGTTCATTGATTCGCCCTATTCGTTTGAGGACTTCGCTGTTTTGCTCGATGGGATGCTTGGCAACTACGATGTCGCCGATCTCGAACTCGGCTTCGCGGTTGACGAGGACAACATCGCCGTCGTTCAGCGTCGGTTCCATGGATGTGCCTTCGCAGACATATTTGTAACGCGAGCCTAAGAAGACCAAACCTAATTCATAAAGACTTGCGGCGGGCAGATCTTTCATTTGTCGACGTTTAGCTTAGCGAGACGGCAAACGACCCGGCCGATGACATCACTTTTCGAGATCGATCCGAAGGCACGGCTGTCGGTACTTTCGAGCGGGTTATCACCTCTTAATATCAAAGCGCCGTCGGGCAGTATCTCGGCAACCCGTTTTACGATCTTCACGCTGGATCGGTAAGGATGGTTGGCGAGCACGATGTCGTCTTGCCGGGCAGACTGTGTTCGTTTGACGAGGACAACGTCTCCGTCGTTCAGGGTGGGCCACATCGACTCCCCCTCGATCAGGAAAGCAAGTCGCCGGTCCAGGGAAAAACGAAGCCGGTCTTTCCAATTAGCCCCTCTGAGTTCGTTTTCCATTGAAATAGAAGACGGCGGACGATCGTCTGATCGCCCGCCGTCCCGCTCAAATTATTAGTAGATCAGCTTGCGGTATACCATGCCACGTCGCGATCCTTGGTTGCCCAAAAGATGTTGTGGACCTCTTTGACAGCGTCCATAAGCTCGTTAGCATGTTCGAGGCTGACCTCGACCTTACATGCCGAGCACAACTTGGCGGCTTTCCAAAAAGTGTCGTGCAGGTTCGGATATTTTTCGAGATGAACCGGCTTAAAATAGTCGGTCCAGAGGATGAGCAGCTGTTCTTTCGCATCGCGTGCCTGTTCTTCCTTGACCAGGATGTAGCGGGCAAGTGTGTTGTGATAATTTGCGGTCGCTTTAGCGTCGCCCTCGGGAACCTTGAGGTCAAGGATCTTTTTTGTCATGGACAGGACCGCCTCAGCAGCGATCCGGGCAGACGCCGGGTCGTAAACGCCACACGGAGCGTCGCAGTGAGCCTCGGCAACTTCAATATTAGATCTAAACTTTTCAAACATATCGTTTCCCCTTTTATGAGCAGTAAAATACAACGTTTTTAGTCTTCCGGCCGCGTTCCGGGATCGATTCCGGCGACACTGGCCTGGTTGATTACTCGGACATGAATATCTTCCGAGAGGCGTATTTGGCATGAGAGCCGCGTAAGATCGGTTATCCCATCCTTAGTTGAGAGTATCGCTTCCTCGTCTTCATTTCGGTTCCCAACATTGTCTGAAAGGACCTCGACGCGGCAGGTCGTGCAGCGAGCGTTTCCACCGCAGCGATGCAAAATGTCGACACCGTTGTCCTCAAGCGCGAGTACGAGTTTTTTTCCGGCCTCCGCGTCAAACGAAACCGTTCCAGTCGCCGTATCGGCAGTTATTTGTGGCATTAAAATGTTCCCCTTGAAATCAAAATATCTATCGTTCGTATCCTTTGAATTTTGCACAATGGCGACTCGAAAGCAAGGAGGGCATGCCTCACTCGATGGAAAGTGCCGCTTTCTTAGCATTTGGTGGCTTATCCCCTTTGTACAGCACTTTCTCTAGAAATAATCCTGACGGCGGGGCCGTAAATTGTGCCGGAACGTTGGATTCGAATTTCAGCAGCCGTTCGAAGGCGTCAAATGTCAGATCCCCGCGGCCGAGTTCGGCGAGCATACCTACGATGCGCCGAACCATTTTCCATAGGAAGTGGCTTGCACCTATGCGAAAGCAGATGAGATCGCCATCCGTGAAGACCTCGGCGTGCTCGACGACAACGATCGTCGACTTTTTCTTGCCTTCCTCGGTCTCGCAGAACGAACGGAAATCGTGACGGCCGACGAGCATCTTTGCGGCCTCGCTCATCGCTTTGGGGTCGAGATTGTCTTTGATCCACCAGACCAGGTTTTTGGCGAAAGCCGAACGGCGGGTTGATATTTGGTAGAGATAATAACGTGCTACGGCATCGTGCCGGGCGTGAAAATCGTCAGCGGCGTTCGCGACCTTGAGGACGTTTATGTCATGCGGCAGCAGGTCGTTGAAACCGTGCTGAATTTGTCGCGGCGTAAGGTTGACGTTGAGTTCAGGGACTTTTAGATGGACGATCTGCCTGAGGGCATGGACGCCGGCGTCGGTCCGGCCTGCACCATACAGATCGACCTTTGACGAAAAAAGCTGACGCGAAACGTCCATTAGTTCACCCTGGATGGATTTGGCATTGTGTTGAATCTGCCATCCGCGGTAGCGTGTTCCTTCGTATTCGATCTCGAGTTTCCAGGTTGGCACTATTATTCTCCGATCGTCACTTTTTCGCGTTTTTCATTGATGGCGACAAAGGTCACTTCGGCCTCGGTAACGCGAACCTTTTCCCCTTTGTTGCCGAATCGCTCCGCCTCAACATCGACGTGGATCGTGATCGATGTTCTGCCGACTCGGATCGTCTTAGCGTAAAAGCTAACGAGGTCACCGATAAATACGGGCTCGTGAAAGAGCACCTCCTTCATCGCGACCGTCACAAATCTCTCGTGTCGTGTGTGCCGAACAGCCTCGACTCCGCCCGCGACATCGATATAGCTCAGGATGACGCCGCCGAAAACCGTGCCGTGTGCGTTCGTGTCCCGCGGCATCATTGTCAATCGGATCGCGGCATCGCGGTTCGTTTCAGTATTTTCAATCATAGAAATCGTTAAACACGGAGGGCACAAATAACCTTCGTAGCGAGGTCGTTCTCGTTTAGAAAAGGATGTCCTCCGTGTGCTTTGTAGTCTTCTCTTAGTGCCCTCCGTGTTTAACTTCCGAGAGTCCTGTCCGTCCAGTCCCGAATCGTTTCACGCAGTTCGTTCAAATGCTCGTCAAAAAAGTGGCCGCAGTTCGGGAAAATGATGAGTTCGGTCTCAGTTTTTTTAGCGACCTCGTCTACTAGCCGCTTCAAATTGTCCGGGGAGCCGAATTCATCATTTTCACCGTGAATAAAAAGGATCGGTTTTCTTGCTTCGGTCAAAAACTGATAGTCGGTGTATTTATCAACCGGGGTGCCGATGCTTATCAGCTGGGCGACGCGATGATCTCTCATCCCGATCTCCATTCCAACCCGCGAGCCGAAAGAAAAACCGGCGAGTGTGATCCATTCTCCGGGAAAGGTCGCGTCCAGATAGTCCAGGGCATCTCGAACATCCTCTTTTCCGCCCTCGATCTCATCGTGTGTGCCGGTCGACACACCGACGCCGCGAAAATTGAATCGCAAAGTCGTAAGACCGGCATCGACCAATCCGGCGGCGACGCGAAATACGACTTTGTTGTGCATAGTGCCGCCGCCGAGCGGATGCGGATGGCAGACAAGGCCGACGCCGCGGCGTTGGCCCGGCGGCTCTTTCAGGATCGCTTCCAGTTGGCCGTGCGATGCCGGTATGAACAGGTTGCCTTTTGGATACATAAAGCGAAACTCCGATTTTAGAAGTTACTGCCGGGCATAGCAAACGACGACTCTTGGAACGCCCATCGGTTTTGGTGCGCAGTGATAAAAAGTAGGCAATAGATTTTCGCCCCGAATTCGTGATACTTTTTCTATTAATTTCTCGTTTCACGAGCCCCAAATAACAAGCATTTTTAATGGAAGAAATCATAAGCGAAACGCCGGCCGCCGTGCCGGAACAATCCGCACCTACAAAACTGAGCTGGCGGGAATTTCTTGAAACCGAACAGGCCGTCCGGGTTATTTATCTGATCTTCGGGTTCATCGCGATCCTGATGGTAATGGCCTTTTTACAGTCGCGGACCGATGCGATCTGCTGCGGCGACTGGGACGGTTACTACCACATCAAATGGTCGTCGATGCTTTGGGAGAATTTTCGCCACGGAAAATGGCTGCCGACGTTTGAATGGCTGCCACTCACCGTTCTCAATCCGAAGGACTACGCGGACCACCACTTTCTGTTTCACCTGCTGCAAATCCCTTTCCTGTGGTTTTTCGAGCCGGTTACAGCCGCAAAAGTGTCGACGGTTTTTTATTCGACACTCGCAATATTCTCGGTTTACTGGATGTTGTTTCGATACGGCATCAAACACCAACTGGTCTGGCTGGCGGCAATAATGACGTGCTCGAACGCCTTTTTTTACCGGATGAACATGGGCAAGGCCCCGCCGCTCACGATCATCATCACGGTCCTCGGCGTTCATCTGCTGTTTCAGCGAAATTACAAATGGCTGCTTCCGTTGATGTTTGCGTTTGTCTGGACCTATAGCCTCTATCCGATCCTGATGATCGCGGCGGTTATTTGGACGGTCATTCTTCTGTGGAATGATCGGCGGTTCGAATGGCGGCCATTCGTTTACACATTTGGCGGAATGGTTCTCGGCAACGTTATCAATCCGTATTTCCCGAAGAACCTTTACCTCTTTTACGAACATCTTATCGAGAAATTTCACACCGGCGGTGAGTATGTCGTCGCTGTCGGCGGCGAATGGTATCCATATACCGGTTCCGAGCTTTGGCAGAATTTTCCTGTCGCTCTCCTGGCGATGTTAATTGGTTACATTTTGTTTGCTCCACGCAGCGGTAAGCTGCCTGAAAAAGCCGCATTTTTTCTAGGCCTTGTGTCGCTGATGCTGTTTTCGCAATTGAATTCCAAGCGTTACGCCGAGTACTTTCCGCCGTTCGCGATCCTGTTCGCGGCCTTTGCCTGGAGTGCGTTCATCGAGCCAAAGGCTGTTGAATTGCCGGAAGAATTTCAACGCGACATCGACCCATATCTGGATGTTGAAAAGCCGAGCGAATGGGAATCGCAATGGCACCTGATCCGACAAGTAGCTCTTTGGGTGATCGGGATATTGCTTTGCATATTCTGGCTTTATAGCCTGGTCGGGCTGCATCGGTTCGGGTTTGAGGAGTCGGGGATGATCGATAACATCCAAACAAACGAGCGAAACGACCGGTATCGCCGGGCAATGGAATGGGCAACCGCTCTCGATCCGTCTGGTGTCGAAAACATTCCAAAGGGCGAGCGGATCTTCAACACCAATTGGGACAAGTTTCCCAAGCTCTTTTTCTATGACACCAAACATACCTATGTTTATGGGCTCGACCCCAATTATCTTTATTCGGCCGATCCAGAGAAATATAAACTCGTAAAAGATATTACCGAGGCTAAGATCGACGACGCCGCACCGCTGATCCGGGAAAAATTAGGGGCAAATTATATCTTTACCGATGCGAAAGATAATACCGAGATGATCGCGAAGATCCTCGAAAGCGGTTGGGCCGAGATAGTTTATGAAGACGACGAGGCGAGGATCGTAAAGATAAGGGCCGCAAAAGGCGAGCCGTACGACGCAGCTAAAGATCAGGGCCCCGAAACCCCTGAAGAGAAAAAGCTCCTCGATGATGAAGAGAAAAACGGCAAGGTGAATGATAATGTGAACGACGATGAGGACAACGGTAATTAACCCTGGAGCCGGCATAAGCCAAAGGGTTGGCCGACCCTTCAGGTCAGCGATCACCGGCATATTTCTCGCGTTCTCAACCGCGGCTTGCGGTCCGAACGAGGGCATCTTGAAGTCCGGCAAGGAGACGCCGTCCCCATCCAATGGAAAGGCGGCGATGACGTCGGCCGAGCGGGATGTCGAGGATATGCGGACGGCTAATTTCACGCTGATCCTTGTTCTTCGACGAAGGGACGGCGGACCGATAGACGCCGAAGACCGGGCGGTTATCAAGGCCCAAACATCCGAAGCAAATCGCCGGATCGCATCCGATGACGGGAAAGCTTTTGTCATCGGAGCTAATGGCCTGATCCCGACGGAAAAATTGGCGACGCTTCAGGCCCGATTTGCGGTTGAGGACCATTCACCGCAACCGGTTAGGGAGTTGGCGAATACGGCCAACGCAAACAAATGATCAGGAAAGATTCCTTATATGCCCGAAAATATACAGAACGAACCGGGAAATACCGAGGCCGAAACAGAGTCTAAAGTCAATAAACGACTATTGCGCGAACGACAGCAGAACGCACGACGAGTGTATCTGGATCCATCGACTCCCGCGGTCCGCTCGATCGTCCGCGTGGTTCTCGTTACACTCGTGCTCCTGTTTGTAGCGGGGTATCTCCAAACGCTGATCTCGTCGCTCTCGAGCCTGTTCTTTTTGGTAGTACTCTCAATATTCTTTGCATATCTTGTCGATCCGATCGTTCAGTTGATCCGCAAGCCCTTTAAGGCTCGAAATATTGAATGGGTGATGCCTCGGGTCCTCGCCATAGCTCTTTCGTACCTGATCGTTTTTGCGGTACTCACGATCGTTATCTCGAGCATCGCACCGCGGGTTGTCGAGCAGGCCAAGGAGTTTGGCAACAATCTTCCCACCTACGGAACGGAGCTGCGGGACAAGATGAACGACCTGATTAAGCGTTTTGACAGCCTGCGGATCCCGGATGAAATACAGGTTGATCTCAATAAGAAAGCGTCCGAACTCGGCACCGAGATCACGACCGCCGTCGGAGGATTTGTCCTTGTATCGGCTACATTCGTCCCCTGGCTGATACTCATCCCGATCCTCGCGTTTTTTTTCCTTAAGGACGTTAACCTTTTGCGGCTAAACGTCCTGCGGTCCTTTCCGGCCGGCCGGTGGAGAATGCGGGCCGAGCTGGTCTTGCAGGACCTTAACGCGACTCTCGCCGCCTATACCCGAGCGCAGCTCATCTCATGTTTTTTGATCGGCCTGATATGTACGACGGGATTCTATGTACTCGGACTGAAATACGCTTTGCTGCTCGGTATTCTCGCGGGCGTTTTCGAATTCGTTCCGTTGATCGGCCCGGCTGTCATTGGCCTGATCGTGATATTGACGGCGGCCGTATCGGATAATCCCTGGAGAGCGCTTTACGTTTTAATATTCCTGATCACTCTGCGGGTAATACAGGACTATGTCTTGTACCCCCGGATCGTCCGTGGCGGTATTCATCTTCACCCATTAGCGATCATCTTATCCGTTTTAGCTGGTGAGCAGGTTGGCGGTATACCGGGCGTATTCCTCTCGATCCCGATCGTTGCGGTAGCGACGGTAATTTACCATCACGTTCTCGATCACCAGGGACATCGAAGTTTGTTCGCATCATTTATACAGGATGAGACTGTCGAAGTAGAGGAGGCCGGTTAAATGACTTCAGCCATACTGTGGATACTCGGTTTTTTTGTGATTCTGCTGCTGATCTGCCTCGTGGTCTACGTGTTGGTGATTAAGGCATTTTATTGGGGCGACAAAGGCGATCCGTCCAAAAAGAAGGACCATTAAAGCAGTGCAATAAATCCCGCCGGATCGTTCAGATCGAGTTCACTCTCCAGCACATAGCACGGAAGGTCGATCGTTAGCCCATCAAGCTTAACCGCGTCTTTTCCGGTGGTTATTAAAAGCTCCGCCCCGCTCGCGCGGGCCTTCTGAGCGATCATTTTCATCTCACTCCCAACATAGTAATGATGGTCCGCAAACGCGTGTGTCCCAACGATCACCGTGTTATCCCTTTTTAATTGTTCGATAAATGAGGTGGGATTACCAAGAGCTGAGAAAGCAAATGCGGGCAGCCCCGACAGGTCGTCCTTATCGTATTTCTCGTTTCGCGAGTAGTCGTTTCCGTCGGACAAAAAGTCCCTGAGCAAACTGACCTTCGACGTTCGTGTGGAAGCACTGAAGATCGAAGTGTCCGGTGCAAATTCTTTAATTTTCGCCTCGATCGCCTTTGTGTCGTTAACGAGGTTGGACCTCGTCAAAACTATAACGTCAGCCCGATCCAGGTTGACGAGCGGTTCGCGAAGCCGTCCGTCCGGCAGCATCTTACCGCCGCCGAACGGGTTTGTCGCGTCGATGGCGACAACGTCGACGTCACGCTTTGCCCGACGGTGCTGAAAGGCATCGTCAAGAACGAACGCGGTCACGCCGAACTTTGCGATCGCCCATTTTGCGGAGGCGACCCGGTTAGCATCCGCGATAACAATTGCACGTCCGAGCAGCTTTTGCGCGATCTCTACGGGCTCATCGCCACCCATCCGGGCGTCGGCCAGGATCTTTTTTCCGTCCGACACTAATACCCGCTTTTGGGGATCTTCCCGGCCAAAGCCCCGGGTCAGAATGCATACCTTTTCGCCCTGCTCCGCAAGATGCTCGGCGACAAACATTACGAGGGGCGTCTTGCCGGTGCCGCCCGTCGTGATATTGCCAATGCTGATGGTTCGGGCTCCAAGGTTGTGCACCTTGAAAACGCCCTTTTCGTAGAGCGTATTTCGCACATCAGCGATCTTTCCGTAAATTGAACCGAGGATGGGCAACATTGCTGTCAATTATCGAACATTGATAACCAACAACCAACCCAGGTGCTCACGAACTATTTCTTGTTCGTCGTGTGAATTAACCTGTCGAGCTTATTCTGTGCCTGGCCGCTGTCGATACTCTGCTCCGCCAGTCGTGCCGCGTGCAGCGGGTCGCGGGCCAGGCCGCCGATCACCAGAGCGGCGGCAGCGTTTAAGACGATAAGCGAGCGGGCCTCGTCGCGGCGTTTGGAGGCGAGAACGTCGCGGATGATCTTTGCACTTTCTTTGGCGGAATTTGTGCGGAGATGATCGATCGGACCGGCTTTTAGGCCAAAGTCGTTCGGACCTATGCTGAACGTTCGAATCGTACCTCCAGCGATCTCAGCAACATTGGTTGGCGCAGATATTGTTATCTCGTCGAGTCCGTCTTCGCCGTGAACTACCCACGCCCGTTCGGTCTTGAGAATTGAAAGGGCCTTTGCGACGGGATCGACCAGTGACGCGTGCCAAACGCCCACGAGCTGTCTGGAAATACTGGCCGGATTGGCCATAACACCCAGAAGATTAAGACACGTGCGGATACCGAGGCTGCGGCGAACGTCGCCTACACGGCGGAGGGAAGGATGGAACTTAGGAGCAAACAGAAAGCACAGCCCGACCCCGTCAAGACTCGCTTGGGCGACGAGCGGCTCACTGGCTACCTTTACACCAAGCTCGCCAAGTACATCTGCACTTCCCGTGCGGCTCAACACTCCTCGGTTGCTCTGCTTCGCGATGCTGAGCCCTGCACCCGCTGCGACAAATGCGGCGGCGGTCGAGATATTAAAGGTTTTTACTAAGGAGGAACCAGTGCCCGTAATGTCGACCGCCGTTTTTTGTGCAGACCTGATCGGAACAGCACGGTCGCGCATCACGCTTGCCATGCCGGCGAGTTCCTCAAAAGTTTCGCCTTTTGCGGTTAACGCCGTAAGGGCACCGGCGATCTGTGCGGGATTTGCGTTCAGATCGACGAGCGCAGTAAAGAATTCCGCGGCCTCGGTTTCGGAAAGGTCCTCACCGCGGATCAGTCGAGCAAGATAGGGGAAGAGAGGTGTTTCCGCCTTGGAATTAGTAGCCGAAACGGGTGCTGAGAGCAGCCATTCGGATCGTTGACCTTTCATACGAAGGATTAAAAGTTAAAGCGGAGCGGGCGGACCCCATGTCGTGAGATAAGGGATCCGCTATATCTAATATGTCAGAGTTCGAGAAAGTTTTGCAATAACTTTCTGCCATGCTCGGTCAGGATCGACTCAGGGTGAAACTGTACGCCCTCGATCGGTCTTTCGCGGTGCCGGAGGCCCATTATCAATCCGTCGGGCGAACTTGCGGATATTTCGAGTGCGTCCGGAAAGGCATCTCGCTCGATGATCAGCGAATGATAGCGGCCAGCCGAGAACCGGTCGGGCACATCGGTAAAGATAGTGCGGCCGTCGTGGCGTATCTCCACGGGTTTTCCGTGGACAGGTTCGGGTGCCCGAGCCACAGTGCCGCCAAAGTGCTGACCGATGGCCTGGTGCCCTAGACAGACACCGAGGATCGGCAGCGAGTCGGCAAACCGCTCGATCACCTCGAGCGTTATGCCTGCGGAATCAGGCGTTCCGGGACCCGGCGAGATCAATATCCGTTCGGGTTTCAGGTCCTGTTCGATCGCGTCGACGGTGACCTCGTCGTTGCGAACAACCTTCATTTCCGCACCAAGCTCACCCAAGTACTGGACGAGGTTGTACGTGAACGAATCGTAATTGTCGATAACCAGCAACATAAACGTGTCAGTTACTAATTTCGCATCCATCATGTCTTTTCTCAATAGCCGGAATCAAAATCCAGAAATTCGTTTACTAAATTGTGCAATCCAACTATGATTACTACGTTCTAGATCGAGGAGATCGCCAAAAATGTCCCAACGCCTTCTTTTGATATTTATCCTTTTTTCATTTGTATCATCCGGATTTTCCCAGGCTACCGATACTAAGAAGCCGGCCGCTGATACAAAGAAACCTACCGAAGACGAACAAAAGCTTGAAAAACAAGCGGTGGAGTTTCTGAGGGAAACATCGATCGATGTCGGCAATATGCGATCGATCGAAAACCGTATCAGTTTTAGCTCCGAACTCGCGTCGTTGATGTGGTTTCACGACGACAAGGAGGCCAAGGCAATGTATGGGGGTGTGGTCGCCGACTTCAAGCAGCTCCTTGGGCAGTTTGATATGGAGATGAACTCTATTACGACGCCGACTGAGGACGACTCTTATCCAACCGGCGGACTCTTTGGAGGATATGGGCGATCGCCGGTCGAACGTAAATTCAGGATCGCGATGGCCGTTCGGCAGCAGATCGCCATGAGCCTCGCCGAACACGCTCCCGATATCGCGTACAATTTTTTCTACGACACTTTGTCGCTGATCTCCAACCCGCAATTCAGGAAAGAAACCGAACAGTCGGACAAGTACTTTGAGCTGCAGTTGATGAAACAGATCGCGGACGCGGATGCCGCCAAGGCTCTCGACTATGGAAAGGAATCAATAAAACGCGGTCTCGACAATAACCACATTGAGCTGCTTAAAAAAATATACGCTAAGGACGCGGACAAAGGTGTCGAATTTGGTGCGGCGATCCTAAGCAAGCTCAAATCCGATAAATCGATTGTCAAAAATCAATATTTTTATAGTAGCTTGCTCTCATTTGGCGACGCCATCCTAAAGGCTTCTAAAAAACCGGGCGGTAAAGCGGCCGTTTATTCGTCCGGTGACCTTCGCGATATAGCCGACCTTTTCGCACAGTACATTCTTACGGGAGGCCCCGAAATTGAATCATACGGTGCTCAAAGTGCAGCAGAGCAGATCGACAAGTACGTCCCCGGCCGCGGGGCTCAGATCCGTGCGAAATATCGGGATGGCGATTCATCAGGACCGACCTCGCTTGGGGCAAATTATTCGACGGCTCGTACCGTCAATACAATGGGCACGGCGACAAACTCACCGAGCGGAAATGCCGTAAATGCAGGGCCTGACTCGGACTATGCGAAGTCCCAGCATGATCGTGACGAGCGTGAAAAGGCAGACAAGAAAGCTCTCGATGATATCAAGGATCTCGGCACAAAACCGCTTCCAAAAGAGGAGCGAGATAGGGTCATCGCTAAGGCCCGCAAGGTGATCTCTCAAACGCCGGGAAAGGATAAAAAGATCGTTGCCCTCAGCCTATTGGCCGCACAGGTTTCCCGTCTGGGCGATAAAGAACTGGCGGACGAGATAATGCGGGATGCCGACCGTCTCGTAAACCCGCTGCCAAAGAACTATCAGGATTTTCTATACAGTTGGATGCTTGCGGGCGGCTATGCCGAAGCAAATCCCGCGAAGGCCTTTCCGCTTCTGGAAAGTACGATCCTGCGGGCTAACGACACGATCGCAGCGTTCATCAAGGTGGCCGAATTCATCGACGTCAATGAAGAGATCATTGCCGACGGCGAGCTGCAGATCGGAATGTTCGGCGGTTCGATGATCCGCGGAGTAACCGGCGAGCTCGGAATGGCGGATGGAACGATCAGGTCTTTGGCAAAGGCCGATTTCGCAAAGACACGAAGCATGACGAATACGTTCGATCGGCTCGAAGTGAGAATCCTCGCCAAAATGATGGTTCTCAGGGCCGTGCTCGATACCCGGCCAAAGAAGACGCAGACCGTCGAAGAGATGATGACGGATGAGGATTCCGAAGACGCTGTGACTGCGCCGCCTCCGCCGCGGAAACGACCAAACTAGGCAAGGCTTGTGCCCAGCAACCAACTGCCGCCGTCCACGACAAGTGTTACGCCATTAATGTAGCTAGCCGCGTCCGAGGCGAGGAACAGTGCCGCATTTTCGATATCCGCGATCCGTCCAAAGCGTCCGAGCGGGATCTTTCGCGTCAGCTTTTCCTTCAATTCCGGCAGTAGCAGGCGTTTCATCCCTTCGGTGTCCTCGATAGGGCCGGGTGCGACACCGTTAACGCGGATGCCGTAGCGGCCCCACTCGGCTGACAGATTTCGCGTGATCGCGTCGACGCCGGCTTTCGCGGCTGAAACGTGGATCTGCATCGGCGTTGCAAGATAATGCAATGTTGCGGAGATATTTAGTATTTGACCCTTCGATTTTTTGAGCTCTTCGAAGGCTGCACGGCAGACGTTGAATGTTCCCTTTGTATCGATATCGACGACCGTTCCGAAACCGTTCGGAGATAACTGGTCCGCAGCGCAAAGGAAATTGCCCGCGGCTCCGTTGACGACGATGTCGATCTTTCCGTAGTGCTCAACCGTTTTTGCGATGGCATCTTCGACCGCCGCATAGTCGCGAACATCCGCCGCTACCGCAAAACATTCGCCGCCGTTTTCCTCAATGAACTGCTTCATCGGGATCAAATTCTCTTCCTTTCGGCTGACGATCGCGAGCCGCGCACCGTGCTCAGCCATAGCCCGAGCGACGCCGCCCGTAATTCCCGTGCCTCCGCCTGTTACAAACGCGACTTTACCTTGTAAAATATTGTCGGCAAATACTTTTTCCATATTGATTTCGGATTTTAGCACAGGAATGGAACCACAGATGAACACAGATGACCACAGATATGAAAACCAACGAATGGGGGAGCGTCCACTTCTAAACGTCTTGTCTTTATCTGCGTCTATCTGTGTTTATCTGTGGTTAATTCTGCTTTCTTCCTGTTCGGCCAAGCCGACGGATATGCGATCCCTCGTCCCGGCCGAGACGCTTGTTTATCTTGAGACGAACGACCTCGCTGCCGCTTTGCAGCCGATCGTCGACAGTAAGCCGTTCACTGAAGTGGCGAAGTCGAAGCCAGATTTTTCGGCGCTAAAAGGCGTACAGCTTGCGGTTGCGGTCACGGGTTTTGAGACATCCGAAGAAAAGCTAACCGACGAGCACAGCGTCGGACGTGTCCAACCGCATTTTGTTGCGATTGCTGACACACATGGGTGGAATTATCAGACGGTCGCATTCGCCGAGCAAAAACTCGGTGGTTTTGTCGAAAAGGTCTACGACAACCCGCCGACTCTTGACAGATCAGACAAAAACGGGGGCAAGTACTTTACCTGGACAGCCAAAGACGGCCGGAAAGCCTACGTCCTCGTCATTGACAGCCTGATATATTTTGGCAACGACGAATCCGCCATCGACAAAGTCCTTGCCGTCCGCCGTGGCGAAACCGAGAGCATTGCTAAAGCCAGCAAAGTTCCTCCGTCCGCTCCCGGAACATTGTCCTCCGGCTACGTCTCAACAGACGGCATCGCCCAGATCGCCAACATTATCGGCCTGAAATTCGCGTCCGAAGCCGGCGAAGATTCGGAAGTCCAATCCGCCATCGCCGGCATCCTTCCGCAGCTTTTGCGGAGTTCGATCACCGAGATAAGTTGGACCGCGACGAAGACTGAGCAGGGAGTTGAGGATAAATACAAGATTACAATGCCGCCGGAGATCGCGAATGTGTTTAGCGAAACGATCGTCCCAAGTGGAGAGGCTCCAGAGCAATTATTTTCTAATCTACCAGAATTGCCCACGGCAACTCGATATAACCTGAAGAGTCCGCAAAAAGCCTGGATAAGCGTGCTTTTAGTTCTCAAAAAGCAAATCGATCCAATTGCAGGGAAAATGCTGGGTCAGCTGTCGGGAGCGTTCTTTGAACCCTATGGTATCCGTGACGCGGAAATGTTCCTGAGTTCGGTTGACCCTAATCTAATTACCGCAAATGTAGACTGGGAAGGGGAACATCCATTTGTTGTTGCGACGACGAGCAACCCCTCAATAAAGAAGGCTTTGGTTTCAGATCTCAAGCCCGTTAACGAGAACTTTTGGCGAGGTGACGAAAGCGACACCAGCGCCCTTTTTAATGGAGAACGGATCGTTATTGGTACCAATCATGCACTTGCTGTTGTAGTCGATAGCGGCGGTGAGCCGAAAAGACCAACGTTAAGCGAACAATCGATCAAACTCAGGGACAGCAAAGCTCCTATTACGACTTTCGGAGCAGAAAGATCCTCGTCCCGCCAAATTGCAGAGATGTTGTCTGAAAAGTTCTCCGACGACGAAAATCCCGCTGCGAACTATTACACCGAAACCCGCTTCATACGGACCGGCATAGACCGCCGCACCGTGTCGGACTTCGGCCTGATCGGCTCGATCATCGCTCAACTCGCAGCAGACTGATCAACTTCTTTTGGCCTCATTCTTCAGTTTCCGCACATTCTGCTCGATCCATCGTTCGGCATCGTCGAACTGAGCAAATCTTCGTTCGTCGCGTTTGAAGGCGGCAGTGTGGTTGTAGCGGCGGCCGTTGACGTGTTTGGTCGGGTGGGCGATGTGAAGCATTTCGTGATAGACCACGCATTCGACGACATAACGCGGTACAGCAGTGGAATCGAGGGACCTGCTTATGGCGATATGTTCGTGGGTCGCGTCGTGGTGGCCGAGGATGCGGTAGGTTTTTTTCGCGGACCAGGTCAGGGCGGGCTTGGGGATCGTGTTGCCGAGGTATTTGCTGTTGAGATTGGCAAATATCTCGTCGAGATCGTAAACCGAGCCTTTTGAGGTCGTTACTACCTTGCGGCCTTTGGCTCGTTTGTTATCGGCCGCTTTCTCGCGAATCTCTGTGGTTTTGACGTAACCGGAATAAATCTCGCGAGCCCCGGCCGGGATCTTTTTTCGGAGCAATTTGCCGATCAGTATGTAGGCCAAACCCTTGTGGCTGTTCAACGGCATGTCGCGGCAGATCTCGCCGATGCGGACAAATATCTCACCTTCGCGAATTCGGATCGTGTGGTTAATGCTGACATACGGATAAAACCGTATATCTATGGCGGGTACAACCCGCTTCGGATCGTAGTATTGAAAGGCTTCCCGGTAAAATTCCAGGATCCGATCGGTTGATTCAATCACAAAGTTGTTTATCGTAGTTAAACTATTATTCTTGACAATTTAACCCTCGAAATGATATTCCTTTTTATGGGGAAAGCCTACCGCCAACATGCGGTCTGGCTCAAACTCACCCAGAAAAGGATGTCTGTCCATAGTATTTCCCAAGGAACCGAGAAGCATCATGATTTTCCCGATTCCCGCGGGCAGATCATTCTATCAGCCATTATCAACGAACATTTCGTCACGGGCGAACCGGTAGGATCAAAAACACTATCGGAAAAGTTTGCCAACGCTTCGGGTTTAAGCTCGGCAACGATTCGCAATGTGATGAGCGAACTTGAGGAAATGGGCATGCTTGAGCAGCCGCACACTTCCGCAGGACGCGTTCCGACAGATCGTGGCTACCGGTTCTATGTTGACAATTTGCTCGGTGTCCTCAGTATTTCAAACGACGATCTTTTCCGCATTGGTGAAGAATACGGTTTGAACCCGCGGGACCTCGGGGAAGTAGCCGACACGCCGGATCGGTTGATGGAACGAACTTCCCACTTGCTCTCAGCTCTTTCTAATAATGTTGGCATCGTTGTCTCGCCCTCTTTGGCGAGTGATCGCCTGCAGCATATCGAATTTGTCAGTCTTTCCGAGGGTAGGATCCTCGTCGTGCTGGTTTCAGCCCCGAATATCGTTCACAACAAGATCATTCGGCCGGAAGTTGCCTTTACGAGAGAGGACCTCGAACGAACCGCAAATTATCTGAATAAGGAATTTGCAGGAAAGAGCCTGGCTGAGATCCGTGCGGAGATCATGGGGTTGATGCACGAGGAAAAGGCCCTGTTCGACAAATTGCTTCAAACGGCCGTGATCCTGTGTTCTCAGAGTATCGAGGACGCAAATGACCGGCAAGGCGAAGTTTTCGTGGACGGCACGTCAAACATCCTGACCAAGGGTGATTTTGCCGACCTCGAACGATTACGAGATCTTCTCCTAACGATCGGCGAGAAATCACGGCTGATGCAGGTCCTGACCGAATGCATCGAACGCGATCCGACGGCAAAAGGCGACGTTCAAGTCGTCATCGGTAACGAGAACCGGACACCGTCATTTCAAAACTGTACGCTGATCTCGGCTCCTTACAGGATCGGCAACAGTTCCGCCATCGGAACCTTGAGTGTTCTGGGACCCACGCGAATTGAATACGCCCGGATGATCTCGATCGTCTCGTACGTGGCCCGAACGCTTGAAAAGATGATGTCAGTCGATGTTTCTAGAAATTAAGAGCCCGAGACCGTCCTACTCCCTTGTCAAAACATGAATTCCGAGGAACAAATACCAATGCCCGAAGGCTCGTTTGATGTGATCGATGCGGACGACACCGCGTCCGTCGATGACTTCATCCGGGAGCTTGAGGCTAAGGAAAAGGATCTGCATATTACGGCGGATCTCAGGATCGAGGTCGCCGATTTCGGTGCCGACTTCGCTGTTGTTCCGGATTTCGTCAAGGAAGATCTGGCTTCGTCAGCTCCGACCGCCCCACTAAACAATTTGCGTTCGTTGCCCCCGTCGACAACGAAAATCCGCAATTTCGAACTCGAAAACGAGGTTGCGGCTCTTAAAGTGCGCGTGATGGAACTTAAAGCCGAGCGTCAGGACATGCAGGAAAAGAGCGACCGGCGGCTCAAAGATTTTGAGAATTTCAAGTATCGTGTCGATCGAGAACGCCGCGGGTCTTTTATCGATCAAATCAGCAAGCTGGCTGGGCAGATCCTGCCCGTCCTGGACAATCTCGACCGGGCCCTCGATGCGGCCGGTATGACCGGCGACGACAAGAGTGCTGAATACCGGCAATTTTACAACGGCATCGTTTTGGTCAATCAGCAGGTCAACGAAGTTTTTGCAAATATGGGCGTTCAGCCGATCGCCTCTGTTGGCGAGATATTTGACCCGAATTTTCACGAGGCGGTCGCAACCGAGATTAGTACGGATACTGTGCCTAACACGATCTCGGAGGAATTGCTTCGAGGTTATCGAATCGGGAACAAGGTGATACGGCACTCGATGGTAAAGGTAACCATCGCGCCAATTCCCGAGAAAACCCCGTCTCCACCCTTCGAACCTGAAGACGAGACTTCGTCGCCATCCGATATTGAATAGACTGCTATCTTCTCACCTTAGAACTGTCATTAGGCACAACCGTTAAGAGGAACTTCAACGTTATGGGTAAAGTAATTGGGATCGATCTGGGCACAACAAACTGCTGCGTTTCCGTTTTGGAAGGCGGCACAGTGCAGATCATTTCGAATAAAGAGGGCGGTCGAACGACTCCCTCGGTCGTCGGATTTACGGACAAGGATGAAAGGCTTGTCGGGCAGATCGCGAAACGTCAGGCCGTTACCAATGCGGCCAATACGCTATACGCGGTAAAGCGCCTCATCGGCCGTAAGTACGAGGCCCCCGAAGTCGAAAAAATGCGTCAGACCGTTCCGTTCGATATCGTCAAAGCTCCGAACGGCGATGCCCATATCAAGGTGCTTGATCGAATTTACAGCCCGCCGGAGATCTCTGCGATCGTCCTGCAGCGTCTCAAGTTAGCCGCCGAAGAGTTTCTCGGAGACAAGATCACCGAAGCGATCATCACGGTCCCGGCATATTTTGATGACATGCAGCGTCAGGCGACGCGTGATGCGGGTAAGATCGCGGGCCTCGAGGTCGAACGAATCATCAATGAGCCGACGGCGGCCGCACTCGCCTACGGATTCGGCAAGAACAAGACCGAAAAGGTTGCCGTTTATGACCTTGGCGGCGGAACTTTCGACATCTCGATCATGGAGATCAACGAAGGCGTTTTTGAAGTTCTCTCGACGTCCGGCAACACCTTTCTGGGCGGCGAAGATTTTGATGAACGCATTATCGCGTGGCTCGTCGACGGGTTTGAAAAGGAAAATGGGATCGATCTCAAAACCGACCGGTTGGCGCTGCAGCGACTCAAGGAGTCCGCTGAACGGGCTAAATGCGAGCTTTCGAGCGTTACGGAAACCAGTATCAGTTTGCCATTCATTGCGGCCGATACATCCGGCCCGAAACATATCAATGCGGTCCTGACTCGTGACACATTTGAAAAGCTGGTTGCCGATCTGGTCGAATCATCGGTCGAACCATGTCAAAAGGCCCTTTGGGACGCAAAACTGCAGCCTTCGGATATCGACAAGGTGATCCTGGTCGGCGGCCAGACCCGCTCGCCGATCATTGCTCGTACCGTGACGGAAGTTTTTGGAAAAGAGCCTTCGTCGGAGATCAACCCGGACGAGGTCGTCGCCATGGGAGCCGCGATCCAGGGCGGCGTTCTGACCGGTGATGTCAAGGATATCGTCCTGCTCGACGTCTTGCCGCTGAGCCTCGGACTCGAAACCCGCGGCGGGTTGTTTGTAAAACTCATCTCACGTAACTCGACAATTCCGCTTAGGAACACAATGACCTTTACAACCGTCGTTGACAACCAACAGTCGGTCGAGATCCACATTCTGCAAGGCGAACGCGAGATATCGAGCGCGAACCGGAGCCTGGCGAAATTTGAACTCGTTGGTATACCGCCGGCACCTCGCGGCGTGCCGCAGGTCGATGTCTCGTTTGAGATCGATGCGAATGGTATCGTCAGCGTATCGGCAAAGGACAAGATGACCGGCCTCGAACAGGCCCTTCAGATCACCCCTTCGTCGGGACTGTCTCCGGACGAGATCGAGCGTTTAATAATCGAGGCCGAGACATCGGTCGAGAAGGATCGCGATGCCAAAGAACTTATACACGAACGAAATCGTCTCGATTCGATGATCCGCAATTCTCGCCGCGCGATGATTGAGATCGGAAAGACGTTGGAGCTAAGTGAACAACAGGCTATAAATGGCGTGCTCAACGAAGCCGAAGAAAAGATAAATTCGGAAAGCCTGATGCAGATCCACGAGCAGCTTGCCAACGTCGAAGCCGCCGCTAACCGCATTACCGCAGCGATGCTGACCATGGCGTAGAGCAGTGGTCAGTGGCCGGTAGTCAGTGGTCAGTAGAGGATCGTGGAGCAACCGGACGAAAGGGTACTTGAGAAAATAGGGCGAATGTCGCAAAATATAGGAGCGTCAGTTCAAGTCGATTGAACTGGCGCTTGTTAATTTAGTGGTCGGTGGCCGCTGGTTAGTGGACAGAAGTTTACTGATGTCTTTGCTGACCTCTAACCACTGGCCACCGACCACTGACCACTGATTATGAGCAAGCGAGACTATTACGAGATCTTAAGTGTTACGCGAACTGCAACGGACATCGAGATCAAAAAGGCGTACCGATCGTTGGCGGTGCAGCATCACCCCGACAAGAATCCGGACGACCCGCACGCCGAAGAGAAGTTCAAAGAGGCTGCGGAGGCCTATTCTGTGCTTTCCGACGCCCAGAAACGGGCCTCGTACGATCGATTTGGCCATCAGGCGGGTGGCTCAGCCGGATTCGACGCCGGGTTTACGAATTTCGACGACATCTTCGACATGTTCGGGTTTGGAGACATGTTTGGCCAACGGGGCTCGGATCTCCGCTACGACATCGAGATAACGCTCGAGGATGCTGCCGCCGGAAAGGATGAAAAACTTCGCATTCCCCGTCTCGAAAAATGCGTCGAATGCGAGGGTACCGGAGCCGAAAAGGGAACTCACCCCGAAACCTGCATTACCTGCGGTGGCCGCGGCCAGACGCAATATCAGCAAGGCTTTTTCAGCGTGATGCGGACCTGTGCCAATTGCCAGGGCAGCGGCCGGATCGTTAAGACACCCTGCAAAATATGTCGCGGGCAGGGACGGATCGAAAAAGAAAAGACCATCGAATTAAAGATACCGGCCGGCGTCGAAACCGGTTCACGACTTCGCGTTACGGGCGAAGGTGAGGCTGGCGTAAACGGCGGGCCGTCGGGTGACCTCTACGTGGTGATCCACGTCGCCGAGAACGAAAACTTCGAACGGCAGGGGAACAATCTTTATTCGGCGGTTCCCGTCACATTTGCCCAGGCCGCCCTCGGTGCGGACATCAAGGTCC